>NZ_JACBZI010000001.1:3768416-4110100 GCF_013408145.1 Nocardioides marinus
GGCCCGCGGCGACGAGGTGGGCCACCGTGTCGGCACCCGGGTCGGCCGGCGGCTCACGGCGCCGCCGCTCCACGAGGGCGGCGAAGTAGGCCAGCATCTCCCCGGCCGCGTCGGCGGCGGTCAGCGCGTCGCCGGAGCCGCCGGCCGCGACGATCGCCTCCGTCCACCCGTCGAAGGCGACCCGGTCCTCGGCGGGCACGCCGAGGTAGTGGGCGACCACCATGCTCGGCAGCGGCTTGAACACCGCCTCCACGACGTCCCCGCCGTCGGCCAGGGCGGGCAGCCGCTCGCGCACGAAGGCGCGGACCTCCGGCTCGAGGTCGGCGACCTGGCGCGGGGTGAAGCCTCGTGCGACCAGCTTGCGGAACGCCGTGTGCGCGGGCGGGTCCTGCATCACCAGCGGCGGCTCTGCCAGGCCGATGGCCTCGATCTCGCCGTACGCCGTCGTCAGGCCCTGTGCCGAGGAGAACGTCTGCGTGTCCACCGCTGCCGCGAGGACGTCGGCGTGCCGGGAGAGGACGTAGAAGTCCCGGTGCGGCTGCTCGGCCGGCACGACGTGGTGGACGGGGTCGTGCTCGCGCAGCGCGGCGTACTCGCCCCACGGGTCCGCCCACGTGTCGGCTCCGCGAGGGCTCCAGGTCACCGTCCCGATGCTCATGGCGGTCACGCTGACCCAGCCCGCGGGCCCTGTCCAGTGCGGGTCTCGTGCCGGGACCAGCGATGAGTCCGGATGTCGGTGGCGGTCAGTAGCGTCGTGACGGCATCCTCGTCGATGCCCTGCCGCAGCTCCGCTCCCTTTCCCTCGACCCCCTGAGGACGCGATGACCGACATGATCACGGCCACCGGCCTGGTGAAGCGCTACAAGGAGGTCGAGGCCCTGGCCGGGCTCGACCTCTCCGTGCCCGAGGGCACGGTGTTGGCCCTGCTCGGCCCCAACGGCGCCGGCAAGACCACGGCCGTGCGGGTCCTGACGACGCTGCTCAAGCCCGACGCCGGCTCGGCCGTCGTGGCCGGCGTCGACATCCTGGCCGACCCCGACGGGGTGCGCTCGCGGATCGGCCTCTCGGGCCAGTACGCCGCGGTCGACGAGCACCTCACCGGCTTCGAGAACCTCGAGATGGTCGGCCGGCTCTACGGGATGGGCCGCACCCGTGCCCGTGCGCGGGCACGCGAGCTGCTGGAGCGATTCGACCTCGCCGACGCCGGCGACCGGCCCTCCAAGACCTACTCCGGCGGCATGCGCCGGCGCCTGGACCTGGCCGGTGCGCTGGTGGCGGCCCCGCCGGTGCTGGTGCTCGACGAGCCCACGACCGGTCTCGACCCGCGCAGCCGGGTGCAGATGTGGGACGTCATCCGTGAGCTGGTCTCCTCGGGCGCCACGCTGCTGCTCACCACGCAGTACCTCGAGGAGGCCGACCGGCTCGCCGACGACATCCTGGTCATCGACCACGGCCGGGCGATCGCACGCGGCACCGCCGACCAGCTCAAGGCCCAGACCGGGGGCGAGCGGGTCGAGGTCGTGCTGGCCGACCCCGGCGACCGCGACCGGGTCCGCTCGCTGCTGGGCGAGGTGGCCACCGGGGAGGTCGGCGTCGGGGAGAACGGTCGCGAGCTCACGGCCGCCGTCGACGGGGGCGTCAGCTCCCTGCGCCGGGTGCTGGAGGTCCTCGAGCGCGACGCCGTCCCCGTCCTCGACATCGGGCTGCGTCGCCCGACCCTCGACGACGTGTTCCTCAGCCTGACCGGCCACGCCACCGAGGCGGGCGACCCCGACAGCCCCACCGCCGACTCCGACCCTGCCGAGGTGACCCGATGAGCACGCCCGTCCCGACCCTGGAGCAGTCCCGCCCGACCGGCGTGGTCCGCGCGCTGACCGACGGCTGGGTCGTCGCCCGGCGCAACCTGATCAAGATCAAGCGGGTTCCCGAGGTGCTCGTCTTCGTGCTCGTCAGCCCGATCATGTTCGTGCTGCTCTTCGCCTTCGTCTTCGGTGGCGCGATCGACACCGGCGGTGTGGGCTACCGCGAGTTCCTGATCGCCGGCATCTTCGCCCAGACGGTGGTCTTCGGGGCCACGTTCACCGGCGCCGGCCTGGCCGAGGACATGCAGAAGGGCATCATCGACCGCTTCCGCTCGCTGCCGATGTCGCAGGCGGCCGTCCTGGTCGGGCGCACGACCTCCGACGTCGTCTACAACGTGCTGAGCCTGGCGATCATGGCCCTGACAGGGCTGCTGGTGGGCTGGCGCATCCGCGAGGGGTTCCTCGACGCGGTGCTCGGCTTCGCGCTGCTGCTGCTCTTCGCCTACGCCGTGAGCTGGGTGATGGCGTGGGTCGGGCTGATGGTGCCCAGCGTGGAGGTCATCAACAACGCCTCGTTCATCGTGATCATGCCGTTGACCTTCGTCTCCAACGCGTTCGTGCCGCTGGAGTCCTTCGACGGGTTCCTGCGCACGCTCGTGGAGTGGAACCCGGTCTCGGCGCTGACCCAGGCCAGCCGCGAGCTGTTCGGCAACGTCGACCCGCGCGGCGCGGTGCCCGAGGCCTGGTCGATGCAGCACCCGGTGCTCTACACCCTGCTGTGGGTGGCGATCATCCTGGCCGTCTTCGTCCCGCTCTCGGTGCGTCGCTACCGGCTCTCGGCCGGCGTCAAGTAGTCCGCACGGTCGCTGCGGCGAGACCCGCCGGTGGCTCAGGTGACCCAGAGGTCCGGGTGCTCCTCGATCCATCGGCGGGCGTCGCGGTGCCCCAGCGCGGCGGCGGCGTCGAAGAAGTCGCGGTCGAAGAGCAGGTAGGACAACAGCTCGCCCTGCAGCGGGCTGTCGCTGCCCAGCAGCCGGTGGACGAGCTGCAGGTCGGGGTCCGCGGCGGTGCCGAGCAGGGTCCGGTGGTTGCGGTCGAAGACCTCCATGGCCGCCGCCGCCAGCTCGTCACCGCGGTCGGGGGCGACCGCCACGTGCGGCACCACCCGCCGCTCGCGCCCGCCCTCCTCGGCGCGGAGCCGGTGCAGCACCTCGGCGACCGCCGGTTCCTGCAGCAGCCGGTTGGTCTGCTGCAACCGCCGCAGGTCGTGGCGCATGGGGTCGTCCATGACCGCTCCGAGCAACGTGGCGACACCGTCCCCGAGGTCGACGGCCTCCCGGTCCGCGGCACGGTCGGGGGCCGGGGCGCGCAGGCTGCCGGTGCCGACGGCGACGACGTGGGTGGCACCGAGCTCCAGCGCGGGCACCAACGGGTGCCGGCGGCGGGTGGCCCCGTCGACGTACCACCCGGCGGCCTCCTGGGGGTCGTGCACCTCGACGGAGGGGAACAGCGCGGGGATCGCCGCGGAGGCCAGCAGGTGCTCGACGCCCAGGGTGGTCTCGACGTAGCGGCGGTGCTGACCCGGCTCCGGGCGCGGCAGCTGCGCGCCGCGCCCCTCGGTGAACATCGTGACCTGGCCGGTGCGCACGGTCGTCGCGGTCACCGCCACCGCGTCAAGGGTGCCCTGCCGCAGGTGGCGGTGCACGGCCTCCCAGTCCAGGGCCCGGCCCAGGGTGTCGCGGAGCGGGTCGGTGCCGAAGAGCCCCCGCAGCCGGAACCAGCTCAGGCCCAGGGTCTCCGAGGCGTACCTCGCCAGCACCTCCGGCACCTGGCGCCACAGCGGGGTGATGACCGCCGGCTTGGTCACCCGGCCCAGCAGGTCGCGCAGCGCCGCGGTCTGCTCCACCGCCGGCCGGTCGGCCACCCCGGCGAGCCCACCGCAGATCAGGGCGCCGGCACTGGTGCCGATCAGCACCCGCGGCCGGTGCCCGCGCTCCTCGAGGGCCGGGAGCAGCACCTCCAGGGCGCCCACCTGGTACGCCGATCGGGCGCCCCCGGCGTCGAGGACCAGGGCGACGGACTCGTCTCTCGGGGCAGCCATGACCTCGACCCTGCCCAGGTGGTCGGTCGTGGCTGCTCACCCGACCGTGGGGGACCCACCCGCCGGGGGTCCCGTGCCCGCGGGACCTCCGTCCCTACCCCCCGGGTGGACGGCGGCGCAGCGTGGGGACATGAGCACCACCGACCACGACACCCGTGACACGACCGCCGACACGTCCCGCGCGACGACCCCCGGCACGGCACCCTCCACGGGCCGCGTCGACCCGCCGGACACCCTCGTGCGGCTCCTCTCCGAGGAGGAGTGCTGGGAGCTGCTCGAGGACCACGAGCTCGGGCGTATCGGGTACCGCCTCGTGGACGAGGTCCACGTGGTTCCCGTCAACTACGCGGTCGTCGACCGCACCCTGCTGATCCGCACCGATGCCGGCAACAAGCTGCTGGCCGCGGCGCTGGAGTCCGACGTGGCGCTGGAGATCGACTCCGTCGAGTCGCTCGCCGACGCCCGACGGGTGGCCTGGTCGGTGCTGGTGCGCGGCCACGCGCGGGTCCTCGGCGAGGACGAGGCACGCCGCTACGACGACCTGCCGCTGGTGCCGTGGGTGGCCACGCCCAAGTGGGAGGTCGTCGCGATCGTGCCCGAGGCCGTCACCGGACGCCGCTTCCAGCTCGTGCCCGCCTGAGCCGCCCCCGGGTCGCGGCCGACCCGAGCCGACCGTCCCGACGCGGGTCTCAGGCGTCGTGGATGGGCTCGGCCGGCAGCCGCTTCGGCTTGCGCATCCGCTTGCGGCGGTTGGGGATCATCGAGCGCATCTCCTCCAGCTTGCCGAAGCACAGCAGCCGGTCGCCCGCCTCGAGCACGTGGCGGGCGTTGGGGTTGGGGATGACCTGGGTGCCCCGGTGCAGGGTGAGCGCGGTGATGTCGCGCTCGCGCAGCCCGGAGTCGCCCAGGCTCTTGCCGACCATCTCGGAGGCCTCGAAAACGAGGATCTCGGCCACGCCGTACCCGGTCGAGACGGTGAGCCGTTGGCGCACGTCGATCTCGGGGAAGGCGACCTGGTTGTCGATGTAGTCGATGATCGCGCCCGCCACGTCGAGGTCGGTGGCGCGCTCGATGCCCTCCAGACCGGGTGAGGAGTTGACCTCCATCACCAGCGGGCCGTCGAGACCCTCGAGCATGTCCACGCCGGCGACGCGCAGGCCCATGATCTGCGCGGAGCGCACCGCCGCCCGCTCGAAGGCGGGGTCGAGCTCCACCGGCTCGACCGAGCCGCCGCGGTGCACGTTGGAGCGGAACTCGTCACCCTTGGCGACCCGTCGCATCGCGGCGACGACGCGGTCGCCCACGACGAGGGCCCGGATGTCGCGGCCCTTGGACTCCTTGACGAAGCGCTGGATGAGGACGTTCTGCTTGGTCGACTGCAGCGTCTCGATGATCGCCTCGGCGACCTTGATCTCCGGCGCCAGGATCACCCCGATGCCCTGGGTGCCCTCCAGCAGCTTGATGACCACCGGGGCGCCACCGACCCGCTCGATCGCCGGGATCACGTCGCCGCGGCCCTGGACGAACGTGGTGGCCGGCATCCCGATCTGGTGGCGGGAGAGGATCTGGGTGGCCCGCAGCTTGTCGCGGCTGTTGGAGATCCCCCACGAGGTGTTGGGCGTGTAGACGTCCATCTGCTCGAACTGGCGCACCACGGCGGTGCCGAAGTAGGTGATCGAGTTGCCGATGCGCGGCAGGATCGCGTCGTAGTGCGAGAGCTGCTTGCCGCGGAACTGCAGGTCGGGCTCGTCCCCGGAGAGGTCGATCCCGAAGCGCAGCGTGTTGAGCACCTTGACGGTGTGGCCCCGGTCCAGGGCGGCGGTGCGCAGGCGCTGCGTACTGTACGAGCGGGGCGCACGGGACAGGATCGCTAGTTTCATGACCACCCGAGTGTGAGTGCCGGACGTGTGGACCACCATGTGCCCGACGGTGCCGAGCGACGGAGAGGACGAGCCAGCGTGCCAGCAGAGCCGACGGGCGACCAGCCCCCCGTCCCTTCCTACACCCTCGCGGGTTGGCGCGAGTGGGTGAGCCTGCCGGGGATCGGCGTGCCGTGGGTGAAGGCCAAGCTCGACACCGGGGCGCGCACCAGCGCGATCCACGCCTTCGACCTGGTCGAGGAGCGGGTCGACGGAGAGCGCTGGGTGAGCTTCTCCATCCATCCCTGGCAGGGCACCGACGAGGACGCCGTCACGGCCCGTTGCCCGGTCGTCGACGTGCGCGAGGTGCGCTCGTCGTCGGGGCACGCCGAGGAGCGGTACGTGGTGCCGATGGAGGTCACCCTGCTCGAGCGCACGGTGACGGCTGAGATGACGTTGTCGCGACGAGACGAGATGGGGTTCCGCATGCTGGTGGGGCGCGAGGCGCTGCGGCAGGGGTTCGCCGTCGACCCGGGACGCTCCTACCTCGGGCCGCGCCCGCCCCTCGCCGTACGTCGTCGCAACCGGGGGCGGTGAGCGGTGCCCCGCGACTCCTTCGAGGTCGGCCCGGTGCGGGTCCGTGCCGGGCGCAAGCAGGCGCTGGCGCTGCCGATCACGCGCCTGGTGACCGGCGCCGACGTCGACCTGCCGATCCGCGTCGTGCACGGTCGCCACGAGGGTCCGACGGTGTGGATCGACGCCGCCATCCACGGCGACGAGGCCGTCGGGGTCGAGGTGGTGCGCCAGGTGCTCGCCGACCTCGACGCCAAGAAGCTGCGCGGCACGCTGATCGCGGTGCCCATCGTCAACGTGCTCGGCTTCATGAACGGCGACCGCTACCTGCCCGACCGCCGCGACCTCAACCGGTCCTTCCCGGGCTCGCGCCGCGGCTCGCTGGCGGCCCGGATCGCGCACCTGATGATGACCGAGGTGGTCGCCAAGTGCGAGGTCGGCATCGATCTCCACACCGGCTCGGACCGCCGTACCAACCTGCCCCAGATCCGCGCCGACCTCGAGGACGAGCGCACCCGCGAGCTGTCGCTGGCCTTCGGCGCGCCGGTGATGATGCACGCCCGGTTGCGCGACGGCTCGCTGCGCGCCGCGGCCCGCGAGGCGGGTGCCAAGGTGCTGCTCTACGAGGCCGGGGAGGCCTGGCGCATGGACGGCTGGGCCGTCGACGCCGGCGTCCGCGGCGTACGACGCGTGCTGGCCCACCTCGGGATGATCGACCCGCCCGAGGAGGACCCGCCCGCCCCGACGCTGGAGTCGTGGCGCTCGGGCTGGGTCCGCGCCCGCGGCACCGGCATGCTCCACCTGGAGGCCGAGCTCGGCCAGCGGGTCGCCAAGGGCGAGCGGCTGGGTGGCCTCTTCGACTCCTTCGGCAAGCGGGTGCGGCTCGTGCACGCCGACCGCGACGGCATCGTCGTCGGCCGCACCGAGGCGCCCCTGGTGTCCTCCGGCGACGCGGTGGTCCACCTCGCCGAGGTGCTGGAGTCACCCGCCCAGGCCGTCGAGTCCGAGCCGCACCCCGACTCCGTCGAGGAGACCGACGAGGCCTGAGCGCCTGACCGGTGGTCGAGCAGCCGGGCCGGTGGTCGAGCAGCGAGCGCCAGCGAGCGGGCGTCGAGACCTCCGGCCCCCCACGCCCGGGCTCAGCGCCAGCCGAGCGCCGGTGCCAGGTGGGTCATCACCGACTCCAGCACGTGGGCGTTGTAGTCCACGCCGAGCTGGTTGGGCACGGTGAGCAGCAACGTGTCCGCCGCGCGGACGGCCTCGTCGGCGGCGAGCTCCTCGACCAGGCGGTCCGGCTCGCCGGCGTAGGTCTTGCCGAAGCGCGCGATGCCGCCGTCGATGTGCCCGACCTGGTCTCGGCTCTGCGACTGGGTGCCGAAGTAGGCATGGTCACGCTCGTCGACGAGGGGGAAGATGCTGCGGCTCACGCTGACCCGCGGCGTGCGCTGGTGACCGGCGGCCTCCCAGGCCTTGCGGAACATCTCGATCTGCTCGGCCTGCAGCTCGTGGAACGGTACGCCGGTGTCCTCGGTCAGCAGCGTGGAGCTCATCAGGTTCATGCCCTGCTCGGCGGCCCACTCCCCGGTCGACCGCGAGCCGGCGCCCCACCAGATCCGGTCGCGCAGACCCTCCGAGTGCGGCTCGATGCGCAGCAGGCCGGGTGGGTTCGGGAACATCGGCCGTGGGCTCGGCTCGGCGAACCCCTTGCCGGTCAGCACGTCGAGCAGCACCGAGGTGTGCTGGCGCGCCATCGCGGCGTGGTCGCCGTCGACCGGCTCGTAGCCGAAGTAGCGGTAGCCGTCGACGACCTGCTCCGGTGAACCGCGGCTGATGCCGAGCTGGAGCCGACCGCCACTGATGAGGTCGGCGGCGCCGGCGTCCTCGGCCATGTAGAGCGGGTTCTCGTAGCGCATGTCGATGACACCCGTGCCGATCTCGATGCGGCTGGTGCGCGCGCCGACCGCCGCGAGCAGCGGGAAGGGCGAGGCCAGCTGCCGGGCGAAGTGGTGCACCCGGAAGTAGGCGCCGTCCACGCCGAGCTCCTCGGCCGCGACCGCGAGGTCGATCGACTGGAGCAGCACGTCGGAGGCCGAGCGGGCCGCCGAGTGCGGGGAGGGGGTCCAGTGCCCGAAGGACAGGAAGCCGATCTTCTTGGTCATGCCCCGACAACACTGGTTGAAGACTTGATCTTCCCGCGGTGGCCGCTGCCGGGGACGTCATGCGGACGGGACGTCCGCTGCTGCTGGACGGATGACGTCCCCCCGGTCCCGTGCCCCGAGGTGTAACCAGTTCCAGTTCTGCGCGTTGTCCGGGTGTGACGACGGACACAGGCCCCATCGACCTGCCCTGGCCCGCCCGACCGGCTCGGTCCGCGCAGCCGACCCGGCGCGGCGTCCTGGCCGGCGCCGCGGGGACGGTCGCGCTGCTCGCCGTACCCGGCCTGCCGGCGGTGGCCGTCCCGGTGGGCCGCGACCGCGCGCGCTACCTCGACGAGGACCAGCTCGCCACCCTGGCCGGGGTGGTCGACCGCGTCGTGCCGGCCGACGACGGGGCGCCCGGGGCCCTGGCCGCCCGTGCCCACGAGAGCATCGACGCCCTGCTGGGCGCCTTCCGCACCGACCCGCCGCGGATCTACGCGGGCGGGCCGTTCTCCGACCGCGGCGGCGCGCGGCGCAACGACTTCGAGCGGTTCCTGCCGCTGGACGCCTACGAGCGCAAGGCCTGGAGGCGCAGGGTCCGACGTCTGCAGAAGGTCTACACCCGCGGCCTGGACGCGCTCGCCTCCACTGTCCCCGGCTTCGCCGACCTGCCCGGCCCGCTGCGCGACCTGGCCCTGCAGACCGCGCAGGACCCCGACGTGACGGCGATGATGGGCGTCGCGGTCACCCACGCCTTCGAGGGCACGTGGGGAGCCCCGGAGTACGGCGGCAACCGGGACGGCGTGGGCTGGGAGGGCATCGGCTTCGACGGTGACCGGCAGCCGCGCGGCTACACCGACGAGGAGGTCACCGACCCCGAGATCGAGATGCTGCCGCTGCTCGACGTGACCCGCGCGCTTGCGACGTACGGGCCCGCAATGGCCCTGGCGACCTCGGAGGCGTCGATGGGGCCGCTCGCCGAGGCCGGGGGCGACATCCGGGTGCTCTCGCGGCGCCTGCGGGGGCTGCTCACCGACGTGGAGGACCTGCTGTGAGCCGGGAGGCGGTGGTCGTCGGGTCCGGCGCGGCCGGGTCGGCGGCGGCCTGGGAGCTGGCGCGCCGGGGTTGGGACGTCACGGTGCTCGAGCGGGGTCGCAACCTGCGCCCGGGGCTGGGGCAGCGGCCGAGCGGACGTCTCGGCACCGAGTACGGCTCCGACGAGGTCAAGGGCTACCGCGGCTTCGGCTTCCCCGACGCCGAGCTCGAGCCCTACACCACGCGCACCCAGGCCGAGGCGTCCTCGGGCGTGGCCCGGTCCGCGCAGGGTGCGCTCGGACAGCTCGGCGCGGCGGTCGGCGGCACGAGCCTGCACTACAACGCCAAGACCCCGCGCTTCTGGAAGCAGGACTTCTCGCTGCTCTCCGACCACGGGCCGATCGACGGCGCCCAGGTGGCCGACTGGCCGATCGGCTACGACGACCTCGCGCCGTACTACGACCTCGTCGAGCGCCAGGTCGGCGTGCAGGGCGACCGCTCCGCGATGCCCGCGCGCACGCTGGAGCAGTCCCCCCGGCGGCGCGACTTCCCGATGCCCCCCAACCCGACGGGGTACGCCGCCGGGCTGCTCGCCGAGGGGGCGCGCCTGGTCGGGATGGAGCCCTACCCGTACCCGGCGGCGGTCAACTCCGAGCCCCGCAAGGGACGGCCCGCGTGCAACTCGTGCGGCATGTGCTCCGGCTTCGGCTGCCCGATCAACGCCCGCGGCGACGCCCTCGTCTCGTTCCTGAACCCGGCGCTGCGGACCGGTCGGGTGCGCGTCATCGAGCGGGCCTTCGTCGACCGCGTGGAGACCACCGGCAACGGTCGGCGGGCGAGGGCGGTGCGCTACCGCGACGTGCGGGGGAAGGTGCACCGCATCCAGGCCTCGACCGTGGTGCTGGCCGGCAGCCCGATCAACACCGCGCGGCTGCTGCTGATGTCGGCCAATCGCGCGCACCCCACGGGGCTGGGCAACCGCTCCGACCAGGTCGGGCGGAACATGATGTTCCACAACTTCACGATCGCGGCCGCGTTCTTCCCCTTCACGGTGCACCCGTTGCGGGCGCAGTCCACGACGCTGCAGATCGACGACCTGGTCGGTCCGTTCACCGGGCCGGAGGTGAGCGCGCTCGGGGTGCCCTACCTGGTGGGCGGGATCATCCAGCTCGGGTCGGGCGGGCCGCCGATCAACGGGGCACAGCTGATGGCGGGCTTCGCCGGCTACGGCGCGGCCCACAAGGCGGCGATGCGGGTCGGCCCGCACGCGGGGGTGGCCGGCTCGCAGCTGGTCCACCAGGACCTGCCGCAGGCCGAGAACCGCGTCGACCTCGACCCGGACGTCACCGACTTCCTCGGCAACCCGGCGGCGCGGATCACCTACTCCCCGCACCGGCACGAGCAGGCGGCCGCGGCCTACCTCGGCGCGCAGATGCTCGCCGCCCACCAGGCGGCGCCGCAGTCGATCGGCGCGATCGTGCTGCCCTTCCCGCTGATCAACCAGGGCATCACCTACACCGCGCACCTGGCCGGCACCGCTCGCATGGGCGACGACCCACGCACGTCGGTCTGCGCGTCCTCGGGGCGGCTCCACGACGTCGACAACGTGTTCGTCGCCGATGCCTCGACGTTCCCGACCTTCCCCGGCTTCAACCCGACGCTGACGATCATGGCCAACTCGATCCGCATCGCCCGCGGCATCGCCGACGGCTCGGCCGTCTGAGGAGACCCCCATGTGCACCGACTCCACCTGCTCCGCCCCGTCCCCGGGACGCAGAGCCCTGCTGGGCGCCGCCCTGGCCGCCCCGGTCGCGCCGCTGGTCTGGTCGGCCGCACCGACCTGGGCCGGTGTCGACCGCCCCCGGCTGCTGGTGTTCAGCCGGACCACCGGCTTTCGCCACATGTCCATCGAGACCGCCGTCTCCACGATCACCGACCTCGGCGCCGCCCACGGCTTCGACGTCGACGCGACCGAGGACCCGACGGTCTTCACCCACCGCGGCCTGGACGCCTACGACGCGATCGCGTTCGTCAACACCACCGGCGACGTGCTCGAGGGCGCCCAGCGCACCGCCCTGAAGCGGTTCGTACGCCGCGGCGGCGGCTGGGCCGGGGTGCACTCAGCCGCGGACACGGAGTACTCCAACCCCTTCTACACCCGGCTGCTGGCCGGCGGCCGGTTCCTCGCGCACCCGCTGGAGCAGCCGGGCCTGATGGTGACCGAGAGCGCCACGCACCGCTCGACCCGGCACCTGCCCGAACAGTGGCTGATCCCGATCGAGGAGTTCTACTCCTTCACATCCAGCGTGCGCGGCCGCTCGACGGTGCTGCTGTCGATCGACGAGTCGAGCTACCTGCAGGACCCCAACACCTCGAACCTGCCGACCGGCCCGGAGAACCCGTTCCCGACCTACCCCGGGGTCAGCGGCGTCATGGGCGACCACCCGATGGCCTGGACGCACCGCGTGGGACGCGGGCGGTCCTGGTACACCGCGCTGGGCCACGAGGTCACGATGTACTACGACGACCGGTTCACCCAGCACCTGCTCGGCGGGCTCGTCACCGTGCTGAAGCACGGGCGCAAGCACCGACGCTGAGAGCCGCGGGCCACCCTGCGGTGGTCGAGCAGCGACGAGCGCCAGCGAGGAGCGGGCGTCCTCCGGTGGTCGAGCAGCGACGAGCGCCAGCGAGGAGCGGGCGTCGAGACCACGCCCCCAGCGGCCCTCAGCCCTGGGGCACGTCGAGGAAGAACAGCACCGTCTGCAGCGCCTCCTCGTGGGTGGTCATCTCCACCGAGACGCTGTGCCCGGGCCAGCGGAAGGTGATCGACACCCCGGTCACCCGGATCTCCTCGACCTGCCCCCACGGCACGAACGCCACCGACCAGGCCGCCGAGGCCTCGACGTCGCCCTGGTCCGCGAAGCTGACGTGGACCAGCGCCTCGGGACGCGCCGCCACCAGCACCCGGGGGTGCTCCCCGGCCATCCGCAGCACGTGCGGGTGCGCCCGGCCACCGGCCGGCCGGACGATGCGTCGCAGCGAGTCGGGTACGGCGGGGTCGGAGATGTCGGCCAGGCGACCCGCGCCCAGCGGCGTACCGGGCTCGTCGCGGCGTCCGAAACGGCTCACACGTCGCAGTGTGCACCGTGGCCCGCCCGCTCGGAGCCGGACGGACCGAACCGACCCCGCCGGCGAGCCGCCCCGCCCACCGTCCTCCACGCAGCAGACGTTCGGTCCGTGCGGTTACTGCAGTCAGTGGGCCATGTCGACGAAGCGGCTGTAGTGGCCCTGGAAGGCCACGGTCAGGTCGCGGGTCGGGCCGTTGCGGTGCTTGGCCACGATCAGGTCGGCCTCGCCGGGGCGGGTCGACTCCTTCTCGTAGACGTCGTCGCGGTGCAGCAGGATCACCATGTCGGCGTCCTGCTCGATCGAGCCCGATTCGCGAAGGTCGCTCATCATCGGCCGCTTGTCACCGCGCTGCTCGGGTCCACGGTTGAGCTGGGAGAGCGCGATGATCGGGACCTCGAGCTCCTTGGCGAGCAGCTTGATCTGTCGGGAGAACTCCGAGACCTCCAGCTGGCGCGACTCGACCTTCTTGCCCGAGGTCATCAGCTGGAGGTAGTCGATGACGATGAGCTTCAGGTCGTGGCGCTGCTTGAGGCGGCGCGCCTTGGCCCGGATCTCCATCATCGTCATGTTCGGGCTGTCGTCGATGAACATCGGCGCGCTGGAGACCTCGCCCATCTTGCGCGCCAGCTTGGTCCAGTCCTCGTCGCCCATGTTGCCGTTGCGGATGTGGTTCAGCGGCACCTTCGCCTCCGCCGAGAGCAGGCGCATGGTGATCTCCGAACGCGTCATCTCCAGGCTGAAGAAGACGCTGCTCAGGTTGTTGTGGATCGACGCCGCACGACAGAAGTCCAGGGCCAGCGTCGACTTCCCCATGGCCGGGCGCGCCGCGACGATGATCATCTGACCCGAGTGCAGCCCGTTGGTCAGCTCGTCGAGGTCGGCGAACCCGGTGGGCACGCCGTAGAGGCCGGCCTCGCGGTTGCCGATCGCCTCGATCTCGTCGAGGACGCCGTCCATGATGTCCGAGAGCGGGGCGTAGTCCTCGCCTCCGCGCTTGTCGGCAATCTTGAAGACCTCGGCCTGCGCCTGGTCGACGATGTCGTCGACCTCGCCCTCGCCGGCGTAGCCGATCTGCACGATGCGCGTGCCGGCGTCGACCAGGCGGCGCAGGATCGCCTTCTCGCGCACGATCTCGGCGTAGTAGCCGGCGTTGGCGGCGATCGGCACGTTGGCCGAGAGGGTGTGGAGGTACGGCGCGCCGCCGATGCGCTCGAGCTCGCCGCGTCGCTGCAGCTCGGCGGCGACGGTGATCATGTCGACCGGCTCGCTGCGGCCGTAGAGGTCGATGATCGCGTCGTGGATCGTCTCGTGGGCCGGGCGGTAGTAGTCGGTGCCGCGCAGCACCTCGGAGACCTCGGCGCAGGCGTCCTTGCTGATCAGCATCGAGCCGAGCACCGACTGCTCGGCGGCCATGTCCTGCGGGGGCGTGCGGTCGTTCGGCTTGGTCGGCCGCTCACCGGGCGCGTAGGAGACCGGCCCGTCGCCCCAGTCCTCGAAGGGCGGCTCGTCGAGGTGACCGGGCTGGTCCTCGGTGATGCTCACGCGCACTCCCTGGCTGGCTGCCGCACGACCCGTGGTGGGGCTGCCCGGCTGACTTCTCGATCTGGTCTCGACGGCGGTGTCGACGGTCTCGGTCCGTGTGCGTCGAGGCTAGGACCGGGCACCGACAACGGCTCCGGCCGTGCCGCGCACCGGGTGTCGGCACGCGGGGAGGAAGCCCCGGCGACCGCGCGAACGTACGTGCCGGCAGGGGGTCTCGGGAAGCACCTTGTCCACAGGCCCTGGGGATAACCCGCCCAGGCCCGTGGAGGACCGGTGGATCCATGTGCACAGGATGGGGACAGGCCTGTGGAAATCCACGCTGATGGGGTCGAGACATGTGCTCTGACCTGGGCAAACGTGTTCCCACAGCTGTGCACAGAAGATTTTCTGCTGGTGACCTGGTTCACATTCTCGTCACCCGGGCGTTGCCGGTCGGTATGTCGACACGGGCGACCCCCGGGTAGGTTTCCCACAGTTTCGGCGACTTTTCCACCGGGGTCATGACAGCTGGCCCGTTCGGACTATTGCTGCTCGGGAGGGGCCTGTGGCACTGCGGTCCCAGACCGATCGGGAGATCCTGCGTCTGGCGGTCCCGGCGTTCCTGGCCCTGGTCGCCGAGCCCCTCTTCCTGCTGGGCGACGCCGCGGTCGTCGGACACCTCGGCACGGCCGAGCTCGCCGGGGTCGGGGTGGCCTCCGTGGTGCTGCAGACCGCGGTGGGGCTGTGCATCTTCCTGGCCTACGGCACGACGGCCGGGGTGGCCCGGCGACTGGGGGCCGGTGACCAGCGCGGCGCGCTGGCGCTGGGGGTCGACGGCACCTGGCTGGCTGTGCTGATCGGCACGCTCGTCACGGTCGCCGGGGTCCTGCTCGCGCCCTGGCTGGTCGGCCTCTTCGACGTGCGCGGCCCCGTCGAGGAGTACGCCGTGGACTACCTCGCCGTCTCCTTCGCCGGGACGGTCCCGCTGCTGGTCGTCCTCGCGGTCACCGGCGTCCTGCGCGGGCTCCAGGACACCCGCACGCCCCTGGTCGTGGCCGTGGCGGGCAACCTCGGCAACCTCGCGCTCAACGTGCTGCTCGTCCACGGCGTCGGCTGGGGCGTGACCGGGGCGGCGATCGGGTCGGTGGTGGCCCAGTGCGCCATGGCGGCGGGTCTCCTCGTCGTGCTCGTCCGCGGGGCCCGCGCCCACGACGCACGGCTCCGCCCCTCGCCGGCCGGTGTCGCCCGCGCCGCCCGGTCCGGGGTCCCCCTGGTCGTCCGCACGCTGACGCTGCGCGCGGCCATCGTGCTCACCGCCTACGTCGTGGCCACCGGCGCCGGCGCCGACCCGGCGGGGGCCACCCGGATCGCCACCCACCAGCTCGCGATGACGCTGTGGACCTTCCTCGCCTTCGTCCTCGACGCGGTCGCGATCGCCGCCCAGGCGCTCACCGGCCGGGCGCTGGGTGCCGGCGACGCACCGACGACCCGACGGCTCACCACCCGGATGACGTGGTGGGGCCTGTGGTCCGGGGTCGTCACCGGAGCCGGGCTGGCCCTCGCGGCACCGGTGCTCGGGCCGGTCTTCACCTCCGACCCCGCCGTCCACGACCTGCTGCTGCCGGTGCTGCTCACGGCTGCCCTGTTCCAGCCGGTCGCCGGCGTGGTGTTCGTGCTCGACGGCGTGCTCATCGGCGCCGGGGACGGGGTCTACCTGGCCTGGGCCGGCCTGCTGGTCCTCGTCGCCTACGCACCCGTCCTGCTGATGGTCGGGAGCGGTACCGGGCTCGTCGTCGTGTGGGCGGTCTTCGGGGCGGTCTTCATCGGTACCCGCTGCCTGGTCCTCGTGCTCCGGGCGCGGGGGGATCGCTGGCTGGTCCTGGGCGACGCCCCCGCCGGCCGCCCGTAGGGTGCGCGCATGATCCCGCTGCACCCGGTCGCGCTCGGGCTGGTGGTCGTCGCCCTCGTCGTCGACGGTGGCGGCTGGGACCTCCTCCCCGATCCCCTGGGCTGGGGCCTCGTGCTGGCCGGGACCCTCGCGCTGCCCCGCGACGTCCACCGCCGCGACGCGATGGTGGTCGCCGCCGCAACGGCGCTCGTGGTCGCCGCCGTGGTGTGGCCCCCGGGGGTCGCCGAACGCGTCGCGGACACCGACGAGTCGCTCTCCTGGGCCCTCAGCCTCCCGCAGCTGGCCTACCTGCTGCTGCTCTCCGACGGGCTGCGGAGGGCGGCGCGGACCGCGCAGGAGGGCTCCCGGGCCGCCTGGTTCGCCACTGCGGAGGCGCTGGTGCTTGCGGCCGCGGTGCTCCCTGTCCTGGTGTTCGGCGTGGGAGCCGAGGGGCTCGCCGGCGCCGCCGTCCTGTGCGCCACCCTCGCGCTCGTCCTGCTCGTGGTCCTCACGCTCGCGTGGGCGCGTGCGCCCTGGGCGGGCGGTCGGCCGCGCGCCCTGCCGGGAACCTGAGGCGCCCCGGGGGCGTCCACCAGGCGACCGATCTGCGGACGCCGACCGAATCCGACCCGAAATCGCGACAGTCTTCGTAGCCTGGGACGGTCCTGCCCCGTTGACCTGGCAGAGAGGCGGTCCCGCACCGCCGGCACCGCTGCACCCGACCCCCGAGGACCCCCCACCATGACTCGTACCCCTCGCCTGCGCCGACCGGCCACCGTCACGGCCGCCGTGTCCGCCGCCGCGTTGCTGGGTGCCCTGCTGCCCGTCACCTTCGCACCGGCCGCCGTCGCCGCCAACGGCTGCCTGACCGAGGTCGAGACCGGAGCCGGACCCATCCCGTTCCTCCAGCCCGGTGGACGCTGCGACGACCAGGTCCCGCCCGAGGCCACGCTGGAGAGCATCACCCCTGCCCCCAACGCCGCCGGCTACATCGCCAGCGACTCGCTGACGTTCACCTTCAGCGGCACCCACCTCGACGAGGACGAGGACGTCATCGGCTACGAGTGCCAGTTCTACTCCACCGCCGCCGAGCCGACGTCGTGGACCAGCTGCACCAGCCCGGTCACCTACGACGACCTCGCCGACACCACCTCGGTGCCCTACACCTTCAAGGTCCGCGCCTTCGACGCCGCCGACCGCCAGATCGACGCCACCGACGACCCGAGCACCAACCCCTTCATCCCCGGGTCGCCCGCCGACACCGACCTCCCCGACGTGCAGCAGACCCCCGAGGTCGCGGTCGTGAAGGTCGACACCCGGGCCCCGCAGTCCTACATCTTCAACACCCCGTACGACGCCGAGACCCCTGAGCTGCCGATGCTCACCACCGACAGCCCGACCTTCCGGCTCGCGGCGTCGGAGGGCAACGTGTCCTACACCTGCCTGATCGAGGACGAGGTCTTCCCCTGCTCCAACGGGAACACGACCTTCCCCGACCTCTCCGCCGGCACCAAGACGCTCAGCGTCGGCACCACCGACCCCGCGGGCAACGTCGACCCGGACCCGGCGACCACCGAGTTCACCGTGCCGGCCGACATCGAGCTGCCGAAGGGCCGCAAGTGGAAGGAGTCGACCTCGCGCAAGGCCTTCGGGGGCTCCTACATCGAGACCACGCAGTTCAACGCGCGCTTCTCGGTGCGCGGCACCAACGTCCGCGAGGTGCGCCTCATCTGCACCACGCGTCCTGACGTGGGCATCTTGAAGTACAAGACCCCGGGCAACCCCAACTGGGCCAAGGCCAAGCTCAAGAGCAAGACCATCGAGCGCCAAGCCGTGGTCGTCCTGCGCAACGCCAGCAGCAAGTCCTTCACCGGCAAGATGAAGTTCAAGACCTGGTCGCGGGGCAAGCCCGTGGCCGTCGACGCGATCATGATGCGTTGACCAGATGCCCGCGGCGCAGCCGCGGGCACCGTGGGTCAACGGGTCGAGCAGGGCCGCGGCTGAGGGACGAAGCCGCGACGCCCGTGACGAGACACCAGTCGGATACCGGTTCGCGAGCCATCGGCGCCGCCGACGCACGACGCTCAGCGGGTCGAGCGAGGGCCGCGGCCGAGCCTGCGAGGCCGCGACGCCCGTGTCGAGACACCAGTCGGACGCGGCAAGGCCAGCCATCGGCTCCGCCGACGCACGACGCTCAACGGGTCGAGCAGGGCCGCGGCTGAGGGACGAAGCCGCGACCGGCGTGACGAGACCCAGCCGGACAACCGAGTCAGTCCGCTTCCGCCCAGCAACGACACAGCCCCCGCCCGGAGATCCGGGCGGGGGCTGTGTGGTGGTGCTGGGTGTGCGTCAGGCCTTGACGACGTTGATGGCCACGGTGGCCAGCACGTCCTCGTGCAGCCGCACGGTCACCTGGTGGGCACCGAGGGTGCGCACGGCGTGGTCGACGGCGATGGTGCGCTTGTCGACGGCCTCGCCGGAGGCCTCGGTGATCGCCGCGGCGATCTCGGCGACGGTCACGGCGCCGAAGAGGCGACCGGTCTCGCCGGCCTTGACCGACACGTTGACGGTCTGGCCCTCGATCTTGGCCTTGACCTCCTCGGCGTGGCCGAGGTCGCGGACGGCACGCGAGCTGCGCGCCGTCTTGATGGACTCGACGGTCTTCTCGCCGCCGCGGGTCCAGCGGATCGCCACGCCCTGGGGCACGAGGTAGTTGCGGCCGTAGCCGTCCTTCACCTCGACGACGTCGCCGGGGCCACCGAGGCCGGTGACCTCCTGGGTCAGGATGAGCTTCATCTTCTCAAGCCCCCTTCTCAGCGACCGGTCGAGGTGTAGGGCAGCAGAGCCACCTCACGGGCGTTCTTGACGGCGATCGCCACGTCGCGCTGGTGCTGGACGCAGTTGCCGGTGACCCGACGCGCGCGGATCTTGCCGCGGTCGGAGATGAACTTGCGGAGCAGCGTGGTGTCCTTGTAGTCGACACCGGTCGCCTTCTCCTTGCAGAACTGGCAAACCTTCTTCTTCGGCTTGCGCAAGACTGGCTTGGCCATTGTGGTGCTTCCCTTCTAGAAGCCCGTCCCGGAGTGGCTACCGGGTCGGAATGGTTGAGCGGATTGCGAGTGTTGGTCGCGTCGGTCGAGCCCGGGATCAGAACGGCGGCTCGTCGGAGACGCCGGGCGCCCCCCACGGGTCCTGTCCGCCCTGGCCGCCACCGCCGCCGCCCTGGGGACGGCCGCCTCCCTGGGGACCAGCCGTGGCCCACGGGTCGTTGCCCTGGGCCGGTGCCTGGCCGCCGCCGGAGTAGCCGCCGCCACCGCCGCCGCCACCGTTGAAGCCACCCCCGCCACCCTGGCGGGTGGTGCGGGTGACCTTGGCGGTGGCGTACTTCAGCGACGGACCGACCTCCTCCACGTCGAGCTCCATGACGGTGCGCTTCTCGCCCTCGCGGGTCTCGTAGGAGCGGCTCTTCAGCCGACCCTGCACGACCACGCGCATGCCCTTCTGGAGGGACTCGGCGACGTTCTCCGCGGCCTGCCGCCAGATCGAGCAGGACAGGAACAGCGCTTCGCCGTCCTCCCACTCGTTGGTCTGCCGGTTGAAGTTCCGCGGCGTCGACGCGATCCGGAAGTTGGCCACAGCCGCCCCGGAGGGGGTGAAGCGCAGCTCGGGATCGTCAACGAGGTTGCCGACCACCGTGATGACGGTCTCGCCTGCCATGGGGTGTCTCCCAACGTGTTGGTGTGCGGTCCGGGAGGGACCGACGCGGTGTGTCCGATGTCGTTGCCCAGCGATCCTCTCGCGAGGGACCGACAACGGACAGGGGTCATCCACAGACGACCGAGGGACCGGGCACGACCGGAGGTCTGCCCGGGGGTCCTCAGCGAGCGTCGGGGCGGATGACCTTGGTGCGCAGGATCGCCTCGTTGAGGGTCAGCTGGCGGTCGAGCTCCTTGACCGTGGCCGGCTCCGCGTTGAGCGAGATGACGGCGTAGATGGCCTCGGCGTTCTTCTTGATCTCGTACGCGAGACGACGACGACCCCAGACGTCGACCGACTCCACAGAGCCGCCGTCCTTGGTCACGACGTTCAGGTACTTCTCGAGCGAAGGAGCGATCGTGCGCTCCTCGAGGCTCGGGTCGAGGATGACCATGACTTCATATGCACGCAAAGCGGTCTCCACCTCCTCTGGACTAGAGCGGCCACGGTCTCTCCGTGGCAGGAGGGCTTGCGTCCCGCCGGACGACGCCGGCGGTGTCCACCGCCGTCGGCCATCGGTGACCGCCGGAGAGGGACAGGGCAGGCTACCAGCGCCGCGCCCGCCGCTCCCAACCCGCAGCGCTCCCCACCCCGCAGCGCCCACCCCGCGGGGAGACCGACGCGTGGGGAGCCCCGCCCCGGGGTAGGACCTGCCCCGATGATCCCCCGTCACCGTCCCCGCGCGACCCGCGACCGCCTGGTCGGTGGGCGCTACCTCCTGGGCGAGCACCTCGGCACCGGCGGCATGGGCTCGGTGTGGCGGGCGACCGACCGGCGCAGTGGCGAGGAGGTGGCGCTGAAGGTCCTCGGGCAGCACGACCCCGGCTCCTCCGCGCTGGTCCGGTTCGTGCGTGAGCAGGCGGTGCGCGTGCGGCACCCGCACGTGCTGGCGCCGGTCGGCTGGGTCGCCGAGGACGAGCGGGTCGCCCTGGCCACCAGGCTGGTCCGGGGAGGCACGGTCGAGGACCTGCTCGCCGAGCACGGCCCGCTCCCGACGACGTACGCCGCCGCCCTGCTCGACCAGCTGCTCGACGCCCTCGCCGCGGTGCACCGGGCCGGGGTCGTGCACCGCGACGTCAAGCCGGCCAACCTGCTGCTGGAACCCACCGGCACGGGTCGCCCCCGGCTGCTGCTGGCCGACTTCGGCATCGCCGTGGTGGCCGGCGACAGCCGGTTGACCCGGGTGCCCGGCCCGGTGGGCACCGAGGGCTTCGTGCCGCCCGAGCTCGCCGCCGGTGGCCCTGCCACCCCCTCCCAGGACCTGTACGCCGCCGGCGTGGTGGGCACCCAGCTGCTCACCGGCGCCGGGCCGACCGCGCCCGTGCCGCCCGGCCCGATGGCCCCGCTCCTGACCGCGCTGCGCCACCCGGACCCGGCCGCCCGTCCGCCCGACGCCACGGCCGCTCGCGCCGCCCTGCGGGACCTGCACCTGCCGCCCGGGCCGCCCTGGAGCCGTGAGCACGCCGTGCCCGACGTCCGGGACCGGCTCACCCCGCCATCGCGACGCGCGAGCCGGTTCCCGGGTCCGGTGCTGGGTCCCGTGCTGCTCCCAGTCCTCGTGCTGACGCTGGCCACGGTCCTCTCCGTGCTCGCGCTGTTGGTCCGCGGCTGAGCGCCCCGGCACCAACCCGGAACCGACCCGGCACCCGACCGGCGACGTCGGCGCCGCCTCCTAGGGTGGGAGCCATGAGCGAGATCCGCATCGGAGCCCACGTCGAGCAGGACGACCCGCTGGCCGAGGCCGCGGCGCGCCAGGCGCCACTGGTGCAGTTCTTCCTCGGTGACCCGCAGGGCTACAAGGGCCCGGAGGTGCGCTACCCCGGGGGCGCGGAGAAGCTGCGCGCCGACGCCGAGGCGGCGGGCGTCGACCTCTACGTCCACGCTCCCTACATCGTCAACGTCGCCACGACCAACAACCGCATCCGCATCCCCAGCCGCAAGCTGCTCCAGCAGCACGTGGACGCGGCCACCGAGATCGGGGCGAAGGGGTTGATCGTCCACGGCGGGCACGTCAACAAGGCCGACGACCCCGACAAGGGCTTCGACAACTGGCGCAAGGCGATCGAGGCGACCGACCTCACGCTGCCCCTCCTGATCGAGAACACCGCCGGCGGCGACAACGCGATGACCCGCTACCTCGACCGCATCGGCCGGGTGTGGGATGCCATCTCCGCGGCCGAGGGCTTCGAGCAGGTCGGTTTCTGCCTCGACACCTGCCACGCCCACGCCGGCGGCAACGACCTGTCCACGGTGGTGGAGAAGGTGCGCGCCATCACCGGGCGCATCGACCTGGTCCACGCCAACGACAGCCGTGACGACTTCGACTCCGGCGCCGACCGGCACGCCAGCTTCGGCGCGGGCCGGATCGACCCCGACCTGCTCGCCGCGGTCGTCCGCGACGCCGCCGCGCCGGTGGTCTGCGAGACCCCCGGTCCCGCGGAGTCGCACGTGGCGGACTTCGAATGGCTGCGCGCGCGGCTGTAACGTCTCTGACCGTGCCGACCTCCCCGCGACCCGTCCCCCTCCAGGTCCGCGAGATCGACGAGGCCACCCACCGCGAGCACCTCGCGGCCCGCCTCTCGGCGAGCTTCCTGCAGACGCCGGGCTGGGGCCGGGTGAAGGCCGAGTGGCGCCGTGAGTCGGTCGGCTTCTTCGACGGCGACCGGCTGGTGGGCGTGGCCCTGGTCCTCTACCGCCAGCTGCCCAAGGTCAAGCGGTTCCTCGCCTACGTGCCCGAGGGCCCCGTCCTCGACTGGGCCGAGACCGACCTGGCCTCGGCGCTGCCCGCCCTGGCCGCCCACGTGAAGGCCCGCGGCGCCTTCGGCGTCCGCATCGGGCCGCCGGTCGTGACGGCGCGGTGGAGCGCCCAGCAGGTCAAGGACGGCATCGCCGACGTCGACGTACGCCGTCTGGGCGACCTCGCTCCCACCGAGCGCGACGCCGCCGGCGCCCGCGTGGTCACCCAGCTGCGCGAGCTCGGCTGGCGGCCGCAGGTCGCCGAGGGCGGGTTCGCCGCCGGGCAGCCGCAGTTCGTCTTCCAGGTGCCGCTGCGCGACGCCGACGGGACGGCCCTCGACGAGGACGCCGTGCTCAAGGGCATGAACCAGCTGTGGCGACGCAACATCAAGAAGGCCGCCAAGCTCGGGGTCGAGGTCACCGCCAGCGAGGGTCGCGACGCCGCGCTCGCCCGGCTCGAGGACTTCCACGCCCTCTACGTCCACACCGCCGAGCGCGACCACTTCACCCCGCGCCCGCTTCCCTACTTCCGCACCATGGTCGAGGCGCTGGCCGCCGACGGGGAGGCGGTCGGGGAGACCGACCGGATCCGCCTCTACGAGGCCCGGCACGAGGGCGACCTCGTCGCGGCCACGATCTCGATCCGCGTCGGCGAGCACGCCTGGTACTCCTACGGCGCCTCCTCCACCGACAAGCGCGAGGTCCGCGGCTCCAACGCGGTCCAGTGGCAGATGATCCGCGACGCGCTGGCCGCCGGGGCAGCGGTCTACGACCTGCGCGGCATCACCGACACCTTGGACTCCGAGGACTCCCACGTCGGGCTGATCCAGTTCAAGGTCGGCACCGGCGGCGAGGCCGTCGAGTACGCCGGGGAGTGGGACCTCCCCCTCAACCGGCCGCTCTACAAGGCCTTCGAGCTCTACATGGCGCGGCGGTGAGCACCCGATGAGCCTCACGCTGAGCGTGGACGGCGAACGCTGGCGGACCCACCTGCGCGGCACCGCCGAGCGCTTCCCCGGGCTGGTCCCGGTGGCCAAGGGCAACGGCTACGGCTTCACCCTCGGCCGGCTCGCCCGGCGTACCCAGTGGCTGCACGACCAGGAGCTGGCCCCCACCACCGCCGACGCCCTGGCGGTGGGCACCTACACCGAGCTGCCTGAGGTGGCCCAGCGCTACGCCGGGTCCCTGCTGGTGCTCACGCCCTGGCGTCCCTTCGGCCCCGCGCTGGACGCCACCGCCGACGCGCACCTGGCCCGGCGGCTCGTGCACACCGTGTCGCGGCCCGAGGACCTCACCGATCTCCTCGAGCGGCGACCCGAGGCCCGTTTCGTGCTCGAGCGCGCCACCTCCATGCAGCGCCACGGCCTGACCGCCCGCCAGCTCTGGGCGGTCGCGGAGTCCCTGCGCGGTGGCGGCGCGCACCTCGAGGGCGTCGCCCTGCACCTCCCCCTCGGGCAGGGCACCCACGTCACCGAGGTCGACCGCCTCCTCAACGACGTCGTCGGAGCCGGGCTGCCCGAGGGCCCCGGCGCCCGCACGGTCTGGGTCTCCCACCTCAGCGCCGCCGAGCTCGACACCCTGCGCCACCGCTGGCCCGACTTCACCTTCCGTCCCCGCATCGGCACCTCCCTGTGGCTCGGTGACCGCGACGCGCTGCGGGTCCACGCGACCGTCTTGGACGTGCACGCGGTCGAGCGCGGCGACGCGTTCGGCTACCGCGGCCGCACCGCCCCGAAGTCCGGCCACCTGCTGGTCGTCTCCGGCGGTACGGCGCACGGCATCGGCCTGGAGGCACCCACCGGCGACCTGGGGCTGCGCGGCCGGGCCGGCACCCTGGCGCGCGGCGGGCTCGACGCGCTGGGCTTCGTCCGCTCGCCGTTCTCCATCGACGGCAAGCAGCGGCTCTTCGCCGAGCCGCCCCACATGCAGGCCTCGATGCTCTTCCTGCCCGGCGGCTCCCGCGTGCCGCGGGTCGGCGAGGAGATCGACGTCCGCGTCCGCTTCACCATCACCACGTTCGACCGGGTCCTGGTCGACTGATCCGGGGCGGATGGTCGGGTCGAGCGCGGTGAGGTTCATCGGCCCCCGATGAACCTCACCGGGGCCGGTCGCTGGGTGTCGGACTAGCGGGTCTGGAGGATCGGCGCCGGCGCGCCTCGCACCTCGTCGACCGGCTCGACCACCGGCTCCGGCGTACGCCGGAACATGTCGCGCAGCACGATCCCCACGAGGTACAGCTCGCCGGCGACCCGGGCCAAGATGGCCAGCCAGTAGAAGCCGGCGTCGTCCCCGCCACCGGGAGCGAGCTGCCCGCCGAGGTACCACCACACGCTGGCGAAGTACAGGATCTCGGTGCCCTGCCACACCAGCTGGTGGCGGAACCGGGGGACCGCCAGCACGGCCAGCGGCAGCAGCCACAGGACGTACTGCGGTGAGTAGACCTTGTTGACCAGCAGGAAGCCGGTGACGACGAGGAACCCGAGCTGGGCCAGGGACGGCGTGCGAGGGGCGAGCAGCCCGACGGCGGCGACCGCGAGGCACCAGGCTGCGAAGAAGGCCAGGGACACGACGTTGACGGTGTGCGCACTGATCGTGGCGTCGAAGGCCTGGGCGGCGACCAGCCACACCGAGCCCAGGTCGGGGCCGCGGTCGGAGTTGAAGGTCCAGAACACCTTCCACTGCGCCAGGCCGCCCAGCATCGCCGGCAGGTTCACCACGAGCCAGGCGAGGGCGGCCGCGCCCGTCGCCAGGGCGAAGGAGCGCAGGTCACGGCGCCGCCACGCGATCACCAGGACCCCGCCCAGCAGGAAGAGCGGGTAGAGCTTCGTGGCGGTGCCCAGCCCGATCAGCACGCCCGTGAGCAGGGGACGGTCCCGGGACCACGCCCACAGCGCACCCGCGACGAGCGCCACGGCCGGGAGGTCCCAGTTGACCAGCGCGGTCAGCGCCAGCACCGGGGCCACCGCGAAGGCAGCGGCGTCCCAGGGCCGTCGCGGCACGACGCCGGCCAGCAGCCAGGTCGACAGCAGGGCCAGCAGCGCGAAGCCGACGGCGTTGATGACCACGAACGAGCGGATCTCGCGCTGGACCTGGGGGTCGCCGAAGTAGGTGTCGGGCGACTGCAGGCGGCGCTCGGCCAGGTCCGGGGCATCGGCCAGCAGGTGGGCCGCCCAGGCGGTGCCCCACGCCCAGTAGGAGATGCCGACGGGGTACTCCATCACCTCGTCGTACCGCTCGCGGACCTCCGCGTCGCCGGAGTACGGCCAGGCCAGCTCAGCCAGCCCCCGCCCGGTGTAGAGGTAGGGCAGGTCGGAGTAGCACATGTGCGTGAAGCGGGTGTCGCCGTCGCTCCAGGTGTCGTTGAAGCAGCTGGTCTTCTGCAGCATCCCCAGCGCGAGGACGACGGTGGTCAGCGCCAGGAGCACCCGGACCGGCGTCCACCACCGGTGCCCCCGCGAGTGGGCCCCCTCCGGTCCGCCCGCGACCTCGCTGAGGACACGGAGGACCCCGTCGTCGCGGGTGGCACCGACCGGGGTCACGACCGGGAGGACCGTCGTCCGGGCGCCGCGCTGGCCGATGAGGAGCTGCTCGGGTTGCCGCTCGGGCTCTGCGACGGCGAGGGCGAGCCGCTCGGCTCACTGCTCTCCGACGGGCACAGCAGGCCCTCGCAGGGGCCGTCGGTCGACGAGGGCTCCTCGGTGGGGGTCGGCTCCTCGCTGGGCTCCTCGGAGGGCTCCTCCGTGGGCTCCTCGCTCTTGGTCGGCGAGGGCTTCCTGGTCGGCGAGGGAGGTGCGGTGGTCGGCTCGTAGCCGTCCTTGGGCGCCTCGCCGTCGACGTACACCGGGTCGGGGAAGTCCTCGACCGGCATCCCGTCCATCATCCGCTCCATGATCGCCAGCCACGTCTGGGCCGGGTACCCGGACCCGAAGTACGTCGGCAGCCAGTCGTCGAGCTGGTCGTCGCCGTCGCCGCGGACGTACATCACCGCGGTGCTGACCTGTGGGGTGTAGCCGACGAACCACGCCGAGGAGACCTCGTCCTTGCTGTTGGTCGCCGTGCCGGTCTTCCCCGCGGCCGGCCGGCCCAGCGGGAGGACCGTCGCGCCGGAGCCGTTGGAGACGGTCTCCTGGAGGGAGAAGCTGACGTCGGCGGCGATGTCCTCGTCCATGGCCCGCTCGGTCGGCTCGTCGAACTCGTAGTCGGTGCTGCCGTCGGCGAGCTGGACCTTCTCGATCACGTGCACCTCGGCGCGGCGCCCACCGTTGGCGATGGAGGCGTAGGCGTTGGCCATGTTGATCGGGCTGACCCGGGCGCGGCCGAGGGTGATGAGGGTGTCGTCGGAGGTGAAGTCGCGGCTGGTGGCCGGGATGCCGGGGTAGCGCTGGTCGCTCTCCATCGGCGGCACGCCCAGCTTCATCGCCAGCTTCTGGATCTTCGCCGGCCCCTGGGGGATCGCCGAGGACATGTCGACGAACGCGGTGTTGATCGACTTCTCCATCGCATAGATCGCGTTGACCCGCGACCCGAAGTCCTGGCCGTCGCCGCCACCGGCGTTGCGGACCTCGAGGCCGTCGGGGAAGACGAACGGCGAGTTGCCCTCGAAGGTGTCCTTGAGCGAGAAGCCGGCCTCGATGGCCGCGCCGAGGGTGAACGGCTTCATCGTCGAGCCGACCATGCCCCCCGAGACCGCCCAGTTGATCTGGCTGTCCAGGTAGTCCTGGCCACCGTAGAAGCCGAGCAGCCGACCGGTGCCCACCTCGACGCTGGCCGAGGCCGCGTGCAGCTGCTTGTCGCCGAAGCCCTCGGGCTTGGCCTCGCGCACGCCCTCCTCGGCGGCCCTCATGCCGTCCTCGGTGAGGGTCGTGGTCACCTGCAGCCCGCCGCCGTCGATCTGGTCGTCGGTGTAGCCGAGCCGGTTCAGCTCCTTGCGCACCAGCGCCAGCATGTGGCCCTTCTGCCCGCCGTAGGTCGACTGCGACTCCACCTCGGGGAACTTCGGCAGGTGCTTGAGGGCCTTGTCGCGCTCGTCGGCGGTGATCGAGCCGAGCGTCGCCATGGAGTTCAGGACGTAGGTGTAGCGGCCCTTGAGGGCCTTGCGCGCGTCCTTGCCGTTGGCCGGGTCGAAGCGCGTCGGGTTGTTGATCACGCTGGCCAGCACGGCGGCCTCGCGCAGCTTCAGCCGCTTGGCCGGCTTGTCGAAGAAGGCCCTGGAGGCCGCCTCGACGCCGTACGCGCCACGGCCGAAGTAGATGGTGTTGAGGTAGTTGGCCAGCAGCTCGGTCTTGGTGATCTGGCGCTGCAGCTTCAGCGCCAGGATCGCCTCCTTGAGCTTGCGCTTGTAGGACTGCTCCTGGCTGAGGTAGAAGATCTTGACGTACTGCTGGGTGATCGTGGAGGCGCCCTGGCGGTCACCGCCCGAGGCGTTGTTGAACACCGCGCGCAGGATGCCCTTCACGTCGATGCCCGAGTCGGTCCAGAAGGTCTGGTTCTCGGCCGCCACGACGGCGTCCTTGATGGAGTCCGGCATCTCGTCGTAGGAGATGATCGTGCGGTCCTGGGTGGCGAAGCTGCCGAGCTCGGTCTCGCCGTCGGCGTAGAAGATCCGCGAGGTCTGGGTCTTGAAGTCCTCGTTGGCCCGCGGGATGTCGATGGTGCGGTAGAGGTAGAAGAAGGCCGCGCCCGCGACCAGGGCCAGCACCAGGCCGGCGACCGTGGCCCACTTCAGCGCCCAGAGACTGCGCTGCTTCCAGGTGCGGGGCTGCTTGGTGCGGGAGGCCGCGGTCTTCTTCACGGGCGGCCCGGCTGCCCTGCGCTTGCCTGTCACGTGTCGTCGCTCCACTGCTGCTCGGGGGTCGGGACCGGGGGTGGTCGCAGCCCGAGAAGGGTGGACCGCCACTGAAGGGTACGCAACCGGCGTACGAGGCGTCGGTCGCTGCGCGGGAGGGTGCCCGCCACCGGGCCGGGGTGAACAGTGGCGTACATCTCGATAGCACGCCGGTTCGCATTGCGTGGATATATCGCTACGATGCATCTCGTGGCACGTCGCGGAGAGACCATCGAGCTCGCAGTCCTCGGACTGCTGCACGAGGGACCCATGCACGGCTACGAGCTGCGCAAGCGCCTGAACCTGATGCTGGGCTGGGGGCGGGTGCTCTCCTACGGCTCGCTCTACCCGACGCTGAAGAAGATGCTGCGCAGCAACCTCATCGAAGAGGCCACGGTCTCCTCGACCCCCGTCACCAAGCGGCCGCGCATCGTCTACCAGGTGACCGAGGCCGGTCACGTGGAGTTCGAGCGGCTGATGTCGGAGGTGGGCCCGACCGCGTGGGAGGACGACAACTTCGACATCCGGTTCGCGTTCTTCGGGCGCACCGACATGGAGATCAGGCTGCGGGTGCTGGAGGGACGGCGCACCCGGCTGCAGGAGCGGCTCGACCGCGTCCAGCAGCAGCTCGCCATGACGCAGAAGGAGGTCGACCGCTACGCGGCCGAGCTCCAGCGTCACGGCGTGGAGTCCGTCGAGCGTGAGGTCCGGTGGCTCTCCGACCTCATCAACGCCGAGCGCGGCAACGCCGCCGCTCCCGAGAGCAGCACCAGCGAGACCGGCAGCCGTCAGTCCTGACGACTGCCCCACGAGCACAGATCGATCAACCAGCCAGCAACAGCCCCGCCCCCTGCGGGGCACAGGCCAACACGGAAGGGAACGACCCGATGGGTTCGGTTCGAGTAGCAATCGTCGGAGTGGGCAACTGCGCCAGCTCCCTCGTGCAGGGTGTCGAGTACTACAAGGACGCCGACCCCCAGGGCACCGTCCCGGGTCTCATGCACGTCACGTTCGGTGAGTACCACGTCTCCGACGTCGAGTTCGTCGCCGCGTTCGACGTCGACGACCTGAAGGTCGGCAAGGACCTCTCCGAGGCCATCAACGCCTCGCAGAACAACACCATCAAGATCGCCGACGTCCCCACCCTCGGTGTCGAGGTCCAGCGCGGCCCGACGCTCGACGGTCTGGGCAAGTACTACCGGATGACGATCGACGAGTCGGCCGCCGAGCCGGTCGACGTCGTCCAGGCGCTCAAGGACGCCGAGGTCGACGTGATGGTCTCCTACCTCCCGGTGGGTTCGGAGGAGGCCGACAAGTTCTACGCCCAGTGCGCGATCGAGGCCGGCGTCGGCTTCGTCAACGCCCTGCCCGTCTTCATCGCCTCCGACCCCGAGTGGGCCAAGAAGTTCGAGGACGCCGGCGTCCCGATCGTCGGTGACGACATCAAGTCGCAGGTCGGTGCCACCATCACCCACCGCGTGATGGCCCGCCTCTTCGAGGACCGCGGCGTGACGCTGGACCGCACCTACCAGCTCAACGTCGGCGGCAACATGGACTTCAAGAACATGCTCGAGCGCGAGCGCCTGGAGTCCAAGAAGGTCTCCAAGACCCAGGCCGTCACCTCCAACCTGCAGGGCGAGCTGGCCGGCAAGGTCCACGACCGCAACGTGCACATCGGTCCCTCGGACCACGTCGAGTGGCTCGACGACCGCAAGTGGGCCTACGTCCGCCTCGAGGGTCGCGCCTTCGGTGACGCCCCCCTCAACCTCGAGTACAAGCTCGAGGTCTGGGACTCCCCGAACTCCGCCGGCATCATCATCGACGCCCTGCGCGCCTGCAAGATCGCCAAGGACCGCGGCATCGGCGGCCCGATCATCTCGGCGTCGTCGTACCTCATGAAGTCCCCGCCGGTGCAGCTGCCCGACGACGAGGGTCGCCGTCGCGTCGAGGCCTTCATCAAGGGCGAGGAGTGACCTGAGGTACGAAGGTCGCTCCTGCCGCCCGCAGGTCGAGCGAGCCCGCGGCTGAGGAACGAAGTCGCGTCAGGCGTGTCGAGACCCCGTGAGGCGGAAGCCGCCGCAACGACGGCAACTGCTCCCACCACACCGCCCCGCCAGGAGAGATCCTGGCGGGGCGGTGTGCGTGTGACGCAGATGTTCTCGTCTCGAGACCTCGGTGGCGTAACGCCTCACGGGCTCGTGTCGTTGGCCGATGTGGACCGAGCGGGACCCGCGCGGTCCCTGCCGGCCGCCCGACCCACGGTGGCCCACCCGACACGAAGGTCCTCATGTCCACCACCACCATCAGATCTCGGCGGCTGCGCGGCGTCGTCACGGCGGGCCTCGCCGTGGCCGTGCTCTCCGGTGCCGCCGCACCGCTCGCGCTCTCGCCGGCCACCGCCGCCGATGGCCTCGACTCCCTGGCCAGCACGGTCGACCAGAAGCTGCTGACCGTCACCTTCGACTCGCTCGACGAGGTCGTGCCCGGGGAGGACCTCGCCGTGACCGGCACGGTCGCCAAGGTCACCCAGGCCCGCATCGGCCGGGTCGGAGACGTCGTCCCCGCCACCTTCACGCTGCAGCTGGTCGACGCGACCGGCACCGTGCTGGCCACCGAGGACGTCGTGGCCGAGCCCGACGGCTCGTTCGCCACGACGGTCCCCGCGTCCCTGCTGTCCGAGGTCGACGCCACCGACGGCGCGGTGCAGCTCGCGGTCCGCGCGGTCGACGCGTCGTACGCCGGCTTCGCGGCTGCCGACGCGGGCGCGACCGCGGTGCGGGTCGCCTCGAAGGCCACGGGCCTGACCGTGCACAACTCCTTCGTCTCCTCGGTCGGCTGGGTCAAGCCGGGCGAGAGGTACCCCTCGACCGTCACCGTCGCCAACCCGACCGGGAGCACGGTCAAGGGCGGCACGGTCACGGTGAAGGCGCCGAAGGGCACGGCGTTCAAGAAGAGCTCCGGGCCCGGCAAGCACCGCACGAGCGCCCGGACCATCACCTGGAAGGTCCCCAGCATCAAGGCCGGTCGCACCGCCCGCCTGGTGGTGGAGTCCAAGGCCGCCTCGGTCAAGGGGCTGCCCACGATCGTGTGGCGCGACCTGTCCACCAAGGCCACGCTCAAGGCCGCCGGCCGCACCTCCACCTCGACCAGCCACGGCCCGAAGGTGATCCCGCCGGCCGAGCGGTTCGACACCGCGCGCTACGGCGACCGCCCGTTCCCGGTCGTGCCGGTGCAGTACACCGACCGCGCCTACGTCGAGGGCCACACCGGCGAGCAGCTCGAGACGGTCATCAACGACCCGAAGTTCGCCGGCTCGACCTTCAACCTGTTCCAGGAGATGTCGCTGGGCCAGCTCTACCCCAACGGCACCGTGCCGTCGGCCGGCATCGCCACCGCTGACTTCGACTACGAGCCGGGCTTCCCGCTCTACCAGACCGACCCGGCCACGCTGAACACCTGCACCGGCGCCACCTTCGCCGACCTGGGCGACCTCGCGCTGGGCACCCCGCTCTACCCCGAGCGGATCACCAACGGCGTCTACAACCTGCCGGGCACCACGCAGTACTACGGCGCCGACGCCAACGGCTCGGCCATCATCGGCTCGCTGGCCGGTGTCGCCGCACTGCAGCAGATCGACAGCGGCTGCGGCCCGACCGGCAAGCTCGTCGCCGACGCGGTGGCGCTGGCCGACCCGGAGATCGACTACTCCGACTACGACACCGACAAGGACGGCATCGTCGACTTCTTCATGGCCGTCTTCGCCGGCTGTGGTGGCAACGGGGCCAGCCAGCTGGCCGCCTGCTCGGACGCGCCCAGCGACCTCGCGCCCTACGACAACATCTGGCCGCACTCCTCCTCGCTGGAGTACTCCTTCACCGACCCCGAGACCGGGCTCGCCGGCTTCACCACCGACGACCAGCTCAAGGACCTCGAGGGCAAGCCGCTGTACTACACCAACGCGTCGCGCACGAAGATGACCACCAAGAAGACCGACTTCAAGGTCTTCGTCCGGGTCGGTCCCTACAACGTGAACCCCGAGACCGCGATCGACGCCGCGTCGGTGATCTCCCACGAGTACGGCCACTCCCTGGGCCTGCCCGACTTCTACTCCACCGGCGGCCGCGAGACCTACGGCGACTGGAACCTGATGGCCACCGACAAGAGCCAGAACATGGACGGCTTCAGCCGCCAGGAGCTCGGCTGGGTCGTGCCCGAGGTGCTCAAGCCCAAGAAGAAGAAGACCGTGAAGAAGTGGAAGGACTCCAAGCAGGACACCGGGGTCATCCACTGGCGGACGAAGTCGGGCAAGAAGTACACCCTCAAGCACGGCCGCGACGGCATCGTGCACAACTCCGAGATGTACGTCGCCAAGCTCCCCGGGCGCACGCTGCTCGACAAGGAGGTCTTCTCCACCGGTGAGGGCGCCAGCGCGACGCACGCCTGGTTCTCCGGGTCGGGCAACGACTTCGGCTGTGCCTCCTCCGGCGGCGGTCGCAACCTCGACATCGCCATCCCGGCGGCGTCCAAGCTCCCCGCCGGCTCCTCCATCAGCGCGGAGTTCAAGTCCTACTTCGACATCGAGTGGGACTACGACTACGGCTTCGTGCTGACCTCCGGTGACGGCAAGACCTGGACCTCCCAGGCCTCCGAGAACGGCATCACCACCAGCAACCTCGACCCGACGGCCGGCAACCCGAACCAGAACGGCTGCCAGGCGACGTACGACAACGGCATCACGGGCACCTCCGGCTCCTACGCCGCGGGCACCGAGGCGCTGGACCGCAAGCTCGGGGAGACGCCGGCGCCGGTGTTCATCTCCGACGCCTACGACGTGTCCGACCTGGTCGGCACCAAGGCGCCGGTCGTCCGGTTCTCCTACTCCACCGACCCGGGCCTGGCCCGTCCCGGCTGGTTCATCGACGACCTGGTCATCACCGCCACCCTGCCCGACGGCTCGACCAAGAAGCTGTTCTCCAGCACCTTCGAGAAGTCCGGCAGCCCGAAGGACGCCCAGGTCTTCAACGGTGGCTGCAAGGCCGACGGTCCCGGTCAGTGCGGGCTGGGCTGGCAGTACGTCAAGGCCGGCGCCGAGGCCGACTTCGACCACGCCTACTACCTGGAGATGCGTGACCGCTCGGGCTTCGACCTGGACGGCAAGGGCCAGATCGACCGCACGCCGATCGGCTTCGAGGCGGGGCTCTCGCTGCTCTACACCGACGAGGCGCACGGGTACGGCAACGCCGGCACCGACGACCCGCCGGCGCAGTCCCCGCTGGACTCGGTGCCCGAGCCCGGCTCGGCCACCCCGGACCTCAACGACGCGGCCTTCACCGCCGCGTCCGGTCGCAACGCCTTCTCCGACTTCGGGGCCGGCTGGATCGACAACTACGAGGACCCGAGCCGCCAGACCAAGGACGCCGAGGCCACCACCGACTGGCTCTTCGACTTCGGGTGCCTGTCGTTCAAGGTGCTGCAGATGAGCGGCAACGGCGACGGGCCCGCCCGGTCGAACGGTGACCTCACCGGCACGGTCGCGTTCACCCTCGGCAAGGGCTGCGGGAGGTACGACTACGGCTACTGAGCCGCGGCACCACCCGGAGCCGAACAACCGGTGAACGGCCGGCGCGACCCGTGACCACGGGGAGCGCCGGTCGTTCCACGTCCGGAGGTGCACACACGATGACACCGATGGACCGCCGGGGCTTCCTGCGCTCGGGCACCGCAGTGGGCGCGCTGGGACTGGGAGTGAACCCGGTCGTGGCGACGTCGGCCGCCGAGGCGCGCGCCGCCCGACGCTACCGGCGCAGGCTGCCGGACGGCTGGACCTACCCCGTCGCCGAGGAGCTGCTGCCCTTCGGCCACGGCGTGATGTCCGGTGACCCCCTGGCCGACCGGGTCATCCTGTGGACCCGGTTGACCATCCCCGACCCACGCGGGTGGGACTCGACCACCGTCCACGACCCGCAGGGGTTCCGCCGGGTGCCGGTGCGCTGGGTCATCGCCCGCGATCCCGGCCTGCGCCGCGTCGTGCGCCGGGGCCGGGTCACCACCAGCGCCCGCCGCGACTGGACCGTCAAGGTCGACGCCGACCGGCTGCCCTCCGCCACGACGCTCTACTACGCCTTCGAGGCGCTGGGCTGGCGCTCGCCGGTCGGGCGCACCCGCACGGCCCCCGCCCCCGGCGACGAGGTGGGCAGCCTGACCATCGCGCACTTCGCGTGCACGTCGTGGTGGCACGACGTGTTCAACTCCTTCGCCCGCGTCGCCGAGCGCGACGACCTGGACCTGATCACCCACGCGGGCGACCACGTCTACGACAACTCCGGCGGGCACCCGGCCTCCCGGGTCTGGGCCGACCAGTGGTCCTGGGACGGCGACGTGGACAACGCCGACGTCCGCACCCCGGCCGAGCTGCGCCGGCGCTACGCGCTCTACTACGCGGACCCGCAGCTGATGGCCGCCCACCACGCCGCGCCCTGGGCGATCATGGCCGACCAGCACGACTACGACCCCTCGACGACCGACGGCGTCACGACCCTGTCGACCGAGCAGGCCGGTCGGGTCTTCTTCGAGTGGACGCCGGTCCGTCCGCCGCTGCCCGACGGCAGCGGTCGCTTCCCCGCCTCCCCCGGCCCGCGCAAGCAGGTGCCGGTGCCACGCGGCGACGCCACGCTGCTCAGCTACCGGGTGCTCCCGTTCGGCGACCTCGCCGACGTCGTCCTGCTCGACGTACGACGCTTCGCCGGTCGGGACGGGGAGACCTCCCAGGTCCTCGGCGACCGGCAGTGGGCGTGGCTGGAGCGGACGCTGCTCGCCTCGCGCGACCGTGCGGCCTTCCGGGTCGTGGTCAACCAGGTCAACCTCGGCCAGCTGCGCGCCTTCAACCTGCCGGCGGCCTCCGCGTTCGCCCAGGCCTTCGGGGTGGACCCCAACGCACCGGAGGGCGAGATCTACACCACGGCGTGGGGCGGTCAGCCGGCCGAGCGCACCCGGCTGCTGGCCTGGCTGCGGGAGCAGGGGATCCTCGACAACGTCGTGCTCTCCGGCGACAGCCACGGGTTCTTCGGCAACGACCTGGTCGAGGACCCCCAGCTCCCGGCGTACGAGCCGCTGACGGGCGGCGGCACGCTGGGCGCGGTGGGCGTCGAGATGGTCGGCTCGACCGCCGGCCGGCCCGGCGGGCAGGACGTCATCGCCGAGGAGCTCTACTTCGCCGTGGTCGGCGGCAGCCGCGGAGCGGCCTTCGCCGACGCCGAGGGGTTCGACGCCCGCTACCGCCCGGCCGCGCTGGCGGCGACGCTCGCGCTGGAGGCCGCGGCCCAAGTGGCCAACCCGCACCTGCGCTACTTCAACTGGCGCGCCGACTACGGCCACACCATCGTCTCGGTGCAGCCCGACCGGGCGGTGGTGGAGTGCTGGAGCACGCCGCAGCGCACGGTCTCCCCGGAGCAGACGCTGCTGACCCAGCTCACCACGCCCCGGGGGGCACCCCACCTGACCCCGGTCCTGCAGCCCGACCCGGTGGCCGGGCCGCGCAGGGGACGCAGCGCACCTCGAGCCCGCACCCGGCGGGCCTAGACGTGCCGGGCCGGCGCATCCTTCCGGAAGGACGCGCCGGCTCGATCGCTCCTCAGCCCTCCGCGGCGGCCTTCACCCGCTCGAGGGTCCTGCCCATCCCGGTGGTGAGCTCGTGGGCGAAGGCGTCCATGCCGCCGAGGGCGACCTTGGTCAGCCCCTTGGAGAGCCCGGAGATGCCGTCGGGCGCCTCCCGGCGGTGGGTCACCTTGGTGCGCGCCCCGCCGTCGAGCGGCTCGAGCTGGAAGGACCAGATGGTGCGGTTCTCGGTGACCCGGAAGGCCAGGTCGCTGTGCGGGGTGAAGCGCACGACCTTGGCGTTGGTGGGCCAGCGCTTCCACCCCTGCTGGTTGAGGTTGATCATCCGGGCGCCCTGCTTGACCTCGCCGCCGACGACCCACGTGCGCACGACCTGGTCGCTCCACTCGCTCATGCGCGGCAGGTCGGCGAGGAGGGCCCAGACCTGGGCGGGGGCGGCGTCGATCTCGATGCTCGCGGTGAGCTCGTCGGAACTGGTCTGAGGGGTCGTCATGAGACGGGACCGTACCGCCGGTACGCCGGCGTCGTCACCGGTGGTCGCGCAGCGGTCAGCCGCGGGCTGCCCACCAGGCGTGCAGCTCCTCGGTGGCGCGCTCCTCCCCGAGCGGGCCGTGGTCCATCCGCAGCTCGAGCAGGTGCCGGTAGGCCTCGCCGACCTCGCGACCGGGCCCGATGCCGAGGATCGTCATGATCTGGTTGCCGTCCAGGTCGGGGCGCAGGGAGTCCAGCTCCTCCTGCTCGGCCAGCCGCTCGATCCGCTCCTCGAGGTCGTCGTAGGTGCGGCGCAGCCGCTCGGCCTTGCGCCGGTTGCGGGTCGTGCAGTCGGCGCGGGTGAGGATGTGCAGCCGCTCGAGCTGGTCGCCCGCGTCGCGGACGTAGCGGCGCACCGCGGAGTCGGTCCACTCCCCGGAGCCGTAGCCGTGGAAGCGCAGGTGCAGCTCGACCAGCGTGCAGACCGCGTCGATCTGGTCGTTGGAGAAGCGCAGCGCCTTCATCCGCTTGCGGGTGATCTTGGCGCCGACGACGTCGTGGTGGTGGAAGGTGACCGTCCCGTCGTCGAGGAAGCGGCGGGTCCGCGGCTTGCCGACGTCGTGCATCAGCGCGGCGAAGCGGCTCACGAAGTCCGGCTCGCCACCCAGCCGGTGCTCGAGGTCGATGGCCTGCTCCAGCACGGTCAGCGTGTGCTCGTAGACGTCCTTGTGCCGGTGGTGCTCGTCGCGCTCCAGCGCGAGGGCCGGGAGCTCGGGCAGCACCCGCTCGGCCAGCCCGGTGCGCACCAGCAGCGTCAGCCCGCGCCGCGGCCAGGGGGCGCAGACCAGCTTCACCAGCTCGTCGCGCACCCGCTCAGCGGAGATGATGTCGATCCGCTCGGCCATGGCCGTCATCGCCTCGACGACGGCCTCGTCGACCTCGAAGCCGAGCTGCGCGGCGAAGCGCGCGGCCCGCATCATCCGCAGCGGGTCGTCGGAGAAGGAGTCCTCGGGGGTGCCCGGGGTCCGGATCACCCGGTGGGCGAGGTCGACCACACCGCCGTACGGGTCCTCGATCTCGCGGCCGGGCAACCGCACCGCCATCGCGTTGACGGTGAAGTCGCGTCGCCCGAGGTCGCCGCCCAGGTCGTCGCCGTAGGAGACCTCGGGCTTGCGGGAGGCCGGGTCGTAGGCCTCGGCGCGGTAGGTCGTGATCTCGACCTGCCACTCCCCCCGGCGGCAGCCGATCGTCCCGAACTCGCGGCCGACGTCCCACACGGCGTCGGCCCACCCGGCCAGCAGTCGCTCGGTCTGGGACGGTCGCGCGGAGGTGGTGAAGTCGAGGTCGTGGTGGGCACGGCCGAGCATCGCGTCGCGCACCGGACCCCCCACCAGGGCCAGCTCGTGGCCGGCGTCGGCGAAGCGACGACCGAGCTCGTCGATCACGGGGGCCAGCCGGTCGAGCTCGGCGGCCACCGCGCGCTGCACCTCGACGATGCTGAGGGGGGCCGGCTCTGCGTGGGACACGGGCGAGCAGTCTATAGACCCGCGGCTCCCGGCCCGGCTGACCGGGTGCCACCGGTGCAGCAACTATCCTCGCCGCGTGGTCCCCCGGTCGTCGTCGCCTGCCCTCCGGGCGTCGGCGACGCTGCTGGCCCTGACCCTGGCCACGCTCTCCGGCCTGCTGGCGCCGGCCGCGCCGTCCGTGGGCGCGACGGTCCCGCCCGAGCCGGTCGAGCCCCTCGAGGTGACGATCGAGACGCTCACGCCGGGGGAGATCCCGACCTCGGGCACGATCGAGGTCGGTGGCACCGTCACCAACGTCGACGACGAGACCTGGACGACCATCAACCTCTACCCGCTGGTCGGCGGGGAGCCGATGACCACGCCGGCCCAGCTGCGCGAGGCGCGACGCACCGACCCGCTCTCCTACGTCGGGGACCGGGTCACCAGCCCGGGCCCGTACGCCGTCATCGACCGGCTGGAGCCGGGCCAGAGCGCGACGTACTCCTTCACGGTGGCCCGCTCCCGGCTCGACGTCGGCGCGCGCGGCGTCTACTGGTTCGGGGTGCACGCGCTGGGTCAGGACACCGCGGGTCGCGACTCGGTCGCCGACGGCCGCGCGCGGACCTTCCTGCCGCTGGTCGAGCAGTCCTCGGCCGGTCGGCGCCCCGACGGCGCCGACGTGACCTCACCGGTCCCGGTGGCGCTGGTGGTCCCCCTGCGGCGGCGCATCCTGCACGCGGGCGACGGCTCGCTGTCGGAGACCGACGTGTGGTCCGAGGAGCTCGGCAGCAACGGCACCCTGGGCCGGCTGGTGAGCATGGGCGCCCAGGCCGACGGGGCCCCGATCACCTGGCTGGTGGACCCGGCCCTCACCGTCGCGGCCGCCCACCTGGCCGCCGGCAACCCGGGCCGGTCCCTGGCCCCCACGCTCGACCCGGACGCTCCTGACCCCGACGCCGAGACGCCCGACCCCGAGACGTCGTCGGGCGCGGACGCCCCGACCGACCCCGCCACCGGTGCCGACGGCTCCGAGGCTCCCGACGAGTCCGTGGGGCCCACGGCCGCGCCGTCCCCCACCGGATCGCTGGCGCCGGACCCGGTCGACGCCGACGACCTCGACCCCGCCGTGCGCTCGCTCGCCCGGGCGGCGCAGGGGTGGCTGGACTCCCTCGCCGAGGCCGTGCGCGGTAGCCAGCAGGTGCTGGCGCTGCCCTTCGGGGACCTCGACGTCGCCGGCGCCGCGCAGCAGGATCCCCGGCTCTACGCCCAGGCCCGCCGGCTCAGTGGGGGCACCCTCCCGCGCGTCGGTTCCGAGACCGACCCGGGGCTGTCCTCCCCGCTGGGCTACCTCGACGCCCAGGCGATCGGCATCGCCGACCCCGCCGAGACGATCCTGATGACCGACCTCGAGGTCGGGCTCGACGACGACGGCCGCGCCCCCACCGTGGTCTCCGTCGACGGTCGCGAGGTCGTCGTCTCGTCCTCCGGTGCCGCCCAGGGCGGCCCGGGCCCCGGGCGCCGGCTCAGCGCGGTGTCCATGCGGCAACGCATCCTCAGCGAGGCCGCCCTGCGCACCCTCGACCCCGACCCGCAGCCGCTGGTCGTGGTCCTCCCGCCCGGCTGGGCACCCGACGACCCGGGGGCCGTCATCGACGAGCTCGACACCTCCTGGGTCGACCTCGACACCGTCGAGGACGCCGTGTCCGGCGTGGAGCCCACCGTGGTCGCGCCGACCGACCTGCGCTACCCCGCCTCCCAGCAGGCCTCCGAGCTCGACGCCGGCGCCGTCGCCGCGGTCGACGACCTGGTCGCCGCCGGCGAGGTCCTCCAGGACGTGCTGACGCTCAACGACCGCGTCGGCGACGTGGTGGCCGGGGAGGCGTTCGCCGCGGCGTCGTACACCACCCGGCCGGTGCGCCGGCGGGCCCGGGAGAGCCTCACCTCCGGCACCCGCTCGGTGCGCGACCTGCTCGCACGCATCGGCGTCACCACGCCCACCGGCGTCACCCTCTCCAGCGCCAGCGGACGGCTCCCCGCGACCGTCGTCAACGACCTCGAGGAGCCGGTGACCGTGCGGCTCGACGCCCGCTCCGACCTGCCGATGACCCTGGGCGTCCCCGACTCCATCCAGGTCCCGGCAGGGGGCCGCGTCGGGGTGCTGCTGGAGGCCACGACCCAGCGACAGGGCATCCACAACGTCTCCCTGCTGGTCACCTCCGTGGACGGCGTGCCGCTCGGTGGCCGTGCCGACCTCCCGATCCGCTCGGCCCAGGTGAGCAGGGTGATCTGGCTGATCATGGGCAGCGGTGCGGTGCTGCTCTTCGGCATGATCGGCCTGCGCCTGGTCCGCCGGGTGCGCGAGGCCCGCCGTGCCGGGGCGCCCTCATGAGCGGTACGCCGACGGGTGAGGCGGCCGAGGAACGCTCGGTCCTGAGCAGCTCGGCGGTGATGGCGGCCGGCACCACCTTCTCCCGGCTCTCGGGCTTCATCCGCTCGGTGCTGCTGGCCGCGGCGCTGGGCAACCTCGTCCACGCCGACGTGTTCACGATCGCCAACACGATCCCGAACATGCTCTACATCCTCCTGGCCGGCGGCGTCTTCAACGCCGTGCTGGTGCCGCAGCTGGTGCGGGCGATGGGCAACGACCCCGACGGTGGGGAGGCCTACACGAACCGGGTCGTCACGCTCGCCGCGCTGTTCCTCGGCGTGGTCACGATCGCCCTGGTCCTGGGCGCGCCCTGGGTGGTGGACCTCTACACCTCCGACGACTGGCCGCCGGACGCGATCGAGTCCACGGTGGCCTTCGCGCGGCTGTGCCTGCCGCAGGTCTTCTTCTACGGCATGTTCGTGCTGGTCGGGCAGATCCTCAACAGCCGCGGCAGCTTCGGGCCGATGATGTGGGCCCCGATCGCCAACAACGTCATCTCCGTGGCGACGCTGGTCGTCTACCTGGTCGTCTTCGGGGCGGCCGACGGCGACGAGCGCACCGCGGGCTACACCGGCGGCCAGGAGCTCCTGCTCGGCCTGGGCTCCACGCTGGGCATCGCCGTCCAGCTGCTGGTCCTGCTGCCCTACCTGCGTGCGGCCGGGTTCCGCTACCGCCCCCGCTTCGACTTCCGTGACACCGGGCTCGGCCACACGCTGCGGCTGGGGACGTGGACGGTCCTGTTCGTCGTCGTCAACCAGCTGGCCTACACCGTCGTCGTGCGGCTGGCCTCGACCGGCACCGGGACCGGCGACCCCGAGGGCACCGGCTACACCGTCTACTCCTCGGCCTTCCTCATCGTGATGGTGCCGCACTCGGTGATCACGGTCTCCTTGGCCACCGCGATCCTGCCGCGCCTCTCCCGCGCGGCCGCCGAGGGCGACCTGGCCCGGCTGGGCGCCACCCTCGCGCGCACGATGCGCACCTCGTTCGCGGTGATGGTGCCCTTCGCGGCGCTGCTGCCGCTGCTGGCCCCCGAGCTGGCGCGACTGCTGCTGGGGTACGGCGCGGCGGCGGACACCGTCGACAACTACGTCCCCACCCTGGCGCTCTTCGGCCCCGCGGTACTGCTGTTCACCGCGCACTACCTCGTGCTGCGCGGGTTCTACGCCCTGGAGCAGACCCGCACCGTCTTCTGGAACCAGTGCGCCGTCGCGGCCACCAACGTCGCGGTCGCGGTGGCGGTCGTGACGCGGACCGACGCCGCGTGGACCTCGCCCGGCCTGGTGGTGGCCTACGGCTCCGCGTACCTCGTCGGGGCGGTGCTGTCCTTCCGCACGCTCTCGGGTCGGGTCGGCGGGCTGCAGGGCCGGGAGCTGCTGCGCTTCTGCGTCCGGATCGGCCTGGTCGTCGCCGTGTCCACCGCGCTCGCCTGGGGCGTGCACGCCGGGTTGGACCTCTGGGCCGGCGAGGGGCCGCCGCTGCCGGGCCGGCTGTGGTCGGCGGCGGTGGTCGCCGCGGTGGCCGGGACCGACGTGGTCGTGTTCCTGCTGCTGGCCCGGGTGCTGCGGATCCGCGAGGTCACCGCCGTCCTGGCGCTGGTCACGCGACGCGGCTGAGCGGTCCCTCCCCGCTCCTCGGCCCGCCCGCCCTACGATGAGGGGAGCACCCGTCCGGGGTGCCCACCCAGCCAGCCAGAACCCCACGACCTGCAGCTGTGAGGAGCCGCGTGCCCGCCTCGATCCGGCCCGGAGACGTCCTCGCGGACCGCTACCGCCTGGTCGACCTGCTCAGCGAGAGCGGTAACGGCCGGTTCTGGCGCGCCCACGACCGGATCCTCGAGCGGCACGTCGCGCTGCACGTCATCGCCGCCGACGACGACCGGGCCGAGGGGCTGCTGGCTGCAGCCCGCCGCTCCGCCACCATCTTGGACCCGCACATCCTGCGGGTGCTCGACGCCGAGCGCAGCGGTCAGCTCTGCTACGTCGTCAACGAGTGGGGCTCGGGGACCTCGCTGGACATCATGCTCGCCGCCGGCGGGGAGCTCAGCCCGCGCCGCGCCGCCTGGGTCGTCGGCGAGGTCGCGGCCGCCTGCGCGCGGGCGCACGCAGCCGACGTGCCGCACGGGCGGCTCAACCCCGAGAACGTCCTCATCGACACCTCCGGGGCGGTCCGCGTGATCGGCTGGTGCGTCGACGCGGCGCTGCACGGACGCCCCACCGGGCGGGTCGCCGACGACGTCGCCGACCTCGCCGGGCTGCTGTACGCCGCGCTCACCGGGCGGTGGGCGGGACCCTCCAGCTCGGCGGTGCCTCCCGCCCCGACCGACCACGGGAGGGTGCTGCGTCCGCGCCAGGTCCGCGCCGGCATCCCCCGCGACCTCGACACGCTCTGCGACGAGGTCCTCAACCCCCAGCCCGGCTGCGGCGCCATGCCCGCCGAGGCCTTCCGCGCGGTGCTGGAGGAGTTCGTCGGCGACCCCAGCGGCCTGCAGGAGTCGATGACCTCCCGCCTGGTCAGCGGTGCCCACGCGACGGTCGTGCTGCCGCAGGTCCCCGAGTTCACCGTGCGCGAGGCCGAGGACCTGGTGCGCGGCGCACCCGCCGAGGGCCCCGCCGCCGCCGGGAGCGAGCCCCAGGGCGCCGAGGCCCAGCCGGAGCCGGCCGCCTCGCCGGCCCCCGAGCGGGCCGAGGAGACCACCGGGGAGGTCACCCAGGCCGAGCTGCCGGGCTTCCTCGTGGCCGAGGGCGAGAGCAGCGCCCCGACGCCGCCCCCGCCCTTCGAGGAGCCGCCCGCCCGGCCGCTCTTCGCGCCCGACCCACCCGAGGGCGCGCCCGTCCGCCGCGCCCGGCACCCCCATCCCGGGCGGGACTCCCAGCAGTACTGGCCCTGGGACACCGAGGCCGGTGCCCGCACCGGCGGCGCGGGTGCCGGCTGGGTCGACACGGGGTGGCCGACGGGCACCGGCCCGGTCGTCGAGGAGGAGGTGCCCGGGCGCAGCTCCTTCCGGGTCGCCGCCATCCTGCTCGCGACGCTCGTGGTCGTGGTCGCGGTGACCGTCGCCTTCAACCTCGGTCGCGGTCGCACCCCGCTCGGCACCGTCCCCGAGGACGAGTCGCCCTCGGACACCGCCAGCGCGCAGGCCACCACCGGGCCCCTGGAGGTCGCCTCGGTCACCGACCTGGACCCCCAGGGCTCCGACGGTGGGGAGTACCCCGAACTCACCGGGCTCGTCGTCGACGGCGACCCGAGCACGACGTGGCGCACCTCCACCTACAAGCAGGACTTCGGGCCCGGTGGCCTCAAGGACGGGGTCGGCCTGGTCCTCGACCTCGGTGAGACCCGCGAGGTCGCCGAGGTGGCGCTGCGCCTGGTCGGTTCGCCCACGGACCTCGAGCTCTACGTCGTCGACGAGCCGCCCACCGGCGTACCCGCCGAGGAGGGGCTGTCGCCGGCCGCGACCGTCTCGGCCGGCGACCAGGAGCAGGTCTCGCTGGAGGAGCCGGCCGAGGGCCGCTACCTCGTCGTCTGGATCACCTCGCTCCCGGCGGTGTCGGACGGCTTCCGTGCCGAGGTGGCCGAGGTGGTCCCGCGCGGATGAGCACCTCGACCGGGCCGCTGGCCCCCACGGACTGGACCGAGCAGGAGGACCGGGACCTCCTCGCCGCGCACGTCGACGGGCACGACGGCGCGTTCGCCGAACTCTTCCGTCGCCACCGCGACCGGCTCTGGGCGGTGGCGCTGCGCACGACCGGCAACCCCGAGGACGCCGCCGACGGGCTCCAGGACGGCATGATCGCGGCGTACCGTCGTGCCGCCTCCTACCGCGGCGACGCCGCGGTGACCACGTGGCTGCACCGCATCGTGGTCAACGCCTGCCTCGACCGCCTGCGTGCCGCTCGCGTGCGCCGGGCCCAGCCCCTGCCCGAGGACCTCGAGGAGTACGGCGCCAGGTCGGCCAGCCCGGTGGAGGGCCGCTCCCCGGAGCAGCCCGACGCCGCCGCGGTCCGTGCCGACGAGCGGCGGCTGGTGCTGGGCGCCCTGGCGACCCTGCCCGCCGACCAGCGGGCCGCGCTCGTGCTGGTCGACATGGAGGGCTACCCCGTCGCCGAGGCCGCGGCCGTCCTGGGCTGCGCCGTCGGGACCGTGAAGTCGCGGTGCTCGCGCGGACGCGCCCGTCTGGCGACCGTGCTGGCCCCGCTGCTGGCCGACCTGGAGGCGGGTGAGCGGGGACACCTCGCGCGACGGAACCCCTCACCGGAGCCGGACGTCGGACCCACGGACGCCCGCGGGCCACCCGCCCCGCAGCCCTGAGGCAGCACCCCGCACCAGCACCCAGACCGGAAGGAACCGTCGTGGCACAGCACCTGAGCCCCGAGCAGGAGGCGCGCCTGCGTCGGCTGCTCGCGCGCTCGCGCCACGACGAGCAGGTCCCCGAGGACGTGGCCGCCCGGCTCGACGACGTCCTGGCCCGGCTGGAGGCCGGGGACCCCGAGCTCACCGGCCCCCGGGCCCGCAAGGCCGAGGTCTACGCACTGGCCGCGCGCCGGCGTCGCACGGCCGCCGCGCTGCTCGCGGCCGCGGCCGCGGTCGTCGTCGTGGGCGTGGGGATCGAGCAGGTCGTGGGCAGCCCCGGCGGCGGGGAGTCCCTCACGGCCGGGGGCGACGCGTCCGCCGTGGAGGAGGAGCCAGAGACCGCGGACCGCACCGAGGGCCGGGCCTCCGGTGACGACCTCGACGCCGCCGGCGGCGAGGAGTCCGCCTCCGAGCTGATGCAGGACTACGCGGCGGGAGCCGAGCTCAGCACCGACGGGTCGGTCACGGAGTTCGATGCCGGCCTGGCCGACCTCGTGGTGCTGCGCGGCCGCCTGGCCGACGTGCGCGAGGAGCGCTTCACCCGCGCCGCCGCCCGGATCCAGCGCCAGGTGCTGGGCGGCTCGGCGAAGGCGCGTGACGGCCTCACCTCCTCGCTGCGCCGCGCCGCGCCCAAGGTCCAGCGGGCCTGGCAGGGCTGCGCGCCGGCCGACTGGGGTCCCGGCACCCCGGTGGCCGTCCTCTACGAGCGCTCCCCGGCCGTGCTGGTGTTCCGACCCGCCACCGGCGACGCCCAGGTCGCCGACCTGGTCCAGTGCGGCACCGGCGAGATCCTGCGCTCGGTCACCCTCCCCGGCCGGTGACGCACCGGCGGCGGGGCCCGTCGCCCCGGTAGCCGACCGGTGAACGTGGGGTGAGCCGTCCCGCACTCCGGGCTGGCGCGGAATGCCCCTCGCCTACGATCGGTTCAACCCCCGTGCGGCCGACCGGTCGCCCACCGTCTGCCACCGAGGCGAGGAGATCAGGACACCCATGTCCGACAGCATCCGCAACGTGATCATCATCGGATCCGGCCCGTCCGGGTACACCGCCGCCGTCTACGCCGCCCGCGCCAGCCTCGAGCCGCTGGTCTTCGAGGGGTCCGTGACCGCCGGTGGGGCGCTGATGAACACCACCGAGGTCGAGAACTTCCCGGGCTTCCGCGACGGCATCATGGGCCCCGCCCTGATGGACGAGATGCGCGCCCAGGCCGAGCGCTTCGGCGCCGAGCTGGTCTCCGACGACGTCGTCGAGGTCGAGCTCTCCGGCGAGGTCAAGGTCGTGCGCACGGCGACCGGTGAGTTCCGTGCCCGGTCGGTGATCCTGGCGACGGGCTCGGGCTACCGCAAGCTCGACCTGCCCCGCGAGGACGCCCTCTCGGGCCGCGGTGTCTCCTGGTGCGCGACCTGCGACGGCTTCTTCTTCCGCGACCAGCACATCGCCGTGGTCGGCGGCGGGGACTCGGCGGTCGAGGAGGCGACGTTCCTCACCCGCTTCGGCTCGAAGGTCTCGATGATCGTGCGGCGCGACGAGCTGCGCGCCTCCAAGATCATGCAGGAGCGCGCCTTCGCCGACCCCAAGCTCGAGATCATCTGGAACTCCAAGGTGGCCGAGATCGTCGGGGAGGACCGTCTGGAGAAGGTCGTCCTCGAGGACACCGTCACCGGCGAGCGCTCCGACCTGGAGGCCACCGGCCTGTTCATCGCCATCGGCCACGACCCGCGCTCGGAGCTGTTGGCCGGGCAGGTCGACCTCGACGACGACGGCTACGTGCTGGTCAACCACCCCTCCACCGCGACCAACCTGCCCGGTGTCTTCGCGGCCGGCGACCTGGTCGACCACCACTACCGCCAGGCCATCACCGCCGCCGGCACCGGCTGTGCCGCGGCCCTGGACGCCGAGCGCTACCTGGCCGAGCTCGAGCACGTGACGTCGTCCCCGGAGCAGGCGCACGAGCGCGCCCAGGCCGAGGTCGGCGCCTGAGCGGTCCGCCCGCCGTTCGCCGGGCGTCGGGGAACATCCCCCGGCGCCTCGGTGTTCACTGACCACAGCAGCAATCACCGATCCCAGACGAAGGGAGCCCCTGTCGTGGGCAACATCTCCGCGGTCACCGACGCCGAGTTCGAGGCGCAGGTGCTCAAGTCCGACAAGCCCGTCCTCGTGGACTTCTGGGCCGAGTGGTGCGGCCCGTGCCGCCAGGTCGCCCCGATCCTCGAGGAGATCGCCGCCACCCATGGTGACAAGGTCACGTTCTTGAAGATGAACGTCGACGAGAACCCCGTCACCCCGGCCTCCTACCGGGTCACCGGCATCCCCACGATCAACGTCTACCAGGGCGGCGAGGTCGTGAAGTCGATCGTCGGCGCCCGCCCGAAGGCCACGCTCCTCAACGAGCTCAGCGACTTCACGGCCTGAGGCGGACGCGCCAGCGGACTCCTCGATCGGTGGTCGAGCGAGCGGCGCGACTGAGGAACGACGTCGCGACCCGCGTGTCGAGACCCGGTCGCTGATGGCAACAGCAGGTCACTGGTCCCCGTCGTCCCCCCGGACGGCGGGGACCAGTGCTTCCGGAGCCGGCACTGGACCCGGGCGTACGACGCCGACCAGCCGCTCCAGCGCAGCCTCGACCTCCTCGACCCAGCTGACGGTGCTGCGCAGGTCCATGCGGACCCTCGGGACGACGGGATGCCCACGATGGGTGCGGAACCCGGTGCGCAGCCAGAAGTCGACCGGCGCCGTGCACGCGGGGGCGCCCGGACCCGCGGCGGCGAACGCCTCCACGGCGCGGATGCCGCCCCGGACCACCAGGTCCCGCGCCGTGGCCTGCACCAGCACCCGTCCCAGGCCCCGTCGGCGGTGCCGCGGGTGCACCCAGATGTCGGTGACCAGGACCGCGTCGGGTGAGGCGGGCGCGGTCGGCACGGAGCCGGCGCCGGGCACCAGCGCCGGAGGGGCGTAGAGGACGGCCGCGAGCGGCACCTGGTCGACGACCAGCACCCGGCCGCAGGAACCCCACTCCCGCAGCAGCTCGGAGACCCAGGCGTCCTTGGCCTCCTCGCGCCGTTCCGCGGTGGCGCCGACGCGGGCACGGTGCACCGGGTCCAGCGCCCAGGTCAGGCAGCCCCGGCACGGGCAGTCCTGCTGCTGGAGGCGCTCGAGCAGGTCGAGGGTGAGCGGCTGGATGCGCCGGGCCACGCTGTCCCTCCTCCCCGCCCGCCCAGGGCGCCGGGGGCGGGGTCGTGGATCGACCCGCCCACGTCTCGACCCGCGCGTGCGTACGACGAACTCATCGTTCATGCTAGGGGGATCATGGACAGCACGCCCGCGCGCACGCACGCCAGCCTCGACTCCTTCGTCGACCGGTATGCCGCCCGCACCGCAGGGATGACGGCCTCGGAGATCCGAGCGCTGTTCGCCGTGGCCTCGCGTCCCGAGGTCGTCTCGCTCGCCGGCGGCATGCCCAACATCAGCGGGTTGCCGCTCGACGTGGTGGGCGGCGCCATCAACCAGCTGGTCCTCGAGCACGGACCGGTGGCCATGCAGTACGGCTCCGGCCAGGGCGTGCCCGAGCTGCGCGAGCAGATCACCGAGGTGATGCGCCTGGAGGGCATCGAGGCGCACCCCGACGACGTGGTCGTGACCGTCGGCTCCCAGCAGGCCGTGGACCTCGTGACCCGGATCTTCTGCGACCCCGGCGACGTCGTCATCTGCGAGGCGCCGTCGTACGTCGGGGCGCTGGGTGTCTTCCGTGCCTACCAGGCCGAGGTCGTGCACGCCGAGATGGACGCCCACGGCCTGGTGCCGGAGGCGCTCGAGCAGGCCATCGCAGCGGTCAAGCGCGCCGGGCGCACGATCAAGTTCCTCTACACGATCCCCAACTTCCACAACCCCGCCGGCGTCACGATGTCGGCGGAGCGTCGCCAGCGGGTCCTGGAGATCTGTCGCCGCGAGGGCGTCCTCGTCCTGGAGGACAACCCCTACGGCCTGCTGGGCTTCGACCGGGAGCCGCTGCGGGCGATGCGCGCCGACGAGGCCGACAACGTGATCTACCTCGGCTCCTTCTCCAAGACCTTCGCGCCCGGTTTCCGGGTCGGCTGGGCCCTGGCCCCGCACCCCGTGCGCGAGAAGCTGGTGCTGGCCCAGGAGTCGGCCACGCTGTGCCCGCCGCAGTTCTCGCAGATGGCCGTCTCGGCCTATCTCGCCACCCACGACTGGCAGGGCCAGATCAAGCAGTTCCGGGAGATGTACCGCGAGCGTCGCGACGCGATGGTCGGCGCCCTCGAGGACCTGATGCCCGCCGGCTGCAGCTGGAACGTCCCCGACGGCGGCTTCTACGTGTGGCTGACCCTGCCGCCCGGCATCGACGCCAAGGCGATGCTGCCGCGTGCGGTGACCGCCCGGGTGGCCTACGTCCCCGGCACCGCCTTCTTCGCCGACGGCTACGGCTCCGGGGCCATGCGGCTTTCGTTCTGCTACCCCACCGCCGAGCGTATCCGCGAGGGCGTACGCCGCCTGGCCGGCGTGCTCGAGGACGAGATCGAGCTGCGGGCGACCTTCGGGGCCAGCCTCGACCGGGACGACGTCGACCGGGGCCTGCCGCCGGGGTACGACGCCCCCGGCACCGACGTCAACTGACCAACCCTCGGCGGCAGCGCTCCCCGGCCTCGGGGCGTGGCAGGATCGGCCCGTGCTGGACCTGACCTATCCCCCGATCATCCTCACCGCCAAGGCCGGCTTCCGGCTGCTGGGGCAACGCTTCGACCTGACGGGCACCGAGCACGTCCCGCGACGCGGGGGTGTGCTCCTCGCGGTCAACCACGTGGGCTACCTCGACTTCATCTACGGGGGGCTGGCCGCCAACCCGTCGGGTCGCAAGGTGCGGTTCATGGCCAAGCGCGAGATCTTCGACCACAAGATCTCCGGGCCGGTGATGCGATCCATGCACCACATCGAGGTGGATCGTGGCGAGGGACTGGCCTCCTTCCACACCGCGGTGGACTACCTGCGTCGCGGTGAGGCGGTCGGCATCTTCCCCGAGGCCACGATCTCGCGCTCCATGGAGCTCAAGGAGCTCAAGACCGGTGCCGTGCGCATCGCCGCCGAGGCCGGGGTGCCGCTCGTGCCCGTGATCTTGTGGGGGACCCAGCGGATCCTGACCAAGGACCACCCCAAGGACTTCTCGCGCGGCAAGACCATCGCGATCCGGGTCGGGGAGGCGATGCACCCGACCGCGCAGGACCCTGTGGCCGAGACCGCCGAGCTGCGCGGGCGCATGGATCGCCTGCTGGAGGAGACGATCGCCGCCTACCCGGTCGACGAGCAGCCGCCCGGCTCCTGGTGGCTGCCGGCCCGGTTCGGAGGCGGGGCACCCACGCCCGAGGAGGCAGAGCGACTCGATGCCGAGGAGAAGGTGCGCCGCGCCGAGGCGAAGCGGGCCCGGCAGCAGAGGTGAGCTGAGCGATAAAGCGATCTAACGCTTTGTCGACTTATTGCTCTACAGACTTATTTCCGTCGGCTGGTCATATCGGGCGGTCGTTCCGGTTGCGCGGGTCGATCACGTCGATGATCCGTCGCAGGTCCTCCAGCGAGGCGAACTCCACGGTGATCTTGCCCTTGCTCTTGCCCAGGTCCACCTTGACCCTGGTCTCCAGTCGGTCCGAGAGCCGGTCCGCGATCTCCGCGAGCCCCGGGGCCGACGGCTTGCGGCGTGGGACCCGGGGGCCCTCGCCCTCCCCGTGGTCCCCGACGGCGACGATCTCCTCCAGGCCGCGGACGCTGATCCCCTCGGCGACCACGCGGGCCGCGAGCCGGTCCTGCAGGTCGGGGTTCTCGACCCCCAGCAGGGACCGGGCGTGCCCGGCGGACAGGACGCCGGCGGCGACGCGCCGCTGCACCGCGGGGCTGAGCCGCAGCAGTCGCAGGGTGTTGGAGATCTGGGGCCGGGATCGACCGATCCGCTGGGCCAGCTCCTCGTGCGTGCAGCCGAAGTCCTCGAGCAGCTGGGCGTAGGCCGAGGCCTCCTCCAGCGGGTTGAGCTGGGAGCGGTGCAGGTTCTCCAGGAGCGCGTCCCGGAGCATGTCGGTGTCCTCGGTCTGGCGCACGATCGCGGGGATCTCGGTGAGACCCGCTTGCTGCGAGGCGCGCCAGCGCCGCTCGCCCATGACCAGCTCGTAGGACTCCGGCCCCGTACGCCGCACGACGACCGGCTGCAGCAGGCCCACCTCGCGGATCGAGTGCACCAACTCGGCCATCGCGTCCTCGTCGAAGACGTGGCGCGGCTGCACGGCGTTCGGCACGATCTGGTCGATCGGGACCTCGGCGAACCAGGCGCCGTCCACCGGGGTCAGGTCGGGGCCGCCGGGTGCGGTGCCCGGGGCGGGGGTGGCGGGCGGCGCCGGGGCGTCCTCCCCGCCGGCAGCGGAGCCCTGGGCCGAGGCCGGCGCGTCCTCTGTCTCAGCCGGTGCGGTGGGGATCAGGGACCCGAGGCCACGGCCGAGACCTCGACGCTGAGGGGGTCGGGCGTTCACAGGCTCACTCCTCGGCTGGCGATCTCACGAGCGGCCTCGAGGTAGGACAGCGCGCCCGGGGATCCGGGGTCGTAGGTCATCACGGTCTGGGCGTAGGACGGCGCCTCGGAGACCCGGACCGAGCGCGGGATGGCGGTGCGCAGCACCTGGTCCCCGAAGTGCTCACGGACCTCCTCCGCGACGCCTGCGGCCAGGCGGGTGCGCGCGTCGTACATCGTCAGCAGGATGGTCGACACCGCCAGCGTCGGATTGAGGTGGGCACGCACCATGTCCACGGTCTCCAGCAGCTGACCCAGGCCCTCCAGGGCGTAGTACTCGGCCTGGATGGGGATCAGCATCTCCTCGCCCGCCACCAGCGCGTTCAACGTCAGCAGACCCAGCGAGGGCGGGCAGTCGATCAGGACGTAGTCGAACCGCTCCTCCCCTGCCGACTCCGCGTCGCCCACCCAGGGGTGGCCGTGGATCGCCTTGCGCAGCCGTCCCTCTCGCGCCACCACGGAGACCAGCTCGATCTCGGCGCCGGCCAGGTCGATGGTGGCGGGCACGACCCACAGGTTCTTCAGGTCCGGGCACGCGGTGATGACGTCATCGAGGACCACTCCGTCGACGAGGGCGTCGTAGGTCGACGGCACGCCACGTCGGTGCTCGACGTTCAACGCGGTCGACGCATTGCCCTGCGGGTCGAGGTCGATGACCAGCACCCGCTGGCCCAGTGAGGAGAGCCCCGCGGCGATGTTGACCGTCGAGGTCGTCTTGCCCACGCCACCCTTCTGGTTCGCCACGACGAACACCCTGGTGGCACGCGGGCGGGGGGCCGGCGGGCGTCGAGAGGCACCCTCACGCATCGAGAGGCTGAACTCGGTGGCCCGAGCCAGGGGCGTCATGTCGTCGGCGACCTCGGGCTCGAACTCGGCCATCTCCGCGGCGGTTCGCACCGCGAACGGGCGAGCCGGCGGCTGCGTCGCGTCGGTTTCACGTGAAACAGCAGCTTGTGGAGAACTGTCCCCACTCTGTGGAGAAACCGGCGTTGTGAGCGTGGGATCGCCGGTGGAAAACTCCTGACCGGACGTTCCGCCCTCGGTGTTCCGAGCTGGGGAACCCATGCTCATCGTGTGCCCTTCCTACGCCCCGAACGCTGCGAACCCGCGCGTCCCCCGACAGATCGTGGCCCTCTTCGCTTCTGCGAGCCTCGGGCAGGACGCCAAGATACCCGCGGCTCGTCCGCCCAGGCCACCCGGACCGCCCAGGTGGGACGTTCCAGCACCTCCTCGCCCAGCGCCCGGGCCACCGCTGCACCAGCACCGTGTCGGGTGAGGGTCGCCTGGTGCTCCTCGATCTCCTCCTGCACGCTGGAACCCTTGAGCGCGACCATCGCGCCGCCGGCCCCCACAAGGGGCAGGCACCAGGAGGCGAGCCGGTCCAGGGGAGCGACCGCGCGGGAGGTCACGACGTCGAACGACCGCGACCCGTGCAGCTCATCGGCACGCCCCCGCACCACCTCGATGGGGAGGCCCAGGTCGGCCACCACCTCCTCGAGGAAGGTCACCCGCCGCAGCAGGGGCTCGATCAGCGTGACCGCGAGATCCGGTCGAGCCAGCGCCAGGGGGATCCCCGGCAGGCCGGCTCCGCTCCCGACATCGGCCACGCGGGCCCCCTCGGGGATCCACTCCTGCACCACTGCGGAGTTCAGCACGTGCCGCTCCCACAGACGCGGCACCTCCCGAGGTCCGATCAGCCCCCGGACCGTGCCCGCATCGGCCAGCCAGGCGACGTAGCGCTCCGCCAGCGCCACCCGCTCCACAGGGAAAACCCCCCGCGCCGCGGACGGCGTGGGGGGTGTTTCACGTGAAACGGGGCCCTGGTCACTCAGGGAGGATCACCACGAAGCGACGGGGCTCGACGCCCTCGGACTCCGAGACCAGACCGGCAGCGGCCACGGCGTCGTGGACCACCTTGCGCTCGAACGGCGACATCGGCTCGAGGGACACCCGCTCACCGGACTCCCGGCACTGCGCGACCGCCGTACCGGCGATCTCCTCCAGCTCCGCGCGCCGGTCGGCACGGAAACCGGAGATGTCGAGCATCAGCCGCGAGCGCTCACCGGTCTCGCGGTAGACGGCCAGCCGCGTCAGCTCCTGGAGCGCCTCCAGGACCTCACCGTCGCGACCGACGAGCTGGGAGAGCTCTGCGCCCACGATCGAGACCGCCGCCCGGTCACCCTCCACGTCCATGTCCAGGTCGCCGTCGAGGTCGGCGATGTCGAGGAGCTCCTCGAGGTAGTCGGCAGCGATCTCACCCTCGTTCTCGAGGGCCTGCACACGCGAGCCCGCGGTCGCCGCGGGTGCCTCGTCAGTCTCCGAGACCTCGGCCTCGGGGGTCTGGGTCGACTCGCTCACGAGCCGCCTCCCTTCTTCTGGTTCTTCTGGGTCTGGGGCTTCTTGCGAGACGCACGCGACTGGCGCTGCGGCTGCTGGCGGGTGGCGGGCCGACGCTGCTCGACCTCCGGCACGGGAGTCTCCTCGACCTCCAGCACGGAGCCGCGCTTGGCGGCCTTGGCGCGGTCGCGGTCCTGCTTGGCCTTGAAGGCGGGCGTACCCGGCGCCGGGTTGTTGCGGATGACGTAGAACTGCTGGCCCATCGTCCACAGGTTCGAGGTCGTCCAGTAGAGCAGCACCCCGATCGGGAACGCGACGCCACCGAGGCCGAACGCCACCGGCAGGACGTAGAGCAGGAGCTTCTGCTGCTGGGCGTAGGGCCCGCTCAGCGCGTCCGCCGGCATGTTCTTGCTCATCAGCTGGCGCTGGGTGAAGAAGGTGGTGGCCGTCATCGCCAGCACCAGGATCAGGGCCAGCACCATGACCCCGCCGTCGCCGCCGCCCTCGCGCCACACGCCCGCGCCCCAGAAGCTCTCGGCCAGGGGGACCTTGCCGAAGATCTTGGACTCGCCGAAGTCCTGGGCCAGGGCGTCAGTGAGGAATCCCTTGCCCTCCTCCTTGCGCGCCGCCTCGTTGAGGAGGTGGAAGAGGGTGAAGAAGATCGGCATCTGCAGCAGGATCGGCAGGCACGACGCGAACGGGTTGGTGCCCGAGTCCTTGTAGAGCTTCATCGTCTCCTGCGCGAGACGCTCCCGGTCGTGGCCGTACTTCTTCTGCAGCTCCTTGACCTTCGGCTGGATCAGCTGCATGTTCCGGCTGGCCTTGATCTGCCGCACGAACAGCGGGATCAGCGCGGCCCGGATCACCAGCGTCAGGCCGATGATCGACAGCGCCCAGGAGGCACCGCCCGTCGGGTCCAGACCCAGGGCCGTGAAGAGCTTGTGCCACGCGATCAGCACGCCGGAGATGGCGTAGTAGAGCGGGGTGGCGATGAAGCCGAAGATATCTCCGATGAAACCCACCGGTCAGACTCCTTGCGTCGGATGGGAGCGGGCGGACCCCGAGGGCCGGGGACGGGCGGATCGCGCATCGCGCGCGGCGGGCACCGGGTCGTAGCCCCCGGCCGCCCACGGGTGGCACCGTGTCACACGCCGACCTGCCAACCAGGTGCCGCGCAGGCTGCCGTGCACCGTCACCGCCTCCAGGGCGTAGGCAGAACAGCTCGGGTGGTAGCGGCACACCTGGCCGTACAGCGGGCTGATCAGCAACCGATAGCCCCGCAGCAGGCCGATCAACAGCAGTCGGAGCGGGTCCCTCATCCGCGCACCGTCAACCGGCCCAGGCAGTGGGACAGGTCCTCGGCCAGCACCCGCTGCGGCGCCGAGCCGGCAGCGGGCAGCGCACGCACCACGAGCACGCAAGAGCCCGGGAGCGACGAGACGTGCTCCCGGGCCAGGTGACGGAGACGGCGCTTCACGCGGTTGCGGACCACGGCGTTGCCCACCGCGCGGCTGACGACGAAGCCGACCGTCGGGGGACCCTGCCCCTCACGGAGCAGCAGGTGCGCCACGACGGTCGACGACCCGCACCGCGCACCACGACGGGACGCGAGGCGGAACAGCTCACCGTCGGCGAGTCTGTGCTCGGTGGGGAGCACCGGACCGCGCGGAGGGAGGCCGTGTCAGACCGCGATGCTCTTGCGGCCCTTGCGGCGCCGCTGGCTGAGGATCGCGCGCCCGGCGCGGGTGCGCATCCGGAGACGGAAGCCGTGCACCTTGTGACGGCGACGGTTGTTGGGCTGGTACGTGCGCTTGCTCACGACGGCTCTCTTTCGAGTGGAGAATCGCTGGACGTGTGGGTCCGACCCACCGGGGTGGCGAGTCGGCCACCCGGGCGTTCGGCTGTGCCGACCGGGGCACCTGTCAGGCACCACCGGTACGCGACCTTCGGCCGGCACCGCCCACCCACGCCGGCGAGCCTGGTGGGGCTCGATCCGGTCATGGACATGCGGCACCCGTCGACACTCAGATCACCTCGGATGACCGGCCAACGGTACGCGGGCGCGGAGCAGAGGGTCAAACCCTCGCGACCCCCACCCCAGCTCCATCCACAGACCCTGTGGAGAACCGGTTGCGCCCCCCGGGGTGCCGGGTTAGGTTCCTCGGCACCGAGGTTCCCGTCCACGGGCCCACGAGCGACAGCCGGCCGTCCCCCCCGACGCGCCCCGCTCCGGTCGTCATACCGGGGCTGACCTGCAAGGACAGTGTCACAGCTCCACCTGGTCGTGGGTCTCGGCCGCCGCCGGCCACCACCGCGGCACCCGGTTCACAGCCTGTGGATTAACTTGTGGACCACGCAGCAGCACGTACGCAGGGAGCCGGCATCACCACTTGCACCACCACCGGCACCACCACCAGCACGACCACCACAACGACCGGCCCGTCCCGAGCCGGTCCAGGGCGGAGCACTCACCGTGGACGACACCCTCTCGGACCTCGCGACCGCCTGGCACGGCGTCGTGGCCGACCTGCAGCCCAACCAGCGGGCCTGGCTGCGCGCCAGCGAGCCGATCACGCTGCACGGGCACACCGCGATCATCGCGGTCCCCAACGACTTCACCCGCCACCAGCTGGAGGGGCGCCTGCGCGCGCAGCTCGAGGACGCCCTGTCGGTCCGGTTCGGCCAGGAGATCCGGATCGCCGTCACGGTCAACCCCGCGCTCGAGGACGCACCGATCGCCACTGACGACATGTCGACATATGTATCTAGCGACTCATCGACAGACGTGTCGGTCCCGGACCTCGGTCCCGACCCGGTCAGCCCCACCCTGCCCGCCGCCGTCGTCCCCCAGGCCGCACCGTCCTCCCCGGCCCCGGACGCAGCGCCGCTGCCCGACCACGGCACCCGACCCAGCGCCCTGGAGACGCGTCTGAACCCGAAGTACACCTTCGAGACCTTCGTGATCGGCTCCTCCAACCGCTTCCCGCACGCGGCCGCGGTGGCGGTGGCCGAGGCACCGGGCAAGGCCTACAACCCGCTGCTCGTCTACGGCGACTCCGGCCTCGGCAAGACCCACCTGCTGCACGCCATCGGTCACTACGTCCGCTCGCTCTACAACGGCGCGAAGGTGCGCTACGTCTCCAGCGAGGAGTTCACCAACGAGTTCATCAACGCGATCCGCGACGACCGGCAGGACCGCTTCAAGCGGCGTTACCGCGACGTCGACGTGCTGCTGATCGACGACATCCAGTTCCTGGAGGGCAAGACCCAGACCCAGGAGGAGTTCTTCCACACCTTCAACACCCTCCACAACGCCAACAAGCAGATCGTGCTCACCTCCGACCGCGCCCCCAAGCGGCTCGAGGCACTCGAGGACCGGCTCCGCAACCGCTTCGAGTGGGGGCTGATCACCGACGTCCAGCCGCCGGACCTCGAGACGCGCATCGCGATCCTGCGCAAGAAGGCGGCCATGGACCGGCTCACCGCGCCGCCGGACGTGCTGGAGTTCATCGCCTCCAAGATCCAGACCAACATCCGCGAGCTCGAGGGTGCCCTCATCCGGGTCACGGCGTTCGCCAACCTCAACCGCCAGGAGGTCGACATGACCCTGGCCGAGATCGTGCTCAAGGACCTGATCCCCGAGGGCGGCGAGCCGGAGATCACCGCCGGACTCATCATCGGCCAGACCGCGGCGTACTTCGGGCTGACCATCGACGAGCTCACCGGCCCCAGCCGCGGCCGTCACCTCGTCATGGCCCGCCAGATCGCGATGTACCTGTGCCGTGAGCTCACCGACCTCTCGCTGCCCAAGATCGGCGCCCAGTTCGGCAACAGGGACCACACGACCGTGATGTACGCCGACCGCAAGATCAACCAGCTGCTCGCGGAGCGGCGGGCGGTCTTCAACCAGGTCAGCGAGCTCACGAACCGCGTGAAGATGCAGGCGCGCCAGGGCTGACCGCCTCCCGCCGCCTCCTGCCGCGTGGTCCCGATCCGAGTCGTCGGCCTGTGGAGGAGCACCCGGATCCCTACGAACTACACGGGGAGGATCTGTGGAGCGGATCCCGGCCACTCCCCACCGAGTCGCGTCGTCCACATCCAGGCGCCCCGGATCCGGTCATCCCTCCACACCCCCTGTGCACGACGATCGAGCGCAGTGACCTGCGACGATCCGAGTTGTCCACAGCGTCCACAGCTCCTATGACTCCTCTGGATCCCTATCCGACCCAGATCCCCGTGGAACTCCACCCGACCCTCACCCTGGGGAAAACCCACCGGTCCTCCCACTGCCAGCCGCCGCGTGGCAGGATTCGTCTCCCGGTTCCCCCGGTCTCCTGTCGTGCGCACACCGCGACCCGACCCGCCGGCTCTCCGACCCTCCTGCCGAAGGACTGACCACCGTGAAGTTCCGCGTCGAACGAGACGTGCTGGCCGATGCCGTCGCCTGGGCGGCGCGCAACCTGCCGGTGCGACCCAGCGTCCCCGTCCTCGCCGGTCTGCTCATCGAGGCCGACGACCAGGGCCTGGTCCTGTCGAGCTTCGACTACGAGACCTCGGCGCGGGCGACGCTCCAGGCCGACGTGCACGACAAGGGACGCGCCCTGGTCAGCGGTCGGCTGCTGGCCGACATCTGCCGCAGCCTGCCCGCCAAGCCCGTCGAGATGGTGCTGGAGGGCGCGCGGGTCTCGCTCACCTGCGGCTCGGCCCGCTTCAGCCTGCAGACGATGCCGGTCGAGGAGTACCCGACCCTGCCGGCCATGCCGGAGTCGACCGGCACCGTCCCCAGCGAGCTGTTCAGCCACGCGGTGGCGCAGGCCGTGACGGCCGCCGGGCGCGACGACATGCTGCCGGTCCTCACCGGTGTGCGCATCGAGATCGACGGCAGCACCATCTCGCTGCTGGCCACCGACCGGTTCCGCCTCTCCCAGCGTGAGCTCACCTGGGACCCGCGCACCCCCGACGAGACCCTCGCGGCACTGGTGCCGGCCAAGGTCCTGGCGGACACCGCGAAGGCCCTGACCGCCGGCGCCGAGATCAGCATCGCCCTCAGTGCCAGCGGCGCCGGCGACGGACTCATCGGGTTCGAGGGCGCCGGGCCGGGCGGGATGCGACGTACGACGACCCGCCTCCTGGACGGCGAGTTCCCCAAGGTCCGCAGCCTCTTCCCCTCCGAGCACCTCACCCTGGCCACCGTCGACAAGGCGTCCCTGGTGGAGTCGGTCAAGCGGGTGGCGCTCGTCGCCGAGCGCAACACCGCCGTCCAGCTGGCGTTCTCCGACGGGGTGCTGACCCTCGACGCCGGGTCGGGCGACGAGGCCCAGGCCTCGGAGTCGGTCGAGGCCGTCGTCACCGGTGACGACCTGACCACCGGCTTCAACCCCCAGTTCCTGCTCGACGGATTGACCGCCATCGACCAGAGCACGGTGCAGCTGGCCTTCACCCAGGCCTCGAAGCCCGTGGTGATCTCCGGCGTCACCGACGACGACTCCGACCCGGGCTTCCGCTACCTGCTGATGCCGCGCCGCCTGCTCTCCTGACGCGGTAGGTACGGTCGAGGAGCAGACCCACACACCCACCGCGACCCCACACCGCGCTAGGAGCGATCACCCATGCACCTCGGACTCGTCGGCCTCGGCAAGATGGGCGGCAACATGCGCCATCGCCTCCGCGACGCCGGACACACCGTCGTGGGCTACGACCGGGACCCCGAGCTGGCCGACGTCGGGTCCCTCGAGGAGCTCGTCGACGCCCTGCCCAGCCCCAAGGTGGTCTGGGTGATGGTCCCGGCCGGCGCCCCCACCCACGAGACCGTCGACCGCCTCGGCGAGCTGCTGGGCGAGGGCGACCTGGTGGTCGACGGCGGCAACTCCCGCTGGACCGACGACCAGGCCCATGCCGCGGCGCTCGCCGAGAAGGGCATCGGCTTCGTGGACTGCGGCGTCTCCGGCGGGGTCTGGGGACGCGAGAACGGCTACGCGCTGATGTACGGCGGCAGCCCCGAGGACGTGGCGAAGGTCCAGCCCGCCTTCGACGCGCTCAAGCCGCCGGGCGAGTTCGGCTCGGTGCACGCGGGCAAGGTGGGCGCCGGCCACTTCTCCAAGATGGTCCACAACGGCATCGAGTACGCCGTCATGCAGTCCTACGCCGAGGGCTGGGAGCTGCTGCAGGCCGTCGACGTCGTCGACAACACCACCGAGGTCTTCCGGTCCTGGCGCGAGGGCACCGTCATCCGCTCCTGGCTGCTGGACCTGCTGGTCGCCTCCCTCGACGACGACCCCGACCTGGCCTCCATCCGGGGCTACGCCGACGACTCGGGCGAGGGACGGTGGACCGTCGAGGCCGGGATCGAGAACGCGGTGGCCACGCCGGCCATCACGGCCGCGCTCTACGCGCGGTTCGTCTCCCGCCAGGACGACTCCCCCGCCATGAAGGCGGTGGCCGCGATGCGCAACCAGTTCGGCGGTCACGCCACCCGTGCGGCCTCCGCGGGCGAGCCCGGACCGGACCCCGACCTGGCATGACGTGCACGTCTCGCACCTGACCCTGCACGACTTCCGCTCCTACCCGGTCGCGGAGGTCCCGCTCGAGCCGGGTGTCACCGCGTTCGTGGGGCGCAACGGCCAGGGGAAGACCAACCTCGTCGAGGCCGTGGACTACCTCTCCCGGCTCAGCTCGCACCGCGTCGCCTCCGACGCGCCGCTCGTGCGCGCCGGCGCGGAGCGGGCCGTGGTGCGGGCGGCGGTGGTGCGCGACGGACGCACCGCGGTGCTCGAGGTGGAGATCAATCCCGGGAAGAGCAACCGGGCGAAGGTCAACCGCTCGCCCCTGCCGCGGGCGCGTGAGCTGATCGGCCTGGTCCGCACCGTGGTCTTCGCCCCCGACGACCTCACCCTGGTCAAGGGCGACCCGTCGGACCGCCGCAGGTTCCTCGACGACCTGCTGGTCCTGCGGGCCCCCCGGCTGGCCGGGGTCCGCTCCGACTACGACCGGATCCTGCGCCAGCGCAACTCGCTGCTCAAGACCGCCGGCACCGCACGCCGGGGGAGCTCCTCGGGCGAGGGCGCCCTGGCCACCTTGTCGGTCTGGGACTCCCACCTGGCCCGCACCGGTGGCGAGCTGCTCGCCGAGCGGCTCCGGCTCGTCGAGGCGCTGCGGCCGCACATCGCCACGGCGTACGCCGCCGTCGCGCGCGGTGCCGGGCGCGACGCCGCCGACGTGGAGTACCGCCCGAGCCTGGAGCTCCCCGAGCGCGCGCACGAGCTGGACGCGCACGAGCTGGGCGACCGGATCCTGGTGGAGGTGGAGGCCCGACGCCGCGACGAGCTCGACCGGGGGATCTCCCTGGTCGGCCCCCACCGCGACGACCTCCTGCTCACGCTCGGGCCCGGCGAGGAGGGCGGCGAGGAGGAGGGGGTGCAGCACGTCCCGCCCCGGCTCCCGGTGAAGGGCTACGCCTCGCACGGGGAGTCGTGGTCCTTCGCGCTCGCGCTGCGGCTGGCCTCCTACGACCTGCTGCGCTCCGAGGGCGACGACCCCATCCTGGTCCTCGACGACGTCTTCGCCGAGCTCGACGCCGAGCGGCGCGACCAGCTCGCCGCCCTGGTGGCCGGCGCGGAGCAGGTGCTCGTGACGGCGGCCGTCCCCGAGGACGTGCCGCAGGCGCTCGCCGGTGCCCGGTTCCTGGTGGCGGGCGGGGAGGTCACCCGTGACCGGTGACCAGCACCCGCCCGAGGACCCCGGCCCCCCGGACGGCTCCCCGGAGAGACCTGCGGACGCCGGGGGCGACGCTGCGGACGGGGCCGCTGGACCCGACGACCAGCCCCACGCCGACGACGGGCTGGACCTCGCCCGGCGGATGGCCCGCTCGGTCGCCGGCTCCGGGCTGGCCCCCCGGCGTCCCCGGCGCAAGCGGCGTACCGGCGACCCCGACCGCCCCTCCGCCGCCGACGACCGGGACCCCCAGCTGCTCGACCACACCCTGGCGCGCCTGGTCGCCGACCACGGTTGGGCGCTGGACCTGAAGGTGCGTGGTGTCTTCGCCCGGTGGGCCGAGCTCGTCGGCGCGGAGATCGCCAGCCACACGACCCCGGAGACCTTCGCCGAGGGACGCCTGGTCGTGCGCACCGACTCCACCGCCTGGAAGACCCAGCTCACGCTGCTGGCGCCGCAGCTGGTGGCGCGGCTCAACCAGGACCTGGGCCCGGGCACGGTGAGCGTCATCGAGGTCGTGGGTCCGCACCTGCCCACCTGGCGCAAGGGTCCGCGGTCGACCCGCGACGGGCGCGGGCCGCGCGACACCTACGGGTGACGGCGCAGGAGGCGATCTGAGGGGCGTTCGTCCGTACAGACCCCTGTCCGCCCCCCTGCCAGGGGCTCCTGGACCCCTTCCCGGGCCGCTGAGGGCCCATCTGGGAGTGCCGTCCTCCCCAGCCGGAGGGCCGGCTACCGGCCTGGAGGCCTCTGAGGGGCTATCATGGGCGTCGGGTCGCCGTGGGCGACCCGTGGTGTGCCACGGCTCCCCGCGAGCCACGAGACGACGAGGTGCGTGTGTCCGAGGAGAACCCGGTCGAGACCCCCCAGCCGAGCGCTCCCCAGCCTCCCAACGGAGTGGAGTACGACGCCTCGGCCATCCAGGTCCTCGAGGGGCTCGAGGCGGTCCGCAAGCGTCCCGGCATGTACATCGGCTCGACCGGTGAACGGGGTCTGCACCACCTGATCTGGGAGATCGTGGACAACGCGGTCGACGAGCGGATGGCCGGCTACTGCGACCGGATCGTCGTCACGCTGTGCGCCGACGGCGCGGTGCGCGTGGAGGACAACGGCCGCGGCATCCCCACCGACACCGCCCCCGGGCAGGAGCTGCCCGCCCTGACCCTGGCGCTCACGGTGCTGCACGCGGGCGGCAAGTTCGGCGGTGGCGGCTACAAGGTCTCCGGCGGTCTGCACGGCGTGGGCGTCTCGGTCGTCAACGCGCTGTCGACCCACGTCGTGGCGGAGGTCAAGAACCGCGGTCACCTGTGGCGCCAGACCTTCTCCCTCGGCGTGCCCGACGGGCCGCTGGAGCAGGTGCGGCCGATGACCGACGGCGAGCGCACCGGCACCACGATCACCTGGTGGGCCAGCCCCGACATCTTCGAGACCACGACGTACTCCCTGGAGACCATCACCTCCCGGATCCGGGAGATGGCCTTCCTCAACAAGGGTCTCGAGATCGTCGTGCGCGACGAGCGCGAGGGCGCCGAGGCCGTCGCCGAGGCGGTCGAGGACGACACCGTCGACACCTCCGCCGAGGGCAGCGACGCCCCGCAGCGCTCCGGCGGAGCGCTGGAGCAGGTCTTCCGCTACGACAACGGCCTGGTCGACTTCGTCACCCACCTCAACCGCACCAAGCACGCGGCCAACCCCACGATCATCTCGTTCGAGGCCGAGTCCCCCGACGACGTCGAGAACCACATGAGCCTCGAGATCGCGATGCAGTGGACCGACACCTACACCGAGTCGGTGCACACCTTCGCCAACGCCATCAACACCGCCGAGGGCGGCACCCACGAGGAGGGCTTCCGTGCGGCCCTGACCTCGCTGGTCAACGGCTGGGGCGAGGACTGGGGCCTGGTCAAGAAGCCCGAGGACCGCGTCAAGGGCGAGGACATCCGCGAGGGTCTGACCGCGATCATCTCGATCAAGCTCGCCGAGCCCCAGTTCGAGGGGCAGACCAAGGGCAAGCTCGGCAACACCGAGGCCCGCGGCTTCACCCAGCGCATCGTCAACGACAAGCTGGGGGCGTGGTTCGAGGAGAACCCCGCCGAGGGCCGCGAGATCATCCGCAAGGCGCAGGCCGCGGCGCAGGCGCGCAACGCCGCGCGCAAGGCGCGCGACCTGGCCCGCGACCGCAAGGGGCTGCTGGGTCGCGCCGGACTGCCCGGCAAGCTCTCGGACTGCCAGTCGACCAACCCCGCCGAGTGCGAGGTCTTCATCGTCGAGGGTGACTCCGCCGGCGGCTCGGCCCGCCAGGGCCGCGACCCGCGCATCCAGGCGATCCTGCCGATCCGCGGGAAGATCCTCAACGTCGAGAAGGCCCGCATCGACAAGGTGCTGGCCAACACCGAGGTCCAGTCGATCATCTCCGCGCTCGGCACCGGCATCACCGACGAGTTCGACCTGGACAAGCTGCGCTACCACAAGGTCGTGCTGATGGCCGACGCCGACGTCGACGGCCACCACATCAACACCCTGCTGCTGACGCTGCTCTTCCGCTTCATGAAGCCGCTGATCGAGCACGGTCACGTCTACATGGCCCAGCCCCCGCTCTACCGGCTGCGGTGGAACAAGCCGCACGAGCACGAGTTCGTCTACTCCGACGCCGAGCGCGACGCGCTGCTGCGCGACGGTCAGGCCGAGGGCAAGAAGCTGCCCAAGGAGAACCCGGTCCAGCGCTACAAGGGTCTGGGTGAGATGAACGCCAAGGAGCTGTGGGAGACCACCATGGACCCCGACAACCGGCTCATGCTCCAGGTGACCCTCGACGACGCCGCGCACGCCGACGAGATCTTCTCGATCCTCATGGGCGAGGACGTCGACCAGCGCCGCTCCTTCATCCAGCGCAACGCCAAGGACGTCCGATTCCTCGATATCTAGGTCTCTAGCCCCGTTCCTAGACATCCGTAGACCAGATCAGAGAGCTCCAGACACGTGACTGAGACCCCCACCGGCGGCGCCACTCCCCCGACCCCCGGACCCGGCGGCCGGATCGAGCCCGTCGAGCTGCAGACCTCCATGCAGCGCGCCTACATCGACTACGCGATGGCGGTCATCGTCGGCCGCGCGCTCCCCGACGTCCGCGACGGCCTCAAGCCGGTGCACCGCCGCGTGCTCTACGCGATGTACGACGGCGGCTACCGCCCCGACCGCGGGTTCTCCAAGTGCAGCCGCGTCGTCGGTGACGTCATGGGTCAGTACCACCCGCACGGCGACACCGCGATCTACGACACCCTCGTGCGCCTGGCGCAGCCGTGGGTGATGCGCGCCCCGCTGGTGCAGGGCCAGGGGAACTTCGGCTCGCCGGGCAACGACTCCGCCGCGGCCATGCGGTACACCGAGTGCCGGATGGCGCCGCTGGCGCTGGAGATGGTCCGCGACATCGAGAAGGAGACCGTCGACTTCCAGCCCAACTACGACGGCCGCTCCCAGGAGCCGGTGGTCCTGCCCTCGCGGATCCCGAACCTGCTGGTCAACGGCTCGGCGGGCATCGCGGTCGGCATGGCCACCAACATCCCCCCGCACAACCTGCGCGAGGTCGCCGCGGGCGCGACGTGGGCGCTGGAGCACCCCGACGCCACCAAGGAGGAGCTGCAGGACGCCCTCATCGAGCGGATCAAGGGCCCCGACTTCCCCAACGGTGCGCTGATCGTCGGCAACACCGGGACCGAGCAGGCCTACCGCACCGGCCGCGGCTCGATCACCCAGCGCGCGGTGATCGAGGTCGACGAGGACGCCAAGGGGCGCACCTGCCTGGTGATCACCGAGCTGCCCTACATGGTCAACCCCGACAACCTGGCGCTGAAGATCGCCGAGCTCGCCGACAGCGGCAAGGTGCAGGGCATCGCCGACGTCCGCGACGACACCTCCGACCGCACCGGTCAGCGGCTCGTGGTGGTGCTCAAGCGTGACGCGGTCGCCCGCGTGGTCCTCAACAACCTGCTCAAGCACACCGAGCTGCAGACCAACTTCAGCGCCAACATGCTGGCCCTGGTCGACGGGGTCCCCCGCACGCTGTCGATCGACGCCTTCATCAGCAACTGGGTGACCCACCAGATCGACGTGATCGTGCGGCGCACCAGCTTCCTGCTGCGCGAGGCCGAGAAGCGGGCCCACGTCTACCGTGGCCTGGTCAAGGCGCTCGACGCCCTCGACGAGGTCATCGCGCTGATCCGCCGCTCCCCCGACGTCGAGGACGCGCGGCAGGGGTTGATGGACCTGCTCGACATCGACGAGGTCCAGGCCACGGCCATCCTCGACATGCAGCTGCGTCGCCTGGCGGCCCTGGAGCGGCAGAAGATCGTCGACGAGCTGGCCAAGATCGAGGCCGAGATCGCCGACTACCTCGACATCCTGGCGAGCGAGAGCCGGCAGCGCCGGATCATCATCGACGAGCTGGCCGAGATCGTGGAGAAGTACGGCAACGAGCGGCGTACCCAGATCATCGCCGCCGACGGGGACCTGTCCATGGAGGACCTCATCCCCGACGAGGAGCTGGTCGTCTCCATCACCCGCGGCGGCTACGCCAAGCGGACCCAGCGTCACCAGTACCGCACCCAGAAGCGCGGCGGGAAGGGCGTGCGCGGCGCGACCCTGCGCGGCGACGACGTCGTCGAGCACTTCATCGCCACCACCAACCACCACTGGCTGCTGTTCTTCACCACCGCCGGGCGGGTCTACCGCACCAAGGCCTACAACCTTCCCGAGGCCGCGCGGGACGCCAAGGGCGGGCACGTCGCCGGGCTGTTGTCCTTCCAGCCCGACGAGTCGATCGCGCAGGTGCTGGCGATCCGTGACTACGAGCAGGCGCCGTACCTCCTGCTGGCGACCCGCAACGGCCTGGTCAAGAAGACCCGGCTGGCCGACTACAACTCCCCGCGCCAGGCCGGCGTGATCGCGATCAACTTCCGTGAGGACGACGACGAGCTGATCGGTGCCGAGCTGGTGCACGGCGAGGACGACGTCCTGCTGGTCTCGAGGCTGGGGCAGGCGATCCGGTTCCGCGCCGACGACACCCAGCTGCGGCCGATGGGGCGCGCGACCTCCGGCGTGACCGGCATGAAGTTCCGCGAGGGCGACTCGCTGCTGTCGATGTCGGTGATCCGGGCGACCCAGGTCGCGGCCGAGGAGGCCGCCGGGCTCGCCGAGCACGACGAGGAGTCGGCGGACGTCGAGGCGACCGCCGAGCAGGTCGCGGAGGTCAAGCCGCAGTACGTCTTCACCATCACCGACGGCGGCTTCGCCAAGCGCTCGCGGATCTCGGAGTACCGCCTGCAGTCGCGCGGTGGCCTGGGCATCAAGGCGATGGCGCTGACCAACGCCGACCGCGGCGGCCTCGTGGGCGCCTTCATCGTCGAGGACGGTGACGAGATCCTGTCCATCACCGCCTCCGGTCAGGTCGTGCGCAGCCCCATCGACGAGGCGTTCAGGCCCACCGGTCGCTCCACGCAGGGCGTGAAGTTCGTCAGCCCGAAGAAGAACGACACCGTCGCGGTGGTCGCCCGCTCCGTCGAGGCCCGCGAGGACGAGGAGGAGTCGATCGAGGGCGAGGCCCCGGCCGATGGCCCGGCCGACGGTGCAGCGGCCGAGCAGGTCGACGGTGGGGTGCCCTCGACCGAGGGTGCAACAATCGAGAGCGACCCCGCCACCAGCGCCGAGACCGAGGACGAGTGATGACGGACCGTTCCACCGAGCAGCGGACGACCCGACCGGGTCCCGCCCGCAAGCCGGCGGAGACCCCCGCCCGACCTCCGCTCGCCGAGCGGATCTCCCAGCGGCTGGCCCGCACCGAGGACTCCTCGGCCGCCCGTCCTGCGTCGGGGCGTCCCCCGCGGCGGGCCCGGCTCCGGCTGACCCGGGTCGACCCGTGGTCGGTCATGAAGACCTCGTTCCTGCTCTCGATCGCCTTCGCCATCGTGACGGTCGTCTCCGTCGCGATGGTCTGGGCGGTCCTCGGCGGGGCCGGGGTCTGGGACTCCATCAACGCCACCGTCAGCGACGTGGTCGGCGAGGAGGGGGCCTCGGACTTCGACATCGAGAACTACCTCGGCACCTCCCGGGTCCTGGGCTTCACGATGCTCATCGCCGCCATCGACGTGGTCCTGCTGACCGCCGTCGCAACCCTCACCGCGTTCCTCTACAACATGAGCGCGGCCCTGCTCGGGGGCGTGGACGTCACCCTGGCCGAGGACAACTGAGCGGCCGAGAGGTCGCTCGGGCACGGCCGAGAGGTCGCTCGCTCACCGCGTTTTGGGAGCCTGAGCAGCGCTGTTGTAGTGTCTCCCCTCGGTCCCGGCAGCAGCCGGAACCCACTGTCGGCACTGCCGGCGGCGGGCCTATAGCTCAGACGGTTAGAGCGCTTCCCTGATAAGGAAGAGGTCACAGGTTCAAGTCCTGTTAGGCCCACTCCACCCCGGCCTCGGCCTTCACGGGTCGGGTCCCGACCCAACCGAGGAGACCCTCGTGAAGAAGATCGTGCTGATCCTGCTCGCCGTCGGCAGTGCTCTGGTCGCGAAGCGCAAGCTCGAGGAGTCCAAGGCCGAGCAGGCCCTGTGGGCAGAGGCGACCGACCCGGTCAACAGCTGACCCACCCTGTCTCGCGCGGACTCCGCGCACCGGGGCCTTGGCGCAATTGGTAGCGCACCTGCTTTGCAAGCAGGGGGTTAGGGGTTCGAGTCCCCTAGGCTCCACCGATCGACCCGCGGTCCGCTGTTGCGCGGCGCAATGGGTAGCGGCTGCGTCATCCTGGGCTTGGCAAGCAGGGGGTGAGGGGTTCGAGTCCCCTGGGCTCCACCGATCGACCCGCCTGAACCCCTAGGGTCGCGCTGTGACTCTCCCGAAGATCCCCCGCGACCCCGCCGACGACTACTCCGCCGCAGCGATCGCGGCGCGCCGGGAGTACGCCGAGGAGCAGACCGGCGCGCGGCTCGAGCACGTGTCGTCGTACTCGCTGGGGCCGGGCACGCTGCCGGGGAACATCGAGAACTTCGTCGGCGTCGCCCAGGTGCCGATCGGGTTGGCCGGTCCGCTGCTGGTCGACGGTGAGCACGCGCGGGGCGAGTTCGTGGTGCCGATGGCGACCACCGAGGGCACGCTGGTCGCGTCCTACAGCCGGGGGATGAAGCTGTGCCGCGCCGCCGGCGGCATCACCACCACCGTCCTCGACGACCGCATGCAGCGCGCCCCGGTCTTCTCCTTCGCCAGCGCGCGCGAGGCGCGCGACTTCAAGGTCTGGCTCGACGGGCGGTTCGACGAGATCGCCGCGGCTGCGCAGACCACCACGAGCACCGGACGGCTGCTCGACATCCAGACCTTCGCGGCGTCCAAGCACCTCTACACGCGCTTCAACTACTCCACCGGAGACGCAGCCGGCCAGAACCTCACAGGCAAGGCGACCTTCGCCGCGTGCGCGTGGATCAAGCAGCACTACCCCGGCGAGCTGCACTTCCTGCTCGAGGGCCAGTTCGCCACCGACAAGAAGACCTCGGTGGTCAACATGCTGCACACCCGCGGCAAGCGGGTGGTCGCCGAGATCACCCTGCCCGCGGCGCTGGTCGAGGAGCAGATGCACGTCTCGACCGACAAGCTCTACGCCGCGCGGATGAAGGGCCAGCTCGGCTCGATCATGAGCGTGACCAACAACAACGGCAACCACTCGGCCAACGGCATCACCGCGGTCTTCATCGCCACCGGGCAGGACGTCGCCAACGTCGCCGAGTCCTCCGCGCTCTACGGCTTCTCCGAGCTGCTGCCCAACGGTGACCTCTACGCCTCGGTCACGCTGCCCTCCCTCATCGTCGCGACGTACGGCGGTGGCACCGGCCTGGCCACCCAGCGCGAGTGCCTGGAGCTGCTCGGCTGCTACGGGAGCGGGGGTGTCCTCAAGCTGGCCGAGATCATCGCGGCGACCGTGCTGGCCGGCGAGCTGTCCCTGGGGTCGGCCGTCGTGGCGGAGGAGTGGGTGCAGGCCCACGACGACCTCGGCCGCAACCGGCCCTGACCCCCGGCCGTGACCCCCGGCCCTGACCCCCGGCCCTGACCCCGCGACCGTGCGTGAGCGACCTCTCGGCCGTGCGTGAGTGCCGTCTCGGCCACCTGGGGCGGTCGGGAATGGCACACTCTGCGGGTGCGCGCCTCACGACCCGGAGCTGAGCGGACCCTCGGGTCCCGGACCCTCGCAGGCGTGGCGGGGCTGCTGATCGGAGCGGCCGCGCTGACCGGGTGCACCTCCTCCAGCCCGGCCCCGCAGGGCCAGGAGCCGGCCGCGCCGCAGGCGACCCTGACCGTCAGCCCCGACGACACGACCCCCGCCCAACGAGCACTGGCGCACGTCCCGGGCGACGTCACGGCCGTGACCGTCACCGACTTCGACCGGGCCGCCCTGCAGCTGGGGCTGGAGGAGCTCTCCAGCGACCTGCCGCAGCGCGAGCGCAACGACTTCTGGGACCGCGCCCGACGCCAGACGGCGATCCTCAGCGACGGACTGCTGCGCCCCGTCGGGCCGCAGCTGCTGCGCGACCACTCCTTCGCCCAGGAGGACGTCGGCTGGGAGGCCCGCCTCTTCGACGACCAGGGCCAGGAGGTCGGCTGGATCCTCGGCCTGCACACGATCATCGACCCGCGGGCGGTGCAGAAGGCGGTCGACGCCGGGGTGGGTCCGCTGGCTGACGCGGTCGTGGACGTCGACGCCGGGCTGGTGCTCTCGGGCGCCGCGGTCGACGCGACCGACCCGTGGGGCGACGACGACCCCACCGGCATGCTCGTGACCGGCAACGCGGTCGGCACCTACGTCGAGCGCGGGTGCGTCCCGGCCCCGGCCGGCGCCAGCGGGCTCGAGCCGCTGGCGGCGTACTCCGTGGCGCTGGAGGGGACGCTGGCCACCGTCCGCCTCGGCACCGACCGGCAGGACCTCTTCGCCCGGATCGCGCTGGCGGCCGAGGACGAGCAGGTGACCAAGGCGTTCGAGGGGGGCGTGGCCGACCCCGGGTCGGGACGGATCGGGTACCGCCTCACCGACCCCGTCGCCGCGGCCGAGCTGACGCTGCGCCGAGCGCTGCCGTTCGCCGCCTGCGCCGACTGACGCACCCGGCCCCCACCGGACGGCTCAGGTGAGGGCGGCGTACTCCGAGGCGTCGTGGGCGGAGAAGACCGTGACCTCGCCGGCGTGCGCGGCGTACATCTCGCGCAGCCGCTCCTGGTTGTCGCGGCGCAGCCGGTCGTCAGCGGCGAGGATCCGCTGGTAGACCCTCAGCCCGACCGGCGGCTCGGGCGGCGTCTGCTTCTCGGAGGTGTGGAAGTAGGAGTCGCCGGCGTGCAGCAGCCAGCCGGACGCCGTGCGCACCGCCACCCCGCAGTGACCGCGCGTGTGGCCGTGCAGGGGCACCAGCAGCACCTCCCCCTCCGAGCCCACGGCGCCGGTGAGGGCGCGAACGGCGGACAGCCCCATCCAGGACTCCCCTGCCGTCGTGTGGGTCACCCACCGGGGGCCGTGCGCCCACTGGACCGACAGGTAGCGCGCCTTCTCGCGCAGCGTGGGCGCGGTCGCGGCGGCCAGCTCCGCCTCGTGCACGTGCACCCGCGCGGTGGGGAAGTCCGACAGCCCGCCCGCGTGGTCGAGGTCGAGGTGGGTCAGCGCGATGTCGGTGACGTCGGCCGGGTCGAGGCCCAACCCGATCAGCTGGGCGTGCACGGTCTCGGCCGGGTCCAGCGCCGGTCGCACCATGGCCCGGAACGGCTGCCCGAGGCGCTTCGGGGCGGCCACGTCGTCGCGGCCGAAGCCGGTGTCGACCAGGAGCAGGCCCTCGGGGCGCTCGACCACGAGGGTGTGGGCGACCATCTCGCTCGGGGAGAGCCGGCCGCCGAGGGTGCCGGCGGGACGCATGGTGGCCGCGTTGAGGTGGTGGACTCGCACGGAGGGGAGTCTGTCAGGCCCGCTCGGTCGCGTGCAGCGTCTTGACCGTCGGGCTGGACGACACGCTGCCGGGCTCCGGGTAGGTCCCGAGCACCCGGTCGGCGGTGCCGGCGGTGACCACGGCGAACCAGTAGTGCTCGTTCTTGTAGTGGTGCAGCCGGTGGTTGCGCCAGACCGCGCGGTACCACCGCGAGCGCGGCCGGTAGTCGCTGTGCACGAGGTAGTGGGTCCACTCGTAGCCGAGCATGATCGCGTACGACGACACCAGGAAGGTCCACGCCCACGACCCGGTCGGGGCCAGCACGAAGCCGGCCAGCGCGAAGGCCGGCAGCAACCACAGCAGGGCTCGCCACGGGATGAACACCAGGGGCAGGTCGCGCGGGTCGGCGTGGTGGGCGCGGTGCTCCCGGGCGAGGTGGGAGTCGAGGGTCAGCGGGCCCAGACGCCGGGGCCGCCAGTGGAGGACGACCACGTGCACGACCCACTCGATGAGGGGGAACAGTGCCAGCAGCGTCGCCGGGACGAGCAGCTCCCACGCCGACCCGGTTTCGACCAGCACCCGCCCCGTGAGCGCCACGGCCAGCGCAGCGGTGATCATCGGCGGGCTCGGGTGCCGCCAGAACTCCCGCCAGGCGCCGCGCAGCGGCAGGCTCTCGCGACGCCTGGCCTGACCGGTGATGCGGTCCTCGTCGGCGGCCAGCCGCCGGGACGCGGCGGCCTCGATCCGGGGGTCGACGCGGGTCATCTCAGTCCTCCGTGCTCGGGTGGTCGGTCGTGGCGGCGTCCCCCAGCTCGCTCAGGGCGCCGAGGATGGCGTCGGTCGCGGGCCGCAGCACCCGGTCGGCCGCCGCCCGGGCGACCTCGGGGTCGCCGGAGGCGATGGCGGAGACGAGCAGCCGGTAGGCCTCCACCTGGCCGACCTCGATCGCCATCACGGGGGCCAGCGCCTCCAGCGCCGGCTCGTAGGCGGCACGCAGGCTGTTGAACATCAACCGGAACACCAGCGAGTCGGCGGCGTCGACCACCTGGTCCCACAGCTCCAGGGCGTGCACCTGTCGCTCCACGTCGTCGTCGGTGACCGCGAGGGCGTCGACCACGTCGCCCAGGGCGGCCGCCAGGGTGGGGCCGCCGCGCTGGGCCGCGAGGGCGGCCACCGTGGGGCCCACCGCGAGCCGCGCCTCCAGCACGCTGCGCGCCACGGCGGTGTCGAGCCCACCGGCGCGCACCAGCAGGCGCGGGAGCAGGTCGAGTCCGGCGTACCGCTTGAAGTCACGCACCGTGGTCGCCTCGCCCTGGCGGACCTCGACCAGCCGGGTGGCGGCCATCCGCTGCAGCGCCTCGCGCACGGCGGGCCGGGAGACGCCGAGGACCTCGGCGAGCCGGCGCTCGCTGGGCAGCTGCTCGCCCGGGGCCAGGCCGCCGTCGACGACCTCGGCCAGCACCTGGTCGAAGACCTCGTCGGGGACGGAGCGGCGCGCGACGCGCTGGAGGGCCATGTGGCGACCGTAGAGAGCCTGCGGACAGAGGTCAAGTGGTCAGACCAGTTGTCTTCGACCGGGCACGGTGGCCGTCGAACGCCTCCGTACCCTGGGAGGGTGCTCGCCGTCCTCGCCCCCCGGTACTGGGGCGCCCACCTGCTGGCGCTGGTGCTGGTCGCGGCGGCCGCCGGCCTGGGCTGGTGGCAGTACGACTCCTACCAGGCGCGCCGCGCCGCCGAGGCCGTCGACCTGACGCAGGCCACCCCGCTCGCGCTCACCGACGTGATGGGTCCCGACGACCGCTACCCCGGCGACCGCGTGGGGCAGCCGGTCACCGTCGAGGGCACCTGGGTGCCCTCGGGCACGGTGCTGGTCTCCGGCCGCCGCCACGAGGGGCGCGACGGCTACTGGCTCGTCACGCCGCTGGCGGTCGGCGGGGCCGACGCACCCGCCCTCCCCGTGGTGCTCGGCTGGACCGCCGACCCCGACCGCGCCCCCGCACCGCCGCGCGGTGACGGGGCGGTCGTCGGCTGGCTGCAGCCCACTGACGGCACGGGCGAGACCGACACCGACCGCACCGACGACGTCATCCCCCAGGTCCGCACCGCCGACCTGATCCAGCACGTCGAGCAGGACCTGTACGGCGCCTACGCCGTCCTCGACCACGACCGCTCCCCCGTGGTCCCCGGCGCCGACACCCTGGTGCCGGCCGACCTGGAGGAGCTGCCCCCGCCGGCCGGCGGGACCGGCCTGCGCAACCTGCTCTACGCCCTGGAGTGGGTCGTCTTCGGCGGCTTCGCCGCCTTCGTGTGGTGGCGCTACGTGCGCGACGTCACGCGTGCGGGCCGGGGCGAGGCCGCCGAGCAGGAGTCGGCCTCCGGACCCCCGGTACCGTCGGGCACGTGACGACCGACCTGCCCGAGGACCTGCGCACGCCGCTGCGCGCCTACCGCTTCATGGCCACCGTCGTGGGGCTGCTCCTCGTGGTGCTGTGCCTGGTGGGCCTGCCGCTGCACTACGGCTACCTCGTCTCCGACGCCGCCTGGCTGGCCGAGGGGTCCGGGAGCGGCTGGCAGCTCGGCTCCGACATCTCCGCCTACCTCGGCGTGGCGCACGGCTGGCTCTACATGATCTTTCTCTTCTGCGCCTTCTGGCTCTCCCGTCGCGCCGACTGGGACATCCCCTTCACCGCCGTGACGCTGGTCTGCGGCACCGTCCCGCTGCTCAGCTTCTGGGCCGAGCACCGCGCCACCGAGCGGGTGCGCACCGAGGTCCACGAGCCGCTCCCCGCCTGACGACGCCCCAGGACCCACCGTGACCCAGCCCCGCACCGCCTTCGTCCTCGGCGGCGGCGGCGCGCTCGGGGCCGTCGAGGTCGGCATGCTCGGCGCGCTCCTCGAGCGGGGGATCACCCCCGACCTGGTCCTCGGCACCAGCGTGGGCGCGCTCAACGGCGCCTTCGTCGCCCAGGACCCGACCCTCGGGGTCGTCGACCGGCTCACCGAGCTGTGGCAGGGGGTCGCGGCCTCCTCGCGCGAGGTGTACGGCGACAGCCCGCTGCGCGCGGTGCGCCGGGCCGTGGCCACGGGGACCCACGTGTGGTCGGCCAAGCCGCTGGCCACCCGGTTGCGCGAGGAGCTCGGCGAGGTGACCTTCGCCGACCTCGCGGTGCCGATGCAGGTCTGCGCGGCCCACATCGAGAGGGCCGCGGAGCACTGGTTCGACAGCGGGGACGTGGTCGAGGCCGTGGTCGCGAGCGCCGCCGTACCCGGTCTGCTGCCGCCGAAGCGGATCGACGGCCAGCACTACCTCGACGGCGGGATCGTGAACTCCGTGCCCGTCGCACGCGCCCACCAGCTCGGCGCGACCCGGATCTTCGTGCTCCAGGTCGGCCGGGTCGAGCGCCCGCTCTCGCCGCCGCGGCGGCCCTGGGACGTCGCGCGGGTCTCCTTCGAGATCGCCCGTCGGCACCGGTTCCACCGGGAGATGAACGAGCTGCCCGTCGACGTCGAGGCGCACGTGCTCCCCACGGGGGGCACCTCCGACCGCGACGACTCGGTGTGGGCGACCCGGGACTTCAGCGACGTGCCGGAGCGGATCCGGCTCAGCCGTGAGGCCGGGGCGGCCTACCTCGACGCCCATCTCTCCTGATCCCACGTCTCCGCGTCCGCGGGTCGGCGGTGGTGTGATGGACCCCGTGCGGGTCCTGAGACGGTTGGTGAGCGTGCCGCTGGTGCTCGGGCTGACCGTGCTGCTGTGGACCACGTTGCCGCTGTGGCTGCTCGTCGCGGCCGCGGCCTCCCCGTTCCTGCCGGGGCGGTGGCGTGCTCCGCGGCTGCTGTGGATGGTCGTCGTCTACCTGACGATGGAGGCGGTCCTCCTCGCGATCCTGCTCGGGCTGTGGCTGGCGTCGGGCTGCGGGCGCAGGCTGCGCACGTCGTACTTCGAGGGGATCCACTACGACCTGGTGCAGGGCGTGATGGCGGTGCTCTTCGCCGAGGCCCGACGCGTGCTGCACCTGGAGGTGGTCAGCCAGGGCTCCGTGCCCGACGCCCACCCGGGCGTGCCGATCCTGGTGTGCTGCCGGCACGCAGGGCCCGGGGACTCCTTCACCCTGATCCACACGTTGATGGCGTGGTACTCCCGGGAGCCTCGGGTCGTGCTGAAGGCGACGCTGGCCTGGGACCCGGTCATCGACACGCTGCTGCACCGCATCCCGGCGCGCTTCATCACACCGGGCCGGGGCATGGACCTGGAGACCGAGATCGCGGCCCTGGCGACCGGGCTGGACGAGAACGACGCCTTCGTGATCTTCCCCGAGGGCGGCAACTTCACCCAGGCCCGTCGCTCCGGCGCCATCGAGCGGCTCGAGCGGCTCGGGCTGCACGGGATGGCCCGGCGTGCCGAGGAGATGGTGCACGTCCTGGCGCCCCGGCCCGGTGGTCTGCTGGCCGCCCTGGACGCCGCCCCGGAGGCCGACGTCGTGCTCGTGGCGCACACGGGGCTGGACCACGTCGTGACGCTGCGCGAGCTGTGGCGGGCGATCCCGATCGACAAGCAGATCACCATGAAGTGGTGGCAGGTGCCGCGCGCGGAGATCCCCGCGGACCGCGACGCGCGCATCGACTGGCTCTACGGCTGGTGGGAGCGCATCGACGACTGGGTCGAGCAGCACCGGGTGGTGGCCGACGGACGCCCGCGGGACGACGAACGGCCGGGGGCGGACTCCCCCGGCCGCTCGTGACGCGCGGGCACTGCGAGCGCCCGCTCGGGCCTACTTGTCCTCGTCGATCTCCACGACCTCGGCCGGGTCGTCGGGCGTGGTCGCGGCGTGCTTGCCCTCGGCGCCGTCGGCCAGCGCCTCGTCGGGCGAGGAGCCGCCGGTGTCGTCGGCCTCGCTGCCGGCGGCGGTGTCGGCGCCGGACATCGGAGCCGCCGGGGAGGCCGGTGCCGGGGAGGCCGGCGGCGGCGGGGACGGCACGTAGGAGGACTGCCAGGACGCGGAATCCTGACCGCCGCCCTGCAGCTTCTTCGCCACGACGGCGACCGCACCGGCCAGGCCGCCGATGAGCACGAGCTTCTTGAGCTTGGAGCCCTTCTTCTTCGGCTCCTCGCCCTTGAGCTCGGCGACCTTCGCGGCGACCGCGCCACCGGCGGCGGTGCCGGCCAGGGCCGTGTTGGCCTCGCTGAGGCCGGTGCTGGCGCGCTCGCCGAGCTCCCCGGCCTTCGCCGAGGCGTAGGCGGCACCGGAGGCGACGTACGGCGCGGCCTTGCGGCGGGCGTCGGCGATCGCCGGAGCGGCCTTCTCGCGCGCCTCGCCGCTGAGCTCGACGGCCCGGTCACGGGCCTCGAGGAGGTAGGGCGTGGCCTTCTCGCGCGCATCGGCGATGGCGGGACCGGCCTTCTCACGGGCCTCGGAGATCGCGGCCTCGACCTGCGGGCGCACCGTCTCCACCACCGACTCCACGTAGTCGCCGGCCTGCTCGATGAGGGACTTCTTCTTCCGCAGACGCATCCGCGTCACTTCCTCTCGTCGGTTCACGTCCATCGAACCACGCCCGCTGCTCACCCGAGAAGGTGCCCGCGGAGGGCCACCTTGTCGCGCGTGCGAGGATCGTGGCTGGACGACGGCTGTTCGTCGTCCTTGGTGTACCCCGATCGCGTGAAAGGCAGTCATGGCTGACTCGCAGGCCGTCCTCAAGACCAACCGAGGCGACATCGTCCTCAACCTCTTCCCCAACCACGCGCCCGAGACGGTCGCCAACTTCACCGGTCTCGCGACCGGTGAGAAGGACTACGACGCCGGCAACGGCCGCAGCGGCCCGTTCTACGACGGCCTGGGCTTCCACCGCGTCATCTCCGGCTTCATGATCCAGGGCGGCTGCCCGCTCGGCACCGGCACCGGTGGCCCGGGCTACACCTTCAAGGACGAGCCCCACCCCGAGCTGGTCTTCGACAAGCCCTACCTGCTCGCGATGGCCAACGCCGGCCCCGGCACCAACGGCTCGCAGTTCTTCATCACCGTCGGCGCGACCACGTGGCTGAACTTCAAGCACACCATCTTCGGTGAGGTCGCCGACCAGGCCTCGCGCGACGTCGTCGACGCGATCGCCACCACCCAGACCGGCCCCGGCGACCGCCCGGTGGAGCCCGTGGTCATCGAGACCGTGGAGATCCGCGAGGCGTGAGCCAGGCTCCGACCCCCGAGCCGGGCGTGCCGGTCTGCTACCGGCACCCCGGCCGGGAGTCCCACATCCGCTGCCAGCGCTGCGACCGGCCGATCTGCCCGGACTGCATGCGTGACGCGGCGGTCGGCTTCCAGTGCCCCGACTGCGTGGCCGAGGGTGCCCGCAGCACCCGCCAGGCCCGCACGACGTACGGCGGCACACCCCGTGCCGACGCCACGGCCACCTCGATCGGGCTGATCGCGGTCAACGTCGGCGTCTGGCTGGCGATCATGCTGACCGGTGGCTCCGCGAGCCGGCTGGTCGACCTGCTGGCGCTGCAGTTCCGCGGCGGGTGCGTCCTCGACGGCTTCTACCGGCCCGCCATCGTCGAGCAGGCCTGTCCGGGCGCCTGGGTCCCCAACGTGGCCGACGGGGCGTGGTGGCAGGTCCTGACCTCGGGCTTCGCCCACGTCTCCCTGCTGCACATCGGCTTCAACATGCTCGCCCTGTGGATCCTCGGCCCGCAGCTCGAGCAGCTCTTCGGACGCGCGCGCTTCCTCTCCCTCTACCTGCTCTCGCTGCTGGCCGGCTCCGCCGCGGTGCTGTGGCTCAGCCCGGAGTACCAGGCGACCCTGGGCGCCTCCGGGGCGATCTACGGCCTCTTCGCCGCCCTCGTCGTGTGCGTGCGCAAGGTGGGTGGTGACCTGCGGCAGCTGGGGGCGCTGATCGCGGTCAACCTGCTGATCACCTTCACGGTCCCCAACATCTCCTGGCAGGGGCACCTCGGCGGCTTCGCCGGCGGCCTCGCGGTCGCCGCGTTGCTGGTCTACGCCCCCCGGGGCCCGCGCCGCTCGGCGTACCAGCTGGGGGGCCTGGCGCTCATCGCCGTGGTCCTGCTGGCCGCCGTGGCGCTGCGCCTCGCCGCCTGACCCGCCCTTCCCCGCCGAGCCGGCGTATCAATGCGCCGGTTCGACCCGTGTTCCCGCCGAGCCGGCGTATCAATGCGCCGGCTCGACCCGCGGTCCTCGCCGAGCCGGCGTATCAATGCGCCGGCTCGACCCGCGGTCCTCGCCGAGCCGGCGTATCAATGCGCCGGTTCGGCGTGCTGGGGCAGGGATCCATGCACAGGGTGTGGATCGGGCTGGGGATAACTACACGCGTGTGATTCTCCACAGGACTGTCCCCAGATGTGCAGAACCGCCCGCCGTCCACAGGGGACGACGGGCGGTCCGGGTAGTCGTCGGCCGAGGCCTCCGCGCGACTGACTGGGTCTCGACACGCGGGTCGCGGCTTCGTTCCTCAGCCGCGCCGCTCGCTCGACCACCAACGACGAGTCCGCTGGCGCGTCCTCGTCACTCCCAGCGCGTGGCGAAGGTGAAGCCGACGGCCATGAAGCCGATGCCGACGAAGAGGTTGGACTGGCGCAGGTCGTTCATGACCGGCACGGAGTCGAGCTGGTCGTTGGCCAGCACGTAGAAGGTGCAGATCCAGATCAGGCCGAGGATGAAGCAGCCGAGCATGCCGGTCACGATGCCGCGGCCGCGACCCAGCGGGGTGCTGGGGTGGGCGGAGACCGCCAGGCCGAGGAAGAACGCACCGAAGCCGATCACGTAGTTCCAGCGCAGCAGGTCGGCCATGAAGGCCGGCTTGCCCGCGACCGAGTCGATGACGGTCGGGTCGGCGCGCACGGCGGCGTAGTAGTAGACGATCCAGGCGATGCCCAGCACCATCAACGCCACGGCCACGATGAAGCGTGCCGAGAGCACGGGGCCCCTCTGTCGGTCGTCGAAGGGGTCGATGTCCTTCACGGCTGGTGCTCCTCGAGGTGTCCGGGTGGTGCGGGTGCGGCCGGCCCGTGCGGGCTGGTCCAGGCGCCTACCCTAGTGGTCGTGAGCACGGGTTCCCACGCGAGGCCACCGGCGGGTCACGAGGCCCCCCGGCCGTCCCGTCGCGCCCGGGCCCAGCAGGTGCTGGCGCTGGCGCGACGCCGCGTGCGCACCCGGCGGCGCACGACCGGCGGCGCTTGGCGCGTGGGTACGCCGGTGGTCGTGCTGCTCAGTGGCTCGCTGTTCGCCGTGAGCGCCGTCAACAGCGAGGGCACCGACCTGCGTGCGGGCCGATACACCGACCTCGCGTCGTTGGTGCAGGCCGAGGCCGACTCCTACGAGGAGCTGCGTGCCCGGGTGGCCGAGCTGACCACCCAGGTGACCGACCTGAGCGCGCAGGTGGGCAGCCGCGACGTCAAGCGCGTCCAGCAGCGGATCGAGGAGCTGCGCGACCCGGCCGGCCTGACCCCCCGGGAGGGCGAGGGGCTGCGCATCACGCTCTCGGACTCCCCGCTGGAGGCCGACGACACCGACCAGCCCACCAAGTGGCTGATCGTCCACCAGCAGGACATCCAGGCGGTGGTCAACGCGATGTGGCGTGGCGGCGCCAGCGCGGTCACGGTCCAGGGCCAGCGGATCGTGTCGACCACGGGCATCAAGTGTGAGGCGAACTCCGTGACGCTGCAGGGAGTGCCCTACCCGGCGCCGTACGTGATCGAGGCCGTCGGCGACCCGACCGCCCTGGCGGCCTCGGTCGACGCCGACCCCTACCTGCAGTTCTACCGCTCCCAGGCGATCCAGGAGGACATCCAGATCGGGTGGGACATGGTCGAGGACGAGGTCGACGCACCGGCGTACGACGGCCTGCTGGACCTCTCCTACGCCGAGCCGCTCGAGCCGACCGTCTAGGCGCGCGGCGAGCGCCGCCCGCGGGGGACCGTCCGGCCGTTGCCGCCGAGCAGCGCCGAGGGCGAGTCGGTGGCGGTGGGGCTCTCGGTCGGGTCCGTGGGCGAGGGCTCGTCGGTGGGCGAGGGCTCCTCGGTCGGCTCCTCGTAGGTGGAGACGAAGAGATTGACGTCGGTCTGCTGCGGGACCTTCTGGCCGCCCTTGGGGCTCTGGTCGACCACGGTGCCCTTGGGCTCGGTGGAGGAGTTGTCCTCGCGCACGACCGGGTTGAAGCCGGCATCGCGGATCCGCTTCTCGGCCTCCTCCTGGTCCAGCCCGACCACGTCGGGGATGGACTCCGGGCCGTCGGAGAGCGTCAGCAGGATCGTGCTGCCCTCGGCGACGGCCATCCCGGCCTCGGGCGACTGGGCGAGGACCTCGTTGCGTGGCTCGTCGGACTCCCCACGGGTCACGTCGACTTCGAAGCCGGCCGCCTCCAAGGTGGCGGTGGCCTGGTCGCGCTGCTGGTTGACCACGTCGGGGACGGTCACCTCGGGCGGTCCGCTGCTCACGGTGATCGTCACCGTCGACCCGGGGTCGACGAAGGAGTCGCCCGACGGGTCCTGCTCGATGACCTTGCCGGCGGGCCGGTCGGAGGTCTCGAACTGCGTCGGGGCGACCTCGAAGCCGGCCTCACCGAGGGTGGTGCGGGCCTGCTTCTCGGCGCGCCCGACCACGTCGGGGACCCGCACCTCGTCGGGGGCGGCGGGGAAGAGTCGTGGCCACAGCAGCGCACCGGCGACCACCAGCGCGATCACCAGCAGGCCGAGCAGCACGAGGAAGCCGACGGGGGTGCGGCGCTCGTCCTCGGCGTACGGGATGGCGGTGTGGGTGCCGGTGGCGGGCCCGGGGGCGGCGGCGGGGACGGGACGCGCCGCCACCGCGGTCGCGGCGGTCGCCGGGCCCGGCACCGGGGGCGGCACCGCCGCGGCCTGGACGGGCCGGCCGGCGAGGTAGCGCTCGATGTCGCCGCGCATGGCCGCGGCGGACTGGTAGCGGTCCTCGACCCGCTTGGCCAGCGCCTTCATCACGATCGCGTCGACCTCGGGCGGGAGGTCCGTGTCGTGGTCGCTGGGCGGCTGGGCCTGCTCGCGGACGTGCTGGTAGGCGACGGCCACCGGGGAGTCGCCGACGAAGGGCGGCCGACCGGTGAGCAGCTCGTAGAGCAGGCAGCCGGCGGAGTAGACGTCGGAGCGGGAGTCGACGGTCTCGCCGCGGGCCTGCTCGGGGGAGAGGTACTGCGCGGTGCCGACGACGGCCGCGGTCTGGGTCATCGTGGAGGAGGCGTCGGAGATCGCGCGGGCGATGCCGAAGTCCATCACCTTCACGTCGCCGCTCGGGGTGAGCATGACGTTGCCGGGCTTGATGTCGCGGTGGATGATCCCGGCGCGGTGGCTGTAGTCGAGGGCCGACAGCACGCCGCTGGTGATCTCCAGCGCCCGCTCGGGCAGGATCTTGCGACCCTCGCGCAGGATGTCGCGCAGCGTGCGACCGGCGACGAACTCCATGACGATGTAGGGCTGGGCGACGCCGCTGCCGTCGGCGGCCGGCTCCTCGCCGGTGTCGTAGACCGCGACGATCGCGGGGTGGTTGAGCGAGGCGGAGGACTGCGCCTCGCGGCGGAAGCGGGCCTGGAACGTCGCGTCGCTGGCCAGGTCGGTGCGCAGCCGCTTGACGGCCACCACGCGTCCGAGCCGGTTGTCGGTGCCCTTGCGCACCTCGGCCATGCCTCCACGACCGAGGAGCTCGCCGAGCTCGTATCGTCCGCCGACGGTGCCGCTGGGGCCGCTCACTGTGTCGCCTCCTCGCTGGGCGCGCCCAGGAGCGGCGAGGAGCTCTCGCTGGGCGTCGGGGTCTCGGTCGGGGTGGGTTCGGGCGTGGGCTCCTCCGTGGCGGGAGCCTCGCCCCAGTAGGAGATCGTGATGCTGTCGCCCTCGGACAGCGAGCCGGTCGGATTGAGCCCGTCCACGGTCCCGGCCTCGTGGGTCCCGTCGTTGTCGAGCTCGTTGAGGACCGGGCTCAGGCCCAGGTCGTCGAGCCGCTCACGCACCTCGCGGTAGTCACGGCCCACGTAGTCGGCCTCGTCGACCTCCACCGTCGCGGGCTCGGTCGGCGTCGCCGGCTCCGTGGTGGGCTCGCTGGTCTGCGAGGTGGGGGGTGTCGAGCTGGGCCCGTCGGCCGGCTCCTCGTCCCCGTCGTCGCCGGTCAGCAGCAGCACGACCACGAGCACCACCACGGCCACCAGCGCCACGGTGAGCAGGAGCGTGGCCCACGGGAAGGACCGGGGGCGGTCCTGCGGGGGCACCGGCGTAGGCGTCGGGGTGGGCGTCGGGGTGGGGTCGGCCGGCACCGCGCCCATGACGGCGGTCGCCGGCTCGCCTGCCGCGTCAGGGGGGCCGTCAGGCGTGCCGACAGGGGGTACGACGGCAGTGGCCGCGTCCGCGGCGCCCACCGGCCCCGCGACGGCTCCCGCGGCGGCCGCGGCCGACCCCGGGGAGCGCAGGGCGGCCGCGAGCTCGGCCGCTCCGGCGTACCGGTCGGAGGGGTCCTTGGCGAGTGCGCGTCGCACGACGGCGGCCAGGTCGGCGGGGACGGAGCCCGGGAGGTCGGGGACCGGCTGGTTGAGGTGCGCCAGCGCGGTCGCGACGGGCGAGCCGGCGTCGAAGGGCCGGCGGCCGGCGAGGCACTCGAAGGCCACGACCCCGAGCGAGTAGACGTCGGAGGCGGCGGTCGCGGTGGTGCCGCGCGCCTGCTCGGGGGAGAGGTACTGCGGGGTGCCGAGGACCTGGCCGGTCTGGGTGATGCCCACGCTGTCGGCGGCCCGGGCGATGCCGAAGTCGGTGACCTTGACCTTGCGGTCCGGGGTGACGATGAGGTTGGCCGGCTTCACGTCACGGTGCACGATGCCGGCGGCGTGCGCGGCCGCGATGGCGTCGGCGGCCTGGGCCATCAGGTCGGTCGCGGCGTCGGGGTCCATCGGAGCGCCGGGGCGCAGCAGGGCGGAGAGCGGCTGGCCCTCGACGAGCTCCATCACCAGGTAGGGGCGGGGCACGCCGGAGCCGTCGACCGCCTCGGCCTCGCCGAAGTCGAAGACGGCCGCGATGCCGGGGTGGTGCAGCGACGCCGCGTGCCGGGCCTCGGTCTCGAAACGGCTGCGGAAGGACGGGTCGTCGGCGTACTCGCGCTTGAGCACCTTCACCGCGACCGTGCGGCCCAGCGTCGTGTCGCTGGCGCGCCAGACCTCGCCCATGCCGCCGGTGGCGATCCGCGACTCGAGCCGGTAGCGCCGCCCGTCGTCGGCGAAGTCGCCGGCATCACCCAGGGCGCCGGGGCCGCCGGGGGTCTCGGGAGGGGTCACTTCTTGATCACCGCTTCCATGATGGCCTTCGCGATCGGCCCGCCCAGGAGGCCGCCGGCGATCTCGCCGCGGTCGACGCCGGGGGCCTTCTGGATCATCACCGCGACGGCGACCTCGGGGTCGTCGGCCGGGGCGAAGGAGACGAACCACGCGTACGGCGGCAGGTCGGGGTTCCCGCTCTGGGCCGTGCCGGTCTTGCCGGCGACCTGGACCCCGGGGATCTGTGCCGGGCTGGCGGTGCCGTTGTCGACCGTGGAGACCAGCAGGTCCGTGAGCTGGGAGGCGGTCGAGGAGCTGATCGCCTCCGAGAGCGCCTCGGGGTCGGTCTGGTCGATCTGCTCGAACTCCGGGCTCTGCACCTCGTCGACGAGGTAGGGCTTCATGACCGTGCCGCCGTTGGCGATCCCGGCGACGACCATCGCCATCTGCAGCGGGGTGGCGGCGACGTCGAACTGCCCGATGCCGGACTGACCGGTCTGCGGGTCGTTCATCTCCTCGGGGAAGCGGGCGCTGGCCTGGGGGAGGAGGTCCTCGAAGTACTGCTGGTTGAAGCCGAAGGCCTCGGCCTGCTCGCGCATCCGGTCCGCCCCGACCTCGATGGCCATCCGGGCGAAGGTGGTGTTGCAGGAGTTCTCCATCGCCTGGGCGAAGGGGATGCGGTCGGCGCCGCAGTCGCGACCCTCGTTGTCGATCAGGCCGGTGTCGCCGGTGGTCTGGGGGAGCTGGAAGGACGGCCCGCCGGGGACGTCGTCGCCCTCCTCGTACAGGCCGTTCTCGATCGCGGCGGCCGCGGTGACGACCTTGAACGTCGACCCCGGGGGCAGCGTGGTCTGGATGGCACGGTTGAGCAGCGGCTGGCCCGGGTCGTCCTCGAGCTCGTCGCCGGCCGCGGTCACCTCGCTGAGGTCGTGGCTGGCCAGCCGGTTGGGGTCGAAGGTCGGCAGCGAGACCATCGCCAGCACCTTGCCCGTGCGCGGCTCGAGGGCGACCACCGCGCCCTCGCCGTCGGCGCCCAGGACCTCACGCAGGCCGTCGAAGGCGGCGCGCTGGGCGTCCGGGTCGAGGGTCAGGGCGACGTTGCCGCCGGCGGACTCCTCGTTGGAGAGCAGGTCGACCAGGCGGGTCACGAAGAGCCGGTCGTCCTCGCCGCTGAGCAGGTCGTCCTGGGTCTGCTCGACGCGCCGCTGGCAGCTGCTGCAGGCGCCGGACTGGGCGTTGAAGTAGTTGTACCAACCGGTGACGTGGGCGTAGGCCAGCGGCTGGGAGTAGGTGCGTTGGTACTCGTAGCGGTCGTCGGAGGGCTCGGAGGACGCGATCGGCTCCCGCCCCACCAGGATCGCCCCACGCGGCTGGGAGAAGGACGCGTCCACCGCGCGGCGGTTGCGGCCGTCGTCGTTGAGGGAGTCCGCGCGCCAGTACTGCAGGTAGGTCACGTTGGCCATCAGCGCCAGGAACATCAACAGGCAGAAGACCGAGAGGGTGCGGATCGGCTTGTTCATCGCGCCACCCGGATCACCTGGGTGCTGTCGTCGTCGCCGCCGGCCTCGTCGACGCCGGTCAGCTCGGGCACCGGGCGTCGCGCCAGGTCGGAGACCCGCAGCAGCAGGGCGATGATCACCCAGTTGGCCACCAGCGACGAGCCGCCGTAGGACAGGAACGGCGTGGTGAGGCCGGTCAGCGGGATCAGCCCGGTGACCCCACCGATGACCACGAAGACCTGCAGGGCGAAGACGCCCGCCAGGCCGGCGGCCAGCAGCTTGCCGAAGCCGTCACGGGAGATCAGCGCCGCGCGCAGGGCGCGCTCCACGATGAGGCCGTAGAGCAGCAGCACGGCCATCATCCCGGTCAGGCCGAGCTCCTCGCCGATGGCGGCCATGATGAAGTCGGACTCCGCGAACGGAACCCGGCTCGGGTCGCCGCCCCCGAAGCCCCGGCCCAGCAGCCCGCCCCACGCCATCCCGAAGGTCGCCTCGACCGGCTGGAAGGCGGTGTCGTTGGTGCCGGGGCCGTAGTAGGCGAACGGGTCGAGCCAGACGTTGACGCGGGTCTGGACGTGGCTGAACAGCTGCCAGGCGACCAGCGCGCCGCCGAGGAACAGCCCGCCTCCGACGACCAGCCAGCCGGCACGCTCGGTCGCGACGTAGAGCATGAACAGGAACAGCCCGAAGAACAGCAGGCTCGAGCCGAGGTCGCGCTGGAAGACCAGGATGCCGAGGCTGATCAGCCACATGCCGAGGATCGGCCCGAGGTCGCGGCCGCGCGGCAGGTCGACGAAGAGCAGCCGGCGACCGGCCAGCGCGAGGGCGTCGCGGTGCAGCACGAGGTAGCCCGCGAACGCGACCACCAGCAGCACCTTCGCGACCTCGCCGGGCTGGAAGCCGAGCGGGCCGAGACGGATCCAGATGCGGGCGCCGCGCACCTCGTTGCCGATGAGCGGCAGCATCGGCAGCAGCAGCAGCACGATCGCGCCCAGGCCCGAGGTGTAGGTGAACCGGGTCAGGACGCGGTGGTCGCGCAGGAAGAGCAGGGTCAGCACGAACAGGCCGACGCCGATCGTCATCCACACCAGCTGCTGGGCGGCGAAGCCGGTGTCCCTGGCCAGGTCGAGGCGGTGGATCACCGCGAGCCCGAGACCGTTGAGAGCCGCCACCACCGGCAGCAGGACCGGGTCGGCGTAGGTGGCGGTGGCCCGCACCACGAGGTGGGCCACGACCACCAGGGCGGCCAGCCACCCGCCGTACCCGAGGAGGTCGGCGGGGACCGCCCCCTCGACGCCGACGCCGACCGCGGCGTAGGCACCGATGCCGACCGCGAGGGCCAGCACGAGCAGGAACAGCTCGGCGCCGCGGCGCCGACGGTGCACGAAGCCGAGGAGGGGGTTGGTCTGGGACACCCCGCTCACCCGCCCTGCCCGTCGGAGGGCCCGTCGGCCTGGCCCGAGCTCATCTGCTCGGCGAGGTTCTCGACGATGGTGCGTGCGTCGGCGAGGTCGTCGGCGGCGACGCCGGAGCGCACGCCGTCGGCGACGTAGCCCGGGAGCCGGTCGAGGGTCACGTTGGTGGCCTCGTAGGGCTCGGAGAGCTCCATGCCGGGCAGGGAGAAGTCGATGCCCCGGAAGATGTGGACGGTGCCGTCGACCTCGCCGACGTAGTACTGGTCCTGGGTCCAGGACCAGGCGGCGGCGACGCCGATCCAGCCCAGGCCGACCACCACCAGGGCGGCCAGCAGCCGGCGCAACCAGGCGAAGCGGCGCGGGGGCCGTGGTGCGTAGCGCGCGGTCTCCGGGTCGATCGGGTCGCTGGGGATCGCGTGCGCGTCGGCGGGCAGGTCGTCGGGGAGCGGAGCCTCGACCGCCGGCTGTTCGCCGGTGTCGCTCCGACCGCGGAACAGACCGGCGGGGAGCGGGGTGCGGTGCGGCCGACGGCGTACGTCGGTGGCCGCGCCGACCACCATCGGCTGGAGGTCGGCCAGCGCCTCGGCGCGCTCGGCGGCGCCGGCCTCGTCGAGGACGTCGGCGACCAGGCAGGTGACGTTGTCGCTGGAGCCGGCCTCCAGCGAGCGACGCACCAGCTCGACGGCGGCGAAGTCGGGGGTGCCCTCGCCGAGGATGCTGCGCAGGTCCTCGTCGTCGAGGGAGGCCGTGGCCCCGTCGGAGCAGACGAGCAGCCGGTCGCCGGCCTGGAGCGCGACGACGAACAGGTCGGGCTCGGCCTCGTGGATGCCGTCGACGGCCTTGAGGATGAGGTTGCGGTGCGGGTGCACGCGCGACTCGGCCTCGCTGATGCGGCCCTCGTCGATCAGGCTCTGGACGAAGGTGTGGTCGCTGGTGAGGCGGCTGATCTCGCCCTCGCGCAGCAGGTAGGCACGGCTGTCGCCGATGTGGCCGACGCCGACCTGGCGGCCGTCGAAGTGCAGGACGGTCGCGGTGGTGCTGGTGCCGTTGAGCGCCGGCTCCTCGTCGACGACCTCGCCGATGCGGTCGTGGGCGCGGTGCAGGGCGCCACCGACGCGGCCGAGCAGCTCGTCGGCCTCCAGCGCCCCGGGGGGCTCCTCGTCGAGCTTGCGCAGCTGCTGCAGCGCCACGCTGGAGGCGATGTCGCCGCGCATGGCGCCGCCGACGCCGTCGCAGACCGTGAGCAGCCAGGGGCCGGCGTACCCGGAGTCCTGGTTGTCCTTGCGGACGCGACCCACGTCGGAGATCCCCGACCAGTGCAGGCGCAGGGTCGGGGCGGGGGCCGAGGTGGGGCTCGCGGAGGCGTCGCTCACTTGCGCAGCTCCAGGATCGTCTTGCCGATCCGGACCTGCGTGCCGAGCGTGATCGTGGTCGGCTGGGTGATCCGCACGGTGCCGATGTAGGTGCCGTTGGTGGAGCCGAGGTCCTCGACGAACCACTGGTCGCCGGCGGCGGCGATGCGCGCGTGCCGGGTGGAGACGTAGTCGTCGTCGAGACGGATCGCGGCGTCGGAGCCGCGGCCGATGAGGATGGGCGCGTCGGCGAGCTCGGCGCGCTCACCGGCGTTGGAGCCCTCGGTGACCAGCACGTGGGTGGGGGCGCCACGGCGTCGGGCCGGCTTCTTCTGCTTCGGCTCCCGGCCGCGCGGCTCGGGGGTGCGCGCGGTCTCGGGCACGCGGGCGCCGAACATGTCCGAGCGGATCACCGAGATGGCGGAGAGCACGAAGATCCACAGCACCGCGAGGTAGGCGATGCGGATCAGCAGCAGGGTCAGCTCAGACATCCTCGGGGACCACCTTGACCGTGAGCACGGTGTTGCCGATGGTGACCTGGGTGCCGTCGTCGGCCACCGAGCGGGTCATCTTCTGGCCGTCGACGAGCATCCCGTTGGTCGAGCCGAGGTCGCGGACGTCGATGTGCAGCCGGTCGGCGGCCGCCTCGACGCGGAACTCCACGTGCTGGCGGCTCACGCCGGGGTCGTTGATCCGGACGTCCGCGTCGGTGCCGCGGCCCACGACCACGCCCGGCGGGGCCAACGGGTGCTGGGTGCCGTTGACCTCGAGCACCGCCCGGGCACGGCCCACCTGGGTGTGGGTGCTGTTGCTGCTGACCTTGGCCTGCGCCCGGCTGCGCACCCGGAAGCGACCGGTCGTGAGGTCCTCGGCGGCCTCGAAGTCGATGCTGACCGGCCCCGGGAAGGAGTAGCCGTTCTGCTGGGCGTGCTCGGTGACCTGCTTCTCCAGCTCCGCCGCCATGGCGGTGTCGTACGGCGCGAGCCGCTCGAGGTCGGTCTGCGCGAGCTCCACGTGGAAGTCGTTGGGCACCAGGCGTCGCTGCCGGGACAGGATCTGGGCGTTGTTGTCGCACTCGCGCTGGAGGGCCGCAGCGATCTCCACCGGCTGCACCGCGGAGCGGAAGGCGCGCGCGAACGCGCCGGAGATCATCTGCTCGAGTCGTCGCTCGAACCGCTGCAGGCTGCTCACGTCCGCCTCCTTCCCTGTCCTGTGCGTGCGGTGCTGTGCGGGGCTGCTGGTCTGCGGTGCTGCGCATGGGTGTCGGGGCCGACGAGGCAGGCCGACCGCCCGGCACAGCGGCCGGGTGCGCCCGATCGTAACGAAGCGGGTGTGGTGGGGCGCCACCCCGCGGGTCGCGGAGGGTCGCGGGGCGCCCGACGACGCCGGTTTGGGTGCGGGCCCGGGACTGGGATAGCCTGCGGACGCTTCATGCGCGAGTGGCGGAATAGGCAGACGCGCACGGTTCAGGTCCGTGTGTCCGAAAGGACGTGGGGGTTCAACTCCCCCCTCGCGCACGTGAGCGAAGGCCCCGGGTCATCGACCCGGGGCCTTCGTCGTCCTCTCGCCCGATCGCCTGGGTTGGGGGGGGGGGGGGGCAGCAGCGGCCGGGCGCTCAGGGCCAGGCGACCCGCAGGCGCAGGACCTCGCCGCCGACCAGGCCCACGAGGACCAGTCGCTGGCCGTCTCGCGCGGCGAGCCTGCCGACCGCGATGCGCCCGTGGGTCGTGAACAGCGAGGAGACGTCGCCCTCCCACTCCTCGGGGCTGCAGGCGAGCCGGTCGATGCGCCCGCGCGTGGTGGGGAAGTCGTCGACGAGGTCGGCGCCCTCGCGGGTGAGGTCCCGGCTGTAGGGGAGCCAGGTGCCGTGCCAGGTGCGACTGACCCGCGCGAAGAGCGTGAGCCGCAGCGGACCCAGCGAGGCGGGTCGGCGGTGGGGGTAGGGCTGGGAGCGCGGGTCCCACCCATCACCCGGGTCGGGCCTGCGGGCGGGGCGCGTCACCGGGGACCACCTGTGCTCGGGACCGCCACGGGGGCCACCTCTCGTGGGCACCCACGGACCCTGCCGGACCGCGTCGCGCCGTTCCCCTCGACTCTACCCGTCGCCGTACGGCGGCGGTGGGCGTAGGCTGAGGACCTAGCGCGCTGCAACGCCTGGCCCGTCGGGCCTCCAGGGCAGCGATCAAGGAGACGTCATGACGACGTCCACCGCCCATCCCTCGCCGTTCCGTGCCAGTGCCCGGGTGCCGCTGAGGATCCAGCTCGACAACGGCTACCGGTCCGGGCCGCTCGACGGCGGCTGGTGGCCGCAGTCGCGCGACCTCGCCACCGAGTGCCGCGACCTGGTCGACCACTTCCCCCACCTCGTGGGCCGACCCTCCCGCCTGCTCTTCTCGCGCCCCGACTGGGAGGACGGCGGGGAGCCGCCCGCCCGTCGCCTCCCCGTGGCCTCCGGTGTGGTCAAGGTCGGCTCCTTCCCCGGGGACGACACCCACGAGATGGTCCTCGTCATGTCCTCGCGCGAGCGCCTGCGCCTGCTGGTCATCCCCCACGACGTGCCGGCCGAGACCGCGCACCGGCTGCTTCTGGAGGCCGCGGACGAGCGCAACACCCGGACCGCGAGCGAGCTGCTGGCCGACGCGCTGTCGGAGGTGCCGCCCCCCGCCGTGGACACCACGGGTGAGGACGACTGGGAGGACGAGGGCGGGGCGCAGCGCCGCACCGCCGGGTCGTCCGGCCGCTGACGGGCCGCCGGCACCCGGGGGCCGGGCGAGCGCGCCCGCCCGGTCGCGCCCGGGGCGGTGCGCTGACCGCCCGCGCCGGCAGCCCTACCATCGACCCGTGGTCACCAGGGGTACGCCGGCGGCAGGGCGCCACCGTGCCCAGACCCGCTCCGGGCGCCGCCCGCTGTTCCTGCTGACCGGGCTCACCGCGGGCGTGGCCGCCGCCATGCTGCTGGGGGCACCGGTGCTCGGTGAGCCGGGCGACCCCGGCTCGCGCCAGGACCTCGATGTCGCCAGTGGCGGTCGGGCCCCGCAGCAGGGCACCGGCCCCGGGGCGGGCGGCGCGGTCGAGGCCCCGGCCATGACCGTCCTGCCCGGCCGCACGCTGGAGCGCGAGCCCGCACCCGAGGTCGCCGTCCCCGAGTCCGCGTCGGGGACCTTCGCGGTGGCCGGGGTGAGGGGTCCCACGACGAGTCGGCCCGCTGCCGAGGGGGCGCGCCTGACGTCGTACCGCGTGGAGGTGGAGGGCGGGCTGCCCTTCGACGCCGACGAGGTCGCGGCCGAGGTGGAGCGGATCCTGTCCGACGAGCGCGGGTGGATCACCCGGGGGCACCTGCTGGTGCGCGAGGACGGGCCCGCGGACCTGCGGATCCTCCTCGCCGCGCCCACGACCGTCGACCGCCTGTGCGCGCCGCTGCTGACCCGCGGCCGGCTGTCGTGCCGCAACGGCGCCAACGTCGTGCTCAACGCGTGGCGCTGGCACCACGGGGCGGAGACCTACGGCGACGACCTGACGGGCTACCGGGAGTACCTCGTCAACCACGAGACGGGCCACGCGCTGGGCTACGGCCACCTGGGGTGCCCCGAGCCGGGCGCGCCGGCCCCGGTGATGGTGCAGCAGACCAAGACGCTGCTCGGCTGCGCCCCCAACCCCTGGCCCGCCGACGAGCGCTGAGCCCCGTCCGGGAGTACGCCGCTCAGCCGGCGCCGCGCCGGCCGTACTGCGCGTGCAGCGTCTCCCGCAGCGCCGCCAGGGTCCGGGCCAGGTGCCGCCCCTCGGCGCTGCCGGCGTGCTGCTCGGCGACGGCGTCCAGGCGCCGCAGCGCCGGGAGCAGCGCGAGCCGCGGGTCGCTCTCCCGGAACCAGAAGGTCTCGGTGTTCTGCACCAGGTCGACGTCGACCGCGGCGAGCTGGGTGGCCCAGGCGGCCGCGGTGGCGGCGTCGACGTCCTCGGCCGGCCCGTCGCCGCCGGTGCGCGACCAGATGTCGACCGCGAGACTGCGGCGCCGGCTGAGCACCGGGTAGATCTGGGTGATCCAGGTGATGGCGGCGGTGAGCACCCCGAAGCCGAGCACCGCCTCCAGCGGCCCCAGCCAGCGCAGGGCGGGGTCCTGCAGGACCACGTCGCCGAAGCCCAGCGTCGAGACGGTCACCGCCGAGACGTAGGCGGCGTCGAGGAGGGCGGGACCCTGCGGCGAGCCCGACCCGTAGGTGACCTGGTCGGGCACCAGGGGCAGCAGCACGAGGGTGAAGCCGGTGATGATCAGCAGCATCCACACCGCGATCGTCAGCAGCACCGCGCCGGGTCCGGCGACCTGCTCCGCCCGGCCGCCGAGCCCGTGCAGCGCCGACCAGGTGCCGCGGCCCAGCACCGCGGCCAGCCCTCCGTGGCCCCCGGGGTGGAAGAGGGTGTGGAACACGTCGCGCAGGGTCAGGCCGACCACGAGCACCCCGGCCAGGGGCAGCAGGACCTCGGCGTACGACATCGCCCCACCGTGGCACACCGCCGCTCGCCCGTCCGGGCGGTCGGCCGAGCGGGCGGCGGAGCGGGCGGGGTGTGCCGAGGTCCCGGGGGCGTGTCACACGACGGGTCCCCGTCTCGTCCACCCTGCAGGAGCGGCGCGGCCGCTCCGGTCGAAGAGTCCGGGAGGATGAGCAGCATGCGGATCGCAGTGGCAGGGGCGACGGGCACCGTCGGCCGGCACGTGGTGGCGGTGGCCACGGAGCGGGGGCACGAGGTGGTGCCGCTCGCCCGCGCCGCCGGCGTGGACCTGACGACCGGGGAGGGGCTGGCCGCCCGGCTCGAGGGCGTGGACGTGGTGGTCGACGTGACCAGCACGCGTGCCCAGAGCAGGAGGGGTGCCGAGGGGTTCTTCGGGGCGGTCACCCGCACGTTGACCGCCGCCGAGCGGGTCGCCGGGGTCGGCCACCACGTGGCGCTGTCCATCATCGGGATCGACGACGTGCCGTCGGGGTACTACCGCGGCAAGCGGCTGCAGGAGCGGCTGCTCGCCGAGGGCGACCAGCCGTGGAGCGTGCTGCGGGCCGCGCAGTTCCACGAGTTCGCCGAGCAGGCGTTGGGCTTCGTGCGGATCGGTCCGTTCTCCCTGGTGCCGGTGATGCACTCCCAGCCGGTGGCCGCGCGCGAGGTCGGCGAGGCGCTGGTCGCGCTGGCCGAGTCCGGCCCCTCGGGGCGGGTGGCCGACCTGGCCGGGCCCGAGCAGCACCGGGTGCACCGGATGGCCCGGGAGGTCTCGCGGGCCCGCGGCCTGGGTCGCCGCGTCGTACCCCTCCCGCTGCCCGGCGCCGCCGGCCGCGCCATGCGCGACGGCTCGCTCACGGCGGCCGGGGACCCGGCGGCGGTGCTGGGCCGCACCACGTTCGCCGAGTGGCTGGCCGCCGGTGGACGCGCGGGCTGAGGAGCTCGCGGCCGCGCTGCAGGAGCACCGCCCGAGGCTGGTCCGGGTGGCCTACGCGATCCTCGGCAGCCGAGGCGAGGCCGAGGACGTGGTCGCCGAGACGTGGTTCAGGTTGGTCGAGGCCGACCGCCGCGAACCCGTCCGGGACGTGCTGGGCTGGGCCACCGTCGCGGTCTCCCGCGCGGCGGTCGACGTGCTGCGCTCGGCCCGCGTGCGGCGGGAGGCGTACGTCGGCCCCTGGCTGCCCGAGCCCGACGTGCACGTGCCGGACCCGGCCGAGCAGGTCACCCTCGACGACACCGTCCGCTACGCCCTGCTGGTCGCGCTGGAGCAGCTGACCCCGGCCGAGCGGACCGCCTGGGTGCTCCACGACCTCTTCCAGGTGCCCTTCGACGAGGTCGCCCGGGCCGTGGGCCGCACCCCGGTCGCGGTGCGCCAGCTGGCCAGCCGGGCGCGCCGGCACGTCGCCGCCGGCACGCCGCGCGTGGAGGTCGACACGCAGACCCACGACAGCGTGGTCACGGCGTTCCTGCTGGCCGCCGCCGGGGGCGACGTGGCCGGCCTCGTGGCGCTCCTGGACCCCGACGCGGTCCTCACCAGCGACGGCGGCGGCGTGGTGAGCGCCGCCCGGCGTCCGGTGCTGGGCCCGGACCGGGTGGCGCGCTTCCTGGTGGGCGTCACCGCGCGACGCAGCGGGGACACCTTCCTGCCGGCCCTCGTCAACGGCCGGCTGGGACTGGTCGCCCTCGCCCCGGCCGAGGACGGCTCCGGCGCACGCCGGCGACTGGTGGTGTCGCTGACGGTCGACGGCGGGCTCGTCTCCCGGGTCGACCTGGTGCTGGCGCCCGACAAGCTCGGAGGCTGATCGACCTCTCGGCCGTGCGTGAGTGACCTCTGGGCGGTCAGGGGGCGGGGACGGGGGCGTCGGAGTCCGTGGCCTGCTCGGTGGACTCGGTGTCGGGGGTGCGCCGGGGCAGCATGAGCGCGAGACCGACCACGGCCAGGGCGATGACGGCGCCGAGCCCGAAGGCCCACTGCAGCCCACCGACCATCGCGGCGGCCTCGCTCGCGCCGCCCTCGGCCAGGGTCGCCGCCCGGCTGGAGAGGATCGTGATCGAGACCGCGGTGCCGATCGCGCCGGCGACCTGCTGGGTGGTGCCGAGCAGGGAGGAGCCGTGGGAGTACAGGTGCATCGGCAGCGCGCCGAGGCCCAGGGTGAAGACCGGGGTGAAGATGCCGGCCAGCGAGATCATCAGCAGCACGTGGATGCCGACGACGGCCGCGACCGGCGTGGTCTCGCCGATCATGGTCAGCCCACCGAGCGCGACGACCATCCCGACCGCACCCGGGACGACCAGCGGGCGGCTGCCCACGCGGTCGAACGCCTTGCCGACCTGCGGGCCCAGCAGACCCATCATGATCCCGCCGGGCGCCACCACCAGACCGGTCATCAGCGGTGAGAGGCCGCGCACCTCCTGCAGGTAGAGCGGCAGCAGGATCATCGCGGCCAGCATCGCCATGAAGGCGACCGCCATCAGCGCGATGGAGACGGTGTAGGTCCGCACCTGCAGGACGCGGAGGTCCAGCAGCGGCTCGGCGGTGCGCTGCAGCCGCAGCTGGCGCCACACGAAGAGCCCGACCACCACGAGGCCGAGCACGGCCGGGAGCTCGGCCGGGACCGACCCGCCCGAGCTCTCCCCGAGCCCGCTGAGCCCGTAGACCAGGCTGCCGAAGCCCAGGCCGGCGAGCACGACCGAGAGCACGTCGACGCGTCCGGCGCTCGGCTCGCCCACGTCCGGCAGCCGACGCAGGGAGACCACGGCGATCGCGGCGGCGATGGGCAGCACGACGAAGAAGAGCCCGCGCCAGCTGGTGATCGCGAGGATGCCGCCGGAGACCGCCGGGCCCATCGCCGGGGCGACCGAGATCGCCAGGGTCACGTTGCCCATGACACGGCCGCGGTCGTGGTCGGGGACGACCTTCATGATCGTGGTCATCAGCAGCGGCATCATCACCGCGGTGCCCGCAGCCTGGACGACGCGACCGGCCACCAGCATCCAGAAGAACGGCGCGAGCCCCGCGATCAGGGTGCCGGCGCAGAAGGTGACCATCGCCAGCGTGAACGCCTGCCGGGTGGTCACCCGCATGAGGAACCAGCCGGTGATCGGGATGACGGTCGCCATCGTGAGCATGAAGGCCGTGGAGAGCCACTGCGCCGAGCGGGCGGTCACGTCGAACTCCACCATCAGCCGCGGGATCGCGTTGACCATGATCGTCTCGTTGAGGATCACGATGAACGTCGCCAGCACCAGCCAGCGCAGCACGCCGTAGTCGGCGGGCGCGGCGTCGGCGCGTGCAGGGGCGGCGGGCGAGGTCATGGGGCTCCAGACGACAGGGACGAGGGGTGCTGCGGCGCAGCGCTGCACCGGGAGTGAGGTCGGGCCGGTGACGGCCACGCACAGTCTGACCTGAGACAGCCCTCGGACTCATCGGGATATTCCGGTGGCCGCCGGTCCGCCGCCGGAGGGGTGGGAGGCGGCCTGCCTAGAGTCGGGGGGTGGCCCACTCGCTCTCCCGCCTGCTCGACGCCGCGCTCGACCGCTCGGTCGTGCTCGGCTACACCTCGATCGGCTCCGGCGTACGACGTCGGCTGCCGCACTGGCCCGCCGACCCGGCCCCGGGGTCGATGGCGGGCCGGCGGGTGGTGGTCACCGGCGCGACCTCCGGCATCGGCGAGGCGATGGCCCGCTCCTTCCTCGACCTCGGCGCCACCGTGCACCTGCTGGGCCGCAACCCCGACAAGGTCGCCGACTACGCCCGCGAGCTGCGCACCCAGGTCCCGAACGCCGACGTCGTCGAGGAGGTCTGCGACGTCGCCGACCTCGACGCCGTCCGGGCCTGGTGCGCCGACCTGGCCGGCCGGGTCCCGGCGCTCCACGGCCTGGTGCACAACGCCGGCGCCATGCCGCCCGAGCGCAGCGAGAGCCCGCAGGGGCACGAGACGACGCTGGCCTGCCACGTCCTCGGCCCGCACCTGATGACCTCGCTGCTGCGCGACCTGCTGGTGGCCGGCCCGGCGAGCGTGGTGTGGATGAGCTCGGGCGGGATGTACGGCGCCTCGCTGCACGCGGCGGACGCCGACGACCTGGAGTTCCGCCGCGGTGAGTACGACGGGGTGCAGGCCTACGCCCGCACCAAGCGGATGCAGGTGGTGCTCGCCGACGCCTGGGCCGAGACGCTGCGCGGCAGCGGGGTGCTCGTGGAGTCGATGCACCCGGGCTGGGCGACCACGCCCGGGGTGACCTCGAGCCTGCCGCGGTTCGACAAGCTGACCCGCCGCGTCCAGCGCACTCCTGCCGACGGCGCCGACACCGCGGTGTGGCTGGTCGCCACCCGCCCGGCCTCCGGGCCCCACCACTTCTGGCACGACCGCCGCCAGCGACCCACCACCGTCGGCTGGCAGCGCGAGGAGGACCCCGCCATGCGGGCCCGCCTGCTCACCTACGTCGCCGAGCAGACCGGCGGCGCGGCGCTGTCGTGAGGGGCGCTGTCGTGAGGGGCGCTGTATGAGGCGCTCTGCGTGAGCGGCGGGTGACCGGGCGTGTGCACGTCGGGATCGACCTGGCGTGGGGCAGCACCGCGCGCACCGGTCTCGCGGCGGTCGACGCGACCGGACGGCTGGTGGCCTCCACCACCGTGGTCACCGACGACGAGGTCGACGCCTGGCTCGCCGACCTGCCCGGCCCGGTCGGGGTGGTGGCGGTCGACGCGCCGCTGGAGGTGCGCAACGCCACGGGCACCCGCGCCTGCGAGCGCGCCGTCGCGTCGGCGTACGGCCGCTACGGCCTGGGCTGCCACGTCGCCAACCGCTCGCGACCGTGGTTCGACCCACCGCGCGGGGAGACGCTCGCCCGGCGGCACGGCTGGTCGCTGGACCCGTACGCCGGTGGGCCGGTCGCCATCGAGGTCTACCCGCACGCCGCGCTCATCGGCCTGTTCGGGCTCGGGCGGGTGCTGCCCTACAAGGCGAAGGCGGGCCGCGACCTGGCGACCCGGCAGGCCGCCTTCGCGCAGCTGCTGGCCCTGCTGGAGTCGTTGGCCGAGCTCGGGCTGCCCGGCCACCCCGACTGGGAGGAGCAGGCCGCCGCGGTGCGCGCCGCCACCCGGCCGGTGCACCTCGAGCGCGCCGAGGACCGCCTCGACGCCGTGCTCTGCGCCCACCTGGCGTGGCGCTGGTCCGACGACCCCGGCTCCCTGCACGTCTACGGGACGCCGGGGGAGGGCGCCGTCGTCGCACCGCCGCCGCCGACCCACCCGCGCGCCCCACGGCCCGCGGCCCCCACGGCGCCGGGATACTGACCCGGTGCGACGCTCCCGCCTGCTGCTGGTCCTGCTGCTCCTGGTGGTGGTGAACCTCCCGCCCGCCCACGCGGCCTGGAGCGACCACCGCCTCGACGGCGACGGTGTGACCGAGACCGTCCCGGCGAGCACCGACGGCGTCGACCCCACGACCGTGCAGGTCTCGCTGCCCGCGGCGGTCGCCGAGGAGCTCGGCGGCGACCGCGGGCTGCTGGTGCAGCCGGCGGTGCTGGAGCCCGACGCGTACGACGCCGCGACCGCGTCCGGGGAGGTCGAGGTCACCTACCTGCCCGACGACCCCGGCACCTACCGCGTCGAGGGCGCCAGCGGCGGCCTGGCGCTGGCCACCGTGCTGCTGGCCAACGCCGCGCTGCTGCTGGTGGTCGGGCTCTTCCTGCTCGTGCGCGGGCGCACCCGCCCCGAGCTGCGGATGGTCGCCACCGACGACGTGCGTCGTGTGCCGCCCGGCGCGCTGCTGGAGCGGGTCCAGGGCAACGACTACGTCGTGCGCGGGGACATCGAGGAGCTCGCCGACGACGAGCTGCTGCTGCAGGTGGCCGACCGCCGGGTGCGGGTCCTGCTCGACGGGCACGCCAACCCGGCGTCGTACCAGCAGAGCGTCGAGGTGCGCGGCACGATGATCGGGTGAGGCTCTGCTGAGGATCGGGTGAGGGGAGCGCTTCAGCACCCCTGACATGCTGGAGACCATGACCTCCCTCCAGGACTTCAACGCGCGCGCCATCGACGGCAGCGAGACCGACCTGTCGGCGTACGCCGGTCAGGTCGTGCTCGTGGTCAACACCGCCTCGCAGTGCGGCTTCACCCCGCAGTACCAGGGGCTGCAGCAGCTGCACGACACCTACGCCGACCGCGGCTTCGCGGTGCTCGGCTTCCCGTGCGACCAGTTCGGCGGTCAGGAGCCCGGTGACGACGCCGAGATCAACAGCTTCTGCGAGCGCAACTTCGGCGTGACGTTCCCGCTGTTCTCCAAGATCGAGGTCAACGGCGACGGGGCGCACCCGCTGTTCCAGTGGCTGCGCTCGGAGCAGGGCGGGCTGCTGGGCAACCGGATCAAGTGGAACTTCACCAAGTTCCTGGTCGGCAAGGACGGCCGGGTCATCGACCGCTACTCCCCGACCACCAAGCCGGAGAAGATCGCCGCCGACATCGAGAAGGCGCTCGCGGCATGACCCGCTTCACCGCAGGCACCCAGGCGCAGGCGGTGATCACGGCCTCCCGCGAGGACGTGTGGGCCCTGCTCGAGGACCCCGACGCGATCGCGGACATGACGCCGTTCGTGCGCCGCATCACCGCCGACGGCGAGCACTGGACGTGGGACCTCAGCGGCCTCGACGTGCTCGGGGTCAAGGTGTCGCCGACGTTCACCGAGAAGATGACCTTCGACAAGCCCCAGCGCATCGAGTTCCACCACGACCCGCCCGAGGGCGAGACGGAGCGCTCGGCCGTGGAGGGCTGGTACGACCTCTCCGAGCACGAGCAGGGCTGCGAGCTGCGCACCAGCCTCGAGATCACCCTCGACCTGCCGCTGCCCAAGCTCTCGTCGAAGGCCGTCACCGCCACGATGAAGGGCGTCGTCGCCAAGATGGGCGACCGGTTCTCCGCCAACCTGCTCGAGCGGCTGGGGGCGCGGGAGGTCTGACCGCGCGGCGGAAGGTTCGACTGATGTCAGTCAGACCTTGCACGTCGCGGTCGAACCTTCGACCGCCAACCCGAAGGTCGGACTGACATCAGTCAGACCTTCCACGTCCCCGTACGCCGCGCGGCGGTGAGTCCTCAACCCTCCGCGGTCCGCAGATGGTTGACGACCCACCGCCCCGGGGCGGCCGAGCTCGCGTGCTGACTCAGACGAACATGTCGCTCTCGTCCGGCTGCTCGTCGAGGTCGGTCTCGGACAGCGCGTGCTTGCCGGCCGGAAGGTGCGGCCGGTCGAGCTTCTCGCCCTCCACGTCGACGTGCGGGAGCACGCGGTCCAGCCACGACGGCATCCACCAGGCCTTCTCGCCGAGCAGGAACAGCAGCGCCGGGATCAGCACCATGCGCACGATGAAGGCGTCGAAGACGATGGCGGCGGCCAGCGCGAAGCCCATCGACTTCACGATCGCGTCCTCCTGGAGCATGAAGGCGGCGAAGACCGCGATCATGATCGTGGCCGCGGCGGTGACGACGCGGGCGGAGTTGCGGAAGCCGTCGACCACGGCCTCGGAGGTGCTCATGCCGTGCACGTGCGCCTCGCGCATCCGGGTCACCAGGAAGACCTGGTAGTCCATCGCCAGGCCGAAGACCAGGCCGATGAGGAAGATCGGCATGAAGCTGACGATCGGCTGGCCCTCGAAGATGCCGAACGCGCCCTCCTGGAAGACCGCGACGGTCGCGCCCAGGGTGGCCAGCACCGAGAGCAGGAAGCCCAGGGTGGCGGTGAGCGGCACCAGGATCGATCGGAAGACGATCATCAGCAGGATGAACGCCAGGCCGATGACGATCGCGAGGTAGACCGGCAGTGCGTCGGCCAGGCGGTCGGAGACGTCGGTGGTGATCGCGGTGAGGCCGGTGACGCCGGTGTCGGTGCCGGTGGCCTCCTCGACGTCGGACTCGCCGGCCCGCATCGCCTCCAGGAGGTCGGTCGCGCCGGCGTCGGCCGGGCCGAACTCGGGGAGGACCTGGATCAACGCACCGGTCGCCGGGGTGGTCACGGTGCCGTCCTCGGCGCGCTCGGCGTTGGTGGCCACGACCTGGGCGTTGACCACCCCGTCGAGGTCACCGGCCCAGGCGGCCACGTCGCCGAAGGCGGCCTGGCGCTGCTTGGGGCGTACGTCGCGGGCGTCGACGACCACGAGCAGCGGCGCCTCACGGCCGGGCCCGAAGGCGTCGGCGACCAGCTCCGAGGCCTGGCGCTGGGTGCTGTCGCTGGGCGCGGTCGAGTCGGTCGGGAACGCCAGCTGCAGCCCACCGAGCGGCAGGGCCAGGGCACCGAGGCCGAGGACCACGACGGCCACCAGTGCGGCGGGTCGGCGGCCGACGAAGCGGGCCCAGCGCACGCCGTTGTTGAGGACCTTGCCGTCCTCGTCGTGGTTCGGGCGGTACTTCCGCACGCGGCCGGCGAAGGTCTTGGACTTGAAGAGGCCGAGGATCGCGGGCAGCAGGGTCAGGGCGACCAGCACGGCCACGAAGACGGTCGCGGCGGCCGCCAGACCCATGGTGGTGAGGAACGGGATCTGCACCACGGCCAGGGCCGACAGCGCGATCAGGACGGTCAGGCCGGCGAAGACCACGGCCGAGCCCGCCGTACCGACCGCCACGCCCACCGCGGCCTCGCGGTCGTCGGTGTGGTGCAGCTCGGTGCGGTAGCGCGCCAGGATGAACAGCGTGTAGTCGATGCCGACCGCGATGCCGATCATCGAGGCCAGGATCGTGGCCGATGAGTCGACGTCGATGAAGGCGGTCATCGCCGTGACGCCGGTGAGTCCGATGGCGACGCCGATGATGGCGTTGAAGATCGGCATCCCGGCGGCGACCAGGGAGCCGAAGGTCAGCACGAGCACGATGAGCGCGACGCCCAGGCCGATCGCCTCGGAGGTGAGCCCCAGCTCGGAGATGAGGGTGGCGCCGGGGCCGTTGGCCTCGACCTCGAGCCCGGCGTCGCGGGCGTCGGCCATCACGTCCTCGAGCGCCTCCAGCGAGGTCTCCTCGATGTCCGTGGGGGAGTCGACGTCCCACTCGAAGGTGATGATGCCGGTGCGGCCGTCCTCGCTGAGCGGGGACAGGGCAGCGGCGTCGGCCTTCGCCTCGCGCACCGCGGCCCGGTCGGCCCCCGCGGCCTCGGCCGCGCCGACGAGCTGGTCCTCGATCGCCTGGGCCTGCTTGACCGGGCCGACGATCTGCGGGTCCTCGGGCATCTGGGGCAGCGCGGCGAGGTCGGCGACGAGCGCCGAGATCTCCTGCCGGCGGTCGGTGAGCCTCTCGCCCTCGGGCGCCTGGACGACCACGTTGACGTTGGCGGCGTCGAAGGCGCTCTCGGAGCCGGGGAACAGCTCCGCCTGCAGGTCCGCGGCCTCCTCCGACGGGATGCCGGGGATCGTGAAGTTCTCGCTCAGCGGCTTGGCGAAGGCGGCCGAGAACGCGCCGAGCGCGAGCAGGACCACCAGCCAGCCCGCGAGGAAGCGCGGCCAGTGGCGGAACGCCGTGGTGCCGAGTCGGTGCAGCAGGGTGGCCATCGAGGTCTCCTGGGTCGGTGCGTGGGGGTGTGCAGCAGGCGGGTCTGGTCAGGTGGTGCGGTCGCCGAACAGCTCGGCCACCAGGCCGAGGTGGTCGGTGACGAGGTCGGCGAGCTCGGGGTCGTCCGGCTCGCCCTGGGCGAAGGCCTCCATGGCGGAGTCGAAGACGGCCACCAGCACCCCGACGGCGAGGCGGGCGCGCACGGGGCCGAAGTCGGGTCCCTCACGCTCGAGGACGAGCCCGACGATCTGCTCGGCGATGGTCTCGAACCGCTCGTGGATCACCGTCAGCAGGCGCGGCGAGGAGGTGAGGACCGTACGCCGCAGCCGGGCCGACTCGCGGTCGATGACCTGGGTCGCGAGCAGGTGCCGGGCGAGCTCGGCGAGGTCGTCGCCCAGTCGACCGTGCGGACCACCGGCCCGGAAGGTCCCGGCGACGTCGGCGAGGTCCTCGGAGGCCAGGTCGGGCGCCTCGGCACCGCCGAGCACCGCGTCGACCTTGCTGGGGAAGTAGTTGAACAGGGTGCGGCGCGAGACCTCGGCGGCCTCGGCCAGCTCGTCCATCGTGAAGCCGTCGAAGCCGGCGTCGAGGCACAGCCGCTGCGCGCAGCGGACGATCCGCACGCGCGTCTGCGCCTGCTTCTCGGCCCGCCCACCGGAGCGAAGTGCACTCAAACCCATGGAGTGCATTCTGCACTATGCGTTCAAGGGTGCAAAGTTGTGACGACGGTCACCCCGTTCCGGGTGTGCCGTGCCGGGGCCGTAGTGGGGCCGCGGTGCTGCAGGCGCAGGTGACTTGCCGGTAGCCGTCGGGCAGGCGGAGAGTGGCGAGGTGACCCGTACCGCTGGCCGCGCCGCCACCACCTCGTCGTACTCGATCACCATGCGCCTGCACACGGCGCCCGACCACGGGGTCGTGGGTGCCGTGGCGACCGCGATCTCCGAGGTCGGCGGCATCGTCACCGGCATCGACGTCGCCGAGTCCTCCCACGAGCGTCTCGTCGTCGACGTCACCTGCTCGGCCGCGGACGCCGAGCACGCCGAGCGGCTCCAGGAGGCGGCCGCCGCGGTCCCGGGCGTCACGGTCCACAAGACCAGTGATCGTGTCTTCCTGCTCCACATCGGCGGCAAGATCGAGGTCTCCTCCAAGGTGCCCCTGCGCAACCGCGACGACCTCTCGATGGCCTACACCCCCGGCGTGGGTCGGGTCAGCCTGGCACTGGCCGAGCATCCCGAGGACGTGCGACGGCTGACGGTGAAGGGCAACTCCGTCGCGGTGGTCACCGACGGCTCGGCAGTGCTGGGCCTGGGCAACATCGGTCCGGGCGCCGCCCTGCCGGTGATGGAGGGCAAGGCGGCGCTGTTCAAGCGCTTCGCCGACATCGACGCCTGGCCGATCTGCCTGGACTCCCAGGACACCGACGAGATCGTCCGCGCCGTCCAGCTGATCGCCCCCGGCTTCGGCGGGATCAACCTCGAGGACATCGCCGCGCCCCGCTGCTTCGAGATCGAGCGCCGGCTGCGCGAGACCCTCGACATCCCGGTCTTCCACGACGACCAGCACGGGACCGCCATCGTGGTCCTCGCCGCCCTGACCAACGCACTGCGGGTGGTGGGCAAGGACCTCGGCTCGATCCGCGCGGTCGTCTCGGGCGCCGGCGCCGCGGGCAGTGCGATCGTCACCCTCATGCTGGCCGCCGGCGTCGAGGACGTCGTGGTCTACGACCGCTTCGGCTGCCTCTCCCGCCACGACGAGACCCTGCCTCCGGCGCAGCGCGAGCTGGCCGGGCGGACCAACCCGCGCGACGTCCGGGGCGACCTGAGGGCGGCACTGGACGGCGCCGACGTCTTCATCGGGGTCTCGGCGCCCGGGGTCCTCGACGCGTCGTGGATCCCCGACATGGCGCAGGATCCGGTCGTCTTCGCCCTGGCCAACCCCGACCCGGAGGTGGACCCCGCCGAGGCCGCGAAGCACGCCGCCGTCGTCGCGTCCGGTCGCTCGGACTACCCCAACCAGATCAACAACGTCCTGGCCTTCCCCGGGGTCTTCCGGGGGCTGCTGGACGCGCGTGCCACCGACGTCACCGTCGAGATGATGCTGCGGGCTGCCGAGGCGATCGCGGGCGTGGTCACCGACGACCAGCTCAACCCGAGCTTCATCATCCCGAGCGTGTTCCACCCCGACGTGCCCACCGCGGTGGCCACCGCGATCCGCGAGGGCTGAGCGACCCCCGGTCCGGGAGCGGACGCGCCGAGGGTCAGGAGACCAGGACGCCCCGCCGAGCGTCGGGTGGCCGGATGCGCACCCGGCGCTCGAGCACCAGCTCGGCGTCCTCGCGCGAGGACGCCACGGCCGTGACGGCGTACGGCGCGTCGCGCAGCAGCAGGCTCGCCTGCCACTGGCCGTCGGCGGACTGCGAGGGGGCCCAGCGGAAGACCTCGGAGCGTCCGTCGGCGGAGCGGGTGACCACCCGGCTGTCGCCGTGCAGCTTGTCGAAGTAGCGCAGCGCGGCCCGCTGGCCGGTGATCTGGCTGTAGGTGACCGAGACCGCGCGGCCGTCCACGGCCTGCTCGCACGTCCACATCACCGGACGGTTGTACTCCGGGTGCAGCTCGAGCTCGTCGACGCAGTCGAGGCGGTCCGGACGGAAGGACGGCAGCACCCAGGCCAGCCCCTCGGTCCCCCGCGGCTTCGAGCACTCCGAGCGGCTGTCCGCGCCCTCGCCGTTCCAGCAGAAGACCTCCGCGGCGGCGTCGTCGGTGTCCTCGATCTCGGCCCACAGCATCTGCCCGCCCACCGCCGCGGCGGCCACGAGGCCGACCAGCAGGGGGACCACGACCAGTGCCGTGCGCCGGGCCCCTGGTCGGTCGGCCGCCCGGGGGGCGTCGTCGGGCACGAGGGGATCGGGGCCGTCGTCGGCGGGCGGCGGGCCGGTCTGGTCGGTGGTGGTGCTCATCAGGTCATCCGTTCGCGTGCAGCGCGGCGCCGACGACGCCGGCCTTGTTGCGCAGGAGGGCGGGCACGATCTCGGTGTCGAGGTCCAGGAGCGGGAGGAACTCCTCGGAGCGCTTGCTGACCCCGCCGCCGACGACGAGGAGGTCGGGGGAGAAGAGTCGCTCGAGGTGTCGGTAGTAGGTCTGCAGCCGGGCAGCCCACTCGGCCATCGAGAGGTCCTCGGACTCGCGTGCTCGGTTGGAGGCGCGGTGCTCGGCGACCGCCCCGTCGATCTCGAGGTGGCCGAGCTCGGAGTTCGGGACCAGCACCCCGTCGTGCACCATCGCCGACCCGATGCCGGTGCCCAGCGTCGTGAGCACGACCAGCCCGCGGCGACCGGCGGCGGCGCCGTACCTCACCTCGGCCAGCCCGGCGGCGTCGGCGTCGTTGACGACGTGGACCTCCCGTCCGGTGGCGTCGCTGAAGAGTCGGTCGGCGTCCACCCCGAGCCAGGCGTCGTCGATGTTGGCGGCGGAGTGCACGACCCCGTGCCGCACGATGCCCGGCACCGTGACCCCGACCGGACCCGTGGCCTCGGGGAAGTGCGAGAGCACCTCGACGAAGACCTCCGCCACCGCCTCGGGGGTCGAGGGTCGTGGGGTGGGGACGCGGACCCGCTCGGCGGCGAAGTCGCCGCTGTCCAGGTCCACGGGGGCACCCTTGATGCCGGTGCCGCCGAAGTCGATGCCGAAGGGGAGACTCATCGAGGACATCCCACCGGCTCCTGCAGGCGCTGACAAGCCTCCCCGGGGGGAGGATGGGCGGTGTCGGCGGCGGCGGGGGGCGTCAGCGACGCGGGGAAGCCGGGAGGCCTGTGGCCCCCATCACACGCAAGGGACCAAGGTCCCTGGAAGCGACCACCCCCGGGGAGCATGGTGGATCCATGTCGTACGGAGTCGTCGGGTCCAAGTCGGGCCACCTCCTGGTCGAGACCCTCACCGGTGCCGGCAGGACGCCGAGCGACGCCGCCTTCGACCGCTTCCAGACCGTGTGGGGGGCCACCTGGGTCCCCGGTCGTCTCACGCTGACCGCACTGCACCTCACTTTCATGCCCAACCGTGTGGGGCGCGGCTCGGCGATGCTGAAGCTCGACCTCGGGGACCTGACCGGGGTCGAGCTCGGGTCCGGCGTCGTGCAGCGCACGGTCGGGCTCCGCACGCCCGGCCACGTCGGACGTCTGCGGTGCCTGGGGGCTCCCGCGCTGGCCGAGCAGGTCGCTGCCCTGGCCGAGGCGGCCCGGCACGCCCCGTCGCGCCCCCCGCGCGGTCGTGCCGGGTCGTCGACCCGCTCCGGACCGGCGGCCGGTCCCCGCTCCGGCTCGACGTCCATGCCGCGGATCACAGGACCCGCCTGAGGTTTACAGATCGATACCTCTTGTCAATCTGCTTGACATTCCTTATGGTCGTGTCAAGCAGATGAGGTGACACCCGTCACCGCAGGAGGTCCCCATGAGCAGCACCATCCCCAACAGCACGGTCCCCGCCGGGTCGACCGAGGCCTGGAAGGACAAGAAGCGCTACCTGTGGCTGATCGGCCTGGTGGTGCCGTCCCTGGCGTTCATCGCCTTCGGCGGGTACGCCGTCACCGGCTGGGGCGCCTGGCTCTGGCTCGGCCCGGTCGTCATCCTCGGCGTCGTGCCGGCCATCGACCTGATCGCCGGCCTCGACCGCTCCAACCCGCCCGACGACGCGATCGAGGCCCTGGAGAACGACAAGTACTACCGCTGGATCACCTACCTCTTCCTCCCGATCCAGTACGCCGGCTTCGTCGGTGCCTTCTACCTCATCGGCGGGGGCACCCCGTTCGGGATCGACCCGCTCGGCACGTTCGACAAGCTGGGCCTGGCCATCTCGATCGGGTGCATCGGTGGCATCGGCATCAACACCGCCCACGAGCTGGGCCACAAGCGCGAGGCCAACGAGCGCTGGCTGGCCAAGATCGCGCTGGCGCAGGTCTTCTACGGCCACTTCTACATCGAGCACAACCGTGGCCACCACGTCCGTGTCGCCACTCCCGAGGACCCTGCCTCCAGCCGCTTCGGCGAGAGCTTCTACGAGTTCTGGCCGCGCACCGTCGCCGGCTCGCTGAAGAGCGCCTGGCACTTGGAGAAGAAGCGCTACTCCCGCAAGAAGACCCACCCCTTCCACCTCGGCAACGACGTGCTCAACGCCTGGCTGATGACGCTCGTGCTCTGGGGCGGTCTCGTGGCCTGGCAGGGCGTGGGCATCCTGCCCTTCCTCGTGGTGCAGGCGATCGTCGGCTTCTCGCTGCTCGAGGTCGTCAACTACATGGAGCACTACGGGATGCTGCGCCAGAAGGTCGGCGCCGGGGAGCGTCAGCGCTACGAGCGCGTGGACCCCTCGCACTCGTGGAACTCCAACAACATCGCGACCAACGTGCTGCTCTACCACCTGCAGCGCCACAGCGACCACCACGCCAACCCCACCCGCCGGTACCAGACGCTGCGCGACTTCGAGGAGAGCCCCGTGCTCCCCACCGGGTACGCCGGCATGATCGTGCTCGCGCTGTTCCCGCCGATCTGGCGCCGGGTCATGGACAAGCGGGTCATCGCGCACTTCGACGGCGACCTGAGCCGCGCCAACCTGCACCCGCGCAAGCGCGACCGGATCCTCGCCAAGCACCCGGTCCCCGTCCACGAGGCGGCCATGGCCGTCGACGACGCCGCGCACACCTTCACCGAGGAGGTGCTCGCCGCCCGGTGCCCCGGCTGCGGCTACACCTACGAGGTGGCCGTGGGCAACGAGCTCGAGGGCTTCGCCGCGGGCACGGCCTGGGCCGACATCCCCGACGACTGGTGCTGCCCCGACTGCGGCGTGCGCGAGAAGGTGGACTTCGTGCCCCTCGCGACGTCCGAGGCAGCGTGATCGGCATGGGACTCGAGATCGTCATCGACCGCGACAAGTGCGAGGGCCTGGGCATGTGCGAGGCGATGGCCTCGGACTACTTCGAGGTCCGTGAGGACGACGACGGGGAGGAGTCGGTGCACGTCATCGACCAGCACCCGCCGGAGGCCGACCGCGGGCACGTGCACGCCGCCACCCAGGCCTGTCCCGTCCTGGCGCTCTCGCTGCGGGGCTGACCACGGCCTTGAGCACCACCCAGACCGCCGGACCGGGCCGACCCCCCGGAGGCCCGGTCCGGCGACCCACCCCGGTCGGTGGGGGTGCGCTCACTAGACTCAGGCCCGTGAGCAGCGCCGTCCCCAGCACCCGAGAGCGGGTCGTCGACGCCGCCGTGCGCCTGACCGCCCAGGTCGGCTGGTCGCAGGTGACGATGGCGCGGCTGGCCGAGGAGGTCGGGGTCTCGCGGCAGACCGTCTACAACGAGGTCGGCACCAAGCCGGGCCTGGCCGAGGCGATGATCCTCAGCGAGCTCGACCGCTTCCTCGGCGTGGTCGACCGGGCCTTCGACGCCCACCCCGACGACCTCGTCGCCGCGATCCGGGCCTCGGCCCGCACCGTCCTGGAGCACGCTCAGGGCAACGACCTGCTGCACGCGGTCGTCTCGGCCACCCATGGCGCCGACACCGAGCTGCTGCCGCTGCTGACCACCCACGCCGAGTCGCTGCTCGTCGCGGCCAAGGCGGTGATCGCCGCGCGGCTCGCGCCGTACGACGTCGCCCTGGAGGGCCCGCACCTCGACGCCGCCATCGACATGGTGGTCCGCGTGGTCCTCTCCCACGTCATGCAGCCCTCCGGCGACCCGGCCGAGACCGCGGAGTCGATCGCCTGGATCGCCGCGAGGGTGCTGAGGTAGGTCGTCGGACGGCGGTGCCGGGTGAGGTTCATCGGGGCGCCGATGAACCTGACGGTCCACCGATGCAGCTTCAGCGCCGCGCCGTGAGGTCCAGCGGGGGCCGCTGAACCTCACCGCTCGCGCGCCGTCTCAGGCGGCGGACCGGGCCCGGGCGAGCTCGAGCGCCTCGCGGAAGGCGGCGGTGACGTACGTCGGGACGGGCAGGCCCTTGTCGCGGGCCCAGAGCAGCTCCATCTCGACCCGGGCGATCTGGGCGGCGAAGTCGGAGTCCTCGTCGATGTGCAGGGTGCGCATGACGTCACCGAAGTCGGCGAGCTGCTCGGGGTTGTTGGCGCCGACGGGGGAGAAGGAGATGCGGCGCAGCAGCCGCACCAGCCACTTCTGCCAGGGCGCCAGCTCGGCCCACAGGCCGCGGGCGGAGAGCTGGTAGAAGGCGTAGTGGCCGGGCTCCTGGCGCTTGATGGGGGCGATGACGGTGTCGGCGATGGCGGTCTCGCCCATCTCGCGCACCCCGTCGTGGAGCAGGTTGTAGGCCAGGACCGCGGAGCGCTCGGTGGCCATGCCGGTGACGTAGTAGAGCATCCGCACGACGTCCTGGAAGGCGCCGAGGTGGGCCAGCGCGCCGAGGACCTTGAGCTTGGCGCCCACCGAGTCGAGGTCGGCGTCGGCGTTCGAGCGACCCAGGCGCACCTGCAGCTCGTCGAGGATCCGGCCGTGCTGGATCTCCTGCGGCTGCCAGACGTCGCGGTAGAAGAACACGTCGACCTCGGGCGGGTCGGGCAGCATCGTGGTCAGCTCGAGCACGTTGCGGTCGACCTCGAGCTCGACGCGGGCCATGTAGTCCAGGACGTGGCCGTACCGCTGCTCGAGGGTCCGCGGGTCGCGCACGGTGAAGTCGACGTCGTCCAGGCGCAGCGGCGGGTGCTCCTCGCCGAGCCGCTGGACGTGCTCGACCAGGCGGGTCGTCGTCGTGGCGCTCACCGGGTCAGCCTAGGTGCGTGGGGAGGGGCAGGTGCTGGGATCACCTGTGAGGTTCGTCGCCGCCGCCTACCCTGGATGGGAGGAGGGCACGTGCGACTGCGGCGACCGCGATCCACCGCCGCGACGGCACCGAGGCCGGCGGCGGGCATCGGTGCTGCCCTCGTGACCGCCACCGTGCTGGCGGCGCTGGCCGGGTGCAGCAGCGACGCCACGGTCGCCGAGGAGCCCGACCCGGACGTGACCTCCGGCAGCGCACCGGGCGAGGCGACCGCCGGGACGTCGGGCCCCGGCGGGTCGAGCACGGCGCCGGCCGGGCTGGATCCGGCGTACGCCGTCGACCCCCCGGGCCGCTTCAAGGCCCTGCCCCGCACGGCCGACGTCCTGGTGCAGACCCAGGACACGATCGACGAGGAGACCCTCGCCGAGATCGAGAAGATCCCCGGCGTGGCCGCCGTGGAGCAGTTCAGCATGCTGCAGGTGTCGATCGAGAACCGCGTGCTCAACGTGGCGGCCGTCGACCCTGCCACCTACCGGCGCTACGCGCCCGGCCAGCTCCCGCAGAACCAGGAGATCTGGGACCGCGTCGCCGCCGGCGAGCTGGCGGTCGGCAAGGCCGTGGCGAAGCGGCTGCCGCTCGACGACGACGACTTCCTGGAGCTGACCAGCGAGGTCCCGCCCATCCACCTCGGCGTGATGGCGCCGCAGATCGAGAACGCGGTCGACGCCGTCGTCAACGAGAAGTGGGGGGAGGCGCTCGGCGCGACGCCGGGCAACGCCCTGCTCGTCTCGAGCGAGCTCACCGTCGCGCCCGAGGTCGTCGCCGAGCCGCTGACGAAGCTGCTGCCGAAGGACAGCTCGATCGAGCGCCTCGACGCCGTCGCCCGCTACGGCCTCGACCCCGACGCGGTGCAGACCGCACAGGTCGTGGGTTCGCTGGCCGACGCGATCGGCGTGTTCACCTACCGCCCCATCGGCGGCGGGCGGATCGCCCCGGACCCCGCGTGGGTCCGCACCCACATCAGCACCCAGTCGGTGCCGATCCTGGGCGACGTCACCTGCAACAACGCCATGTTCCCGCAGCTGCGTGCCGCGCTGGAGGAGATCGTGACCGCCGGCCTGGCCGACGAGATCAAGCGCGAGCAGTACGCCGGCTGCTACTACCCCCGCTTCATCGCCGGTTCCACGAGCCTGTCCAACCACTCCTTCGGCACCGCCCTGGACCTCAACGTGCCGGGCAACCTGCGCGGCACGGTCGGTGAGATGGATCGCGTCGTGGTCTCCATCTTCAAGAAGTGGGGCTTCGCCTGGGGCGGCGACTGGCGCTACACCGACCCGATGCACTTCGAGATGGCGCGGATCGTCAGGCCGAGCTGAGACGCGCCAGCGGATCAGCTCATCGGTGGTCGAGCGAGCGGCACGGCTGAGCCTGCGAAGCCGTGACCCGCGTGTCGAGACCCGGTGAGGTGCTCGCGGACCCCAGCCACGGCGGCGGGGTCTCGACGACGCTCACTGGCGCTCGCTGTTCGACCGCCGGACGGGCCGCTCAGGCGAGCGCGGCGGCCACCTCGACGGCCACGGTGCCCATCGTCGTGCGCGCGCGGACCGGGTCCTCGGTGAGGAAGTAGTGGTCGGCGCGTGGGGTGACGTCGTGCCAGACCTCGACGCCGGCCTCGCGCAGCCGCTCCGCGTACTCGTCGCCGTCGCGGCGCAGGGTGTCCCGCTCCGCGGTCATGACCAACGCCCTCGGCAGGCCCTCGAGCGAGGGGGCCAGCAGCGGCGAGGCGTAGGGCGAGCGGCGGCTCTCCACGTCGGGGAAGTAGGCGCGACGCACCAGCGCCCGCAGCGACGGCGAGATCTGGCCCGCCCCTGACGGCACGTCGGTGGCCAGGTCCAGGGCCGGGACCCCGAGCACCTGCAGGCGCGGCACGAAGGAGGCGGAGTCGCGGGCCATCAGGCACACCGCGGCGGCCATGCCCCCGCCGGAGGAGAAGCCGCCCACGCTCGCCGGCCCCCGCGTCGCGGCCCAGGCGGTCACGTCGTGGGCCTCCTCCTGGGCGCGCGGGAACACGGCGTACGGCGCGGTGCGGAAGTCCACGTTGAGCACCCGCACCCCCGCCGTGGCGGCCAGGTAGCGGCACCACCAGTCGTCCATGAAGGGGTGCCGCATGAGCCACGCGCCGCCGTGCAGGTGCACGTGCGAGGGACCGGCCGCCTGCGAGGAGCCGTCCCGGCCGGTCGGCTCGTAGGACCACACGGTCACCGGTCCGTGCCGGGTGGGCACCCGCAGCCGGGTCGGGCGGGGCAGGTCGGACCCCGCGAACCTCAGCCCCTCGCCGTACCGCACGCTCCACCGGGCCGTGTGGTGCATCAGGGAGACGGCGACACGGTCGGAGATCCTCACCTGTGCTGTTCGGAGCGAGGGCCTGGATAGGTTGGGCGGCATGCGAGCCGTGCAGGTCGTCGAGACCACCGGACCCGAGCACCTCCAGGTGCGCGAAGTCCCCGAGCCCCAGCCCGGTGCCGACCAGGTCCTGGTCGAGGTGCACAGCATCGGGGTGTCCTTCCCCGACCTGCTGCTGAGCCGGGGTGAGTACCAGCTCAAGCCGGAGCCGCCCTTCAGCCTCGGCGTCGACGTCGCCGGGGTCGTCGTCTCGGCGCCGGAGTCCTCCGGGCTGGCGGCCGGCGACCGGGTCGCGGCGGTCGCGCCGTACGGCGGGGCGTCGGAGCTCGCGGTGTTCGGCACCGACTCGGTGTTCCGGCTCCCTGACGCGCTGTCCTTCGACGAGGGCGCCGCGCTGCCGATGAACTACCTCACCGCGGAGTTCGCCCTGCACGAGCGCGCCGGCCTGCGCGAGGGCGAGACCGTCCTGGTCCACGGCGCCGCCGGTGGCGTCGGGACCGCCACGATCCAGGTCGCCAAGGGCATGGGCGCGCGGGTCGTCGCGGTCTGCTCCACGCAGGAGAAGTGCGACTACGCCCAGGCCGCCGGTGCCGACGAGGCGGTGCTGCTCGAGGGGTTCAAGGACTCCGTCATGGCCCTGACCGAGGGTCGCGGCGTCGACGTCGTGGTCGACGTGGTCGGCGGCTCGGTGTTCACCGACTCCCTGCGCTGCCTGGCCACGCTCGGGCGGCTCCTCGTGGTCGGCTTCGCCGCCGGCGAGGGCATCCCCGAGGTCAAGGTCAACCGGCTGCTGCTCAACAACGTCGACGTCCGCGGCGTCGGCTGGGGCGGCTACGGGATGATGCGCCCGGGCTACCTCCACCAGCAGTGGGAGGCGCTGCTGCCGATGATCGAGGCAGGTGCGGTGAAGCCGCCGATCGGCGCGACGTACTCCCTCGACGAGCTGGGGAGGGCGCTGGTCGACATGGACCAGCGGCGCACCCTGGGCAAGTCCGTGGTGCGGGTGCGGTGATGGACCCGCACGCCGAGCACCACGACCACGAGGCGGAGCTCCCCGAGGAGGAGAAGGTCCGCCGCGCGGGGCACGTCGTGCTCGACGCCGTGGTCGCCGCCGACGTCGGGGGCGACGACCCCGACAAGGCACAGGCCGCGATGGAGCTGGTCTTCGAGCACCTGCTCGAGATCGACGCCATCGAGCTGCTGCTGGACGAGGAGACCGAGGAGCTCGAGCTCGACATCTCCCCGCTCATCGGCGGCGTCATGCTCGTCGTACGCCGCCTGGTCGCCGAGCTCGCGGCCCGTGACGGCGTCGACGAGGAGGCGGTCGTGATGTCGGTCCGCGCGGCCCTGGACGCGGCTGCGGGGTAGCGGGGGGTGTGTGAGGTCTGACTGACATCAGTCGAACCTGCGGCTGCGCGGTCGAAGGTTCGACCGCGACCCCGAAGGTCTGACCGACATCAGTCAGACCTTCCCGGTCCACCCGGCCCCACCCCCGCCCGGCTAGGGTCGCGGACGTGAGCATCCTCGACGACGCCCGCGAGGGCATGGACCTGTCCGTCCGGCCGCAGGACGACCTCTTCGGCCACGTGAACGGCCGCTGGCTCGCGGAGACCGAGATCCCCTCGGACCGCTCGAGCTGGGGCCCCTTCGTCGCGCTGAGCGACGCCGCCGAGCAGCACGTGCGCGAGATCATCGAGGAGCTGGCCGCCGGCGGCCCCACCGACGCCGCCGACCCCTCCGCCGCGGACGAGGCGCGCAAGATCGGCGACCTCTACACCTCCTTCATGGACACCGAGCGGATCGCGGCGCTGGGCCTGACCCCGGTGCAGCCGCTGGTCGAGGCGATCGGCGGGCTCCGCGACCTGCGCGACCTGGCGGCGTTCCTCGGGGAGTCCGAGCGCATCGGCGGCCACGGCGTCTTCGGCTCCTACGTCGACAACGACGACAAGGACTCCGAGCGCTACCTGGTGAACTTCGTGCAGGGCGGCCTGGGCCTGCCCGACGAGTCCTACTACCGCGAGGACAAGCACGCCGAGACCCGCGAGAAGTACCTCGCCTACCTCACCCGCCTCCTCGAGCTGGGCGGCACCGGCGCCGACTGGCTCGGCGACCCCGCCGCGGCCGCCCGCACGGTCCTCGACATCGACACCCGCATCGCGGCCGGTCACTGGGAGCGCGCGGAGACCCGCGACGTCCAGAAGACCTACAACCTGCACACCCTCGAGCAGCTGCGCACGCTGGTGGGCCCCTTCGACCTCGACGTGTACGTCACCAACCTCTCCGGCGGCTCCCAGAGCGCCGAGCAGCTGCTGGCCGAGGTCAACGTCCGCCAGCCGTCGTTCTTCGAGGGCCTGGCCGGCGTGCTCGCCGAGGTGCCGCTGGAGCAGTGGCGCCCCTGGCTGCTGGTCCGCGTGCTGCGGTCGGCGGCGCCGTACCTCACCGACGAGCTGGTCGAGACCAACTTCGACTTCTACGGCCGCACCCTCAACGGCACCCCCGAGCTGCGCGCCCGCTGGAAGCGCGGCGTCGCCCTCGTCGAGGGGGCGCTGGGCGAGGCGGTCGGCAAGCAGTACGTCGCCCGCCACTTCCCGCCGCAGTCCAAGGCGATGATGGAGGAGCTGGTCGCCAACCTGCTGGCCGCCTACCGCGAGTCGATCGGCGCCCTGGACTGGATGACCGAGGAGACCAAGTCCCGGGCCTACGAGAAGCTCGAGACCTTCAACCCCAAGATCGGCTACCCCGACACCTTCCGCGACTACTCCGGGCTCCAGGTGCGCCCCGACGACCTGATGGGCAACGTCGCGGCCGCGGCGGCCTTCGAGACCGACCGCCAGCTCGGCAAGATCGGCTCGCCGGTCGACCGCGACGAGTGGCACATGCTCCCGCAGACGGTGAACGCCTACTACAACCCCGGCACCAACGAGATCTGCTTCCCCGCCGGCATCCTGCAGCCGCCGTTCTTCTCCCCCGACGCCCACCCGGCCGAGAACTACGGCGGCATCGGCGCGGTGATCGGCCACGAGGTCGGTCACGGCTTCGACGACCAGGGCGCGCAGTTCGACCCGCTGGGCAACCTGCGCGACTGGTGGACCCCGGACGACAAGGCGGCCTTCGAGGAGAAGTCGAAGAAGCTCATCGCGCAGTACGACGCGCTCGAGCCGCGCGACCTGCCCGGTGAGCGGGTCAACGGCCAGCTCACCGTCGGCGAGAACATCGGCGACCTCGGCGGGCTGACCATCGCCCACAAGGCCTACGTCATCTCCACCGGCGGGCAGGCGAGCGTCGAGGAGCGGCGCCAGCTGTTCTTGAACTGGGCCCACGTGTGGCGCACCAAGCGCCGCGCCGAGCAGGCGCGTCAGTTCCTCACCATCGACCCGCACAGCCCGGCGGAGTTCCGCGCCAACATCGTGCGCAACCTCGACGAGTTCCACGAGGTCTTCGAGACCGCCCCCGGTGACGGGCTGTGGCTGGACCCGGAGGACCGCGTCCGGATCTGGTGACGAGGGCCGCGCCGGGACGTCATGCGGACGGGAGGTCCGTCTCCGCGCGACGTATGACGTCCCCGGCGTACGCCGCAGGGCCTCAGCCGGCGAGGGACTCCTCGCGCGCGGCGACGGTGCGGTCGACGAGCGCGGCGACCGCGGGGAAGCCGCGACGCAGCGAGTCGAAGCCGCGCGGGGTCAGCACGCAGGCGGTGACCGGGGTCATCGCGGTGACGGTGGCGGTGCGCGGCAGGCGACGGTCGATCACGCCGAGCTCGCCGACCAGCTCGCCGGGGCCGAGGACGGCGACCAGGTCGTCGCCGACGCGGACGCCGACCTGCCCCTCGACCAGGAGGAACGCCTGGTTCTCGAACTCGCCCTCGGTGGTGAGGGCGGCTCCGGGCCGCAGGGCGACCACGTCCATCAGCGCGGCCATCCGGCGCAGCTCACGGGGAGAGCAGTCGGCCAGGGCGGGGACGCTGCGCAGCAGGTGCTCGGTGGTGCGGACCATGGTGGGCTCCTCGGGTGGGGGAAGGGAGGCATACCGTCGGTACGTCTAAACCGTACCCCCGGTATGTGAAAGATCAACACCTCTGTGGAGGAGATCACCGGACGGTCGGCAGCGGCTGGTAGACAGCCCTGCATGAGTCCCACCGTCGCGCTGACCGATCGTGCCGCCGCCCGCGAGGCCGCCGAGGCCCACCTGCGGGCCCTGGTCGGCCCCCGGGGGGAGGGGCAGGCCGAGGCCCGGCTGCGGGAGGACCAGTGGAGCGCGATCGAGGCGCTGGCGGTCGACCGCCGACGCGCGCTGGTCGTCCAGCGCACCGGCTGGGGCAAGTCCGCGGTCTACTTCGTCGCCACGCTGCTGCTGCGCGGAGCGGGCGCCGGCCCCACGGTCATCGTCAGCCCGTTGCTGGCCCTGATGCGCAACCAGATCGCCGCCGCCGAGCGCGCGGGCATCCGCGCGGTGACCATCAACTCCACCAACGCCGAGGACTGGGAGCCGATCCACGAGCAGATCGCCGCCGGCGAGGTCGACGTGCTGCTGGTCAGCCCCGAGCGTCTCAACAACCCCGGCTTCCGCGACGAGGTGCTGCCCCGGCTGGCGGCCACCTGCGGCCTGCTGGTCGTCGACGAGGCGCACTGCATCTCCGACTGGGGCCACGACTTCCGCCCCGACTACCGCCGCATCCGCACCCTGCTCGACGACCTGCCCGACGGCATCCCGGTGCTGGCGACCACCGCGACGGCCAACGCCCGGGTCACCGACGACGTCGCGCAGCAGCTCGGCTCGATCGAGCGCGGCGACGTCCTCACCCTGCGCGGGACCCTCGACCGCGAGTCGCTGCGCCTGGGCGTGGTCCACCTCAAGACCCCCGACCAGCGACTGGCCTGGCTGGCCGACCACCTCGCCGAGCAGCCCGGCTCCGGCATCGTCTACTGCCTCACCGTCGCCGCCACCCAGGAGGTCGCCGACTACCTGCGCTCCCGTGGCCACGACGTCGCGGCCTACTCCGGCCAGACCGAGACGACCGAGCGGCAGGCGCTCGAGGCCGACCTCGCCGCCGGCCGGGTCAAGGCGCTGGTCGCGACCAGCGCGCTGGGCATGGGCTTCGACGCCAGCCTCGGGTTCGTCGTCAACCTCGGCTCCCCGAGCTCGCCGGTGGCCTACTACCAGCAGGTCGGCCGCGCCGGTCGTGGCCTCGATGCCCGCAGCGAGTCCGCGACCGTGGTGCTGCTTCCGGCCCCGGAGGACCGCGACATCTGGGCCTACTTCTCCTCCCTCGGGTTCCCGCGCGAGGAGCAGGTGCGCGAGACCCTGTCCGTGCTCGCCGAGGAGGGTCGCCCGCTGAGCACGGCAGCGCTCGAGACCCGCGTCGAGCTCAGCCGCACCCGCCTGGAGACGATGCTGAAGGTGCTCGACGTCGACGGCGCCGTACGCCGGGTCAAGGGTGGTTGGGAGTCGACCGGCCGCCCGTGGAGCTACGACGCCGAGCGCTACGAGCGGGTCCGCGCGGCGCGCGAGCGCGAGCAGCAGGCGATGCTCGACTACCTGCGCACCGACCGGTGCCGGATGTGGTTCCTGCGCGACCAGCTCGACGACCCCGAGGCCACCGAGTGCGGCCGCTGCGACAACTGCGGCGGGCTCGACCTGCCCACCGAGGTCTCCGCGGAGGCGGTCACCTCGGCCCAGGAGCGGCTGGCCCGCCCCGGCGTGCCCCTGCCGCCGCGCAAGATGTGGCCCACCGGGCTCGACCGGCTCGGCATCGACCTGCGCGGACGGGTCTCCGAGCAGGCCCGGGAGGGTCGGGCCGTCGCCCGGCTCACCGACCTCGGTTACGGCCAGGCGCTGCGCGAGCTGTTCCGCGAGGGCACCCCCGACGGTCCGGTGCCCGTCCCGCTGGTGCAGGCGGTCATCGAGGTGCTCGGCGACTGGCGCCCCGAGGTCGACGCGATCGTCGAGATGGAGTCGGTCTCCCGGCCCGAGCTCGTGGGCTCGCTGGCCGACGGGCTCTCGCGCTACCTCCGGGTCCCGCTGCTCGGCCGCTGGGCGGTCCTCGACCCCGACGTGCCGCCGGGGCGTGGTGCTGCCAACTCCGCCCAGCGGGTGGCGGCGGTCTCCCGGCGCAGCGGCCTCGACGCCGAGCCCGGTGCTCTCGAGGGGCGCCGGGTGCTGCTCGTCGACGACCTGGTCGACACCGGCTGGAGCACGACGCTCGCCGCCCGTGCCGTCCTGCGCGCGGGCGCCTCGTCGGTCTCCCCGCTCGTGCTCGCCGTCCGCGCCTGAGCAGGCGCCGGGACGTCATCCGGCGGGGAGGAGTGGACGTCCCGTCCGCATGACGTCCGTGGAGCCTGCTAGGAGCCGTCCGACTCCACCCGGCGGGCGGGGTCGCGGGGGTCCAGGTGGTCGTAGTAGTCGCGCGGGGAACCGTCGGGCCGCATCGTGGCCAGCAGTCGCAGCCCGGCCGCCTCGACCGTGCGTGCGCTGACCCACGCCAGCAGGACCGACGGGACGGCCACCATCGCGGAGACGACCAGCCAGGCCCAGCCCGGCCCCGGCTCGGGGTAGAGGCCCAGCGAGCCGAGGAGGCGCAGCACCGGCTCGTGGATGAGGTAGATCCCGTAGCCCAGGCCGCCCAGCCACACCAGCGGCCCCCACGACATCCACCGCGCCCACGGGCCGTCGTGGAGCACGACGTGGGCGAGGGCGACGGTGAGGCCGACGGCGTACATCGGGTGCCACCACTCCGCGATGGGGGTGCCGACCGGACGGGTCAGCATCAGCGCCACCGTCGAGCCCAGCCCGAGGACCAGCAGCGCCGACCGCGGCGCCGACGCGAGGCGCACCCCGGTGGCGGCCACCACGGCCAGCAGCATCCCGACCCCGAAGTCGGCGGCCTTGGCCAGCGGGGAGAACCACACCGACCAGTTGTCCGCCGCCGCCCCCGACAGCAGCGTCGCCCAGACGAGGTACGCCGCTCCCACGACCACCAGTGCCACCGGGAGGGCCGAGGCGACCGCCACCCGCCCGGCACGCGTGCCGGTGCGCTGCACCAGCCGGTTGAGCAGCGGCACCGAGAGCGCGACGAGGACGTAGAAGTGGAACTCGATCGCGAGCGTCCAGGCCGGGCCGTTGGTCCAGAAGATGTAGGTGTCGGAGTAGACGTGGGTGAAGGTCAGGTGGGTCAGCAGGTCGACCCAGTGACCGGGGGCCGAGGGGTTGGTCAGGGACCAGACCAGCAGCACCACCGTCAGGTAGAGCGGGAGCAGCCGTGCCATCCGCCGGTAGAGCAGCACCCGGCCCGGACGCGTCGTGGCACCGTCGACCACCGCCTGGGCGATCGGCAGCCACAGCACCAGCCCGGAGAGCACGAAGAAGAGGTCGACGAACAGGTCGGCACTCATGAACAGCTCGTGGATCGTCCCGGTCAGCGGCCACTGGTAGGTGTCGCCGTAGCGCTGGTGCTGGTAGCCGTGGAAGACCACCACGACGAGCGCGGCGACCCCGCGCAGCCACCCGAGCGGGTAGCGACGCACCGGGGTGCTCGTCGGGGCGGGCGCGGTCGGGGGCGTGTCCATCGTGGTGGTCATGCGTCGCCTCCGGCGGTCCGGGGCGTGACCACCCACTGGTGCTCACCGCGCAGCTGCTTGAGCTGGGCGACGCGGTTCACGAGGTTCTTGGCCTCGGTGTAGAAGAGCAGGTTCATCAGCGCCGCCCGCAGGAACCAGTGCCGGTGCCGGCGGATCTCCGGCGTCGCCAGCCGGTACGCCGCCAGCGTCTGCAACGGCCCGGAGACCGTCACCAGGAGCGTGATGAGCAGGAACAGCGGCGAGCTGAGGTCGAGCCCGCCGTCGCGCCACACCAGGAAGCCGAGCAGCGGCCAGGTGAGGATCGACATCCACGGGTACACCTCGCGCCAGCCGAGCAGGTAGGTCGCGCCGACCTTCTGCCGGAGGCTGAGCCGGGGGGAGCGCAGGATCGGGCCCAGGTGGCGCAGGGAGACCTGGAACCACCCCTGCGCCCAGCGCATCCGCTGCTTCCACAGCGCCTCGGGGGTCTCGGGCGCCAGCTCGCGACTGAGCAGGCCCGGGTCGTTGACGATCCGACCGCCGGCGCCGAGCACCCGCATCGAGGCCTCGATGTCCTCGGTGAGGAAGGAGCCGCGCAGGCGGATGCGCTCCAGCGCCGAGGCACGCCAGAAGCCGTTGGAGCCACCGAAGATCCCGAAGCCCGACAGCGCGGCCCGACCGGGGTGGGCTACGGCGTAGATCTGCTCGAACTCCACGGCGACCAGGCGGGCCAGCCAGCCGGTCTCGCCGTTGCGGATCACGCAGTGCCCCTGGACGACGTCGGCCGGGTCGTCGGGGTCGCCGAGCCACTGCCAGGCGCGGTCGAAGGCGCCGGGCATCGGGTGGTGGTCGGCGTCGAAGATGCCGATCAGCTCGCCGTCGGCGACGTGCAGGGCGGCGTTGACGTTCTGGGCCTTGGAGGTGGAGTCGGGCACCTTGAGCACCACGAGGTCCTCGTGCTGCTCCCCGAGGCGGGCCAGCTCGTCCTCGACGGCCAGCGGGAACGGGGTGTTGTAGGCCAGCACCACCTGCAGGCCGCCGGACCCGTCGCGGTCGCGGTCGGGCAGGGAGAGGAAGTGCTCGACGGTCTCGAGGATCGTGTCGGCCTCGTTGGGCAGGTACGCCGCGATCACGGCGGTCGCCCGGGGCCGCTCGCCGGCGCGGCCCGAGGGCCGGGGCGGGTCCAGCGCGTGGGAGGTCTCGGCCCAGATCATCCCCGCCGTCATCGCCAGCGAGCCGACGATCGCCCAGTACAGGACGCCCGAGAGGTCCAGGCCGACCAGGGAGAGCGCCACCAGGGCCAGGTAGGGGACGACGACGGCGCCGACGGTGGCGACCAGCACCTGGTTGCCGGTGGACCACCGATCGATGCGGGGCCGGCGTACCCGCAGGTGGTGGCCCTCCTGGCGCGGCTGCAGGTCGCGCTGTCGCACGGACTCCGCCGCGGCCGAGGCCGCGTGCGCGAGCGCCTGGTGGGCGTCCTGGCTGCGGGTCACCGGCGCCCAGCCGACGCCGAGGTCGAGGACGGCGGGACCGTCGTCGGCGCGGTGGTCCAGGGACTCCAGCACCTCCAGGGCGTGGTACGCCATCGCCTGCAGCCGCTCCGGGCGGGCGTCGCGGTCCTCGCGGCGCAGCCGCAGCCGCAGGCGTCCGTCGTTGGTGGCGGCGACGAGCTCGCCGGGCTGGAGGTAGGCGGTCAGCCGCTCCGCCGCGGCCTCGACGACCCGCTGGTCCGCGTGGACGAGCGCCTCGGTCCCCGGCCGGGCGCGGACGGGGTCGAGCACGGCGACGATCTCGCGTCCGCGACGGCGCTGCGGCAGGCGCAGGGTGCTGACGACCCGTGGCTCGGCCCCGACGGCGGGCCGGGTGAGCACGGTGTCGGGGTCGACGACCTCACCGGCGGGGGACGCGTGGTCCTCGCCCGGGGGGCGCGAGGGGAGCATCGCGGTCACGGAGACCTCCTGTCGGGACGTGCGGACGGGGTGGCGGGCCCGGGGGAGGTACGCCGCCACGGAGGTGACCGTGCCCGTGAGACGGGTCTTGGAACATCGCGCTCGTCGTGGCCCGGGTCACGGGGCGCTCGGACGTAGGGTGTGCCGGTGACCTCTCGGGCTCAGCGCACCACCCTGCCCGCAGCCGTGACGGCCCTGGTCCTGGCCGGCTCGGGCTGCTCCGGCTCGGCGGACGACGCGACGACCACGCCGCCGATGCTCGCCGCGGCGGTCGCCGCCCACACCGACGCCCCGCTCCGCGCGGCGGCCGAGCTGCCGGAGGGGAGCCAGGGCGTCGTCGAGGGTGACGTGACGGTCGAGGTCAGCCTGGACCGCCAGGTGGGCGACAACGCCCACGTGCTGCTGGCGGTCACGCGGGGCACGCCGTTCGGGGTGTCCGCCGCCGAGCTCGCCGACCTGTGCGAGTCCCTCGGGCCGTGCGAGGAGGTGGACGGGGCCACGCTGGTGTTCGAGAACGGCTCGCCCGAGTCCGACCCGGGCATCGCCTACGCCTGGATGGAGCGCGACGACGTGACGGTGTGGGCCTACGGCTACGGACCGTTCATCGAGCAGGACCCCGCGCAGCGCAGCGAGGAGGTCGCCGCGCTCGCGGAGACGCTGGTGGGCGTGGTGAGCGACCCGGGCGTGGGGTTCACCAGCGCAGCGGCGTACGTCGAAGGGGCGCAGGAGATCTGCGACGGGCCCTGGCTCGACTGGTACGGCCAGGGCAACGGCTCACCCGAGCCGGAGGACAGCACCGACTGGTGCTGACCCCAGCGCGGGCACGTCAGCCGACGATCTCCTCCACGGCGGTGACCAGCCGGGGGTCCTGCGGCTCGACGCCGGGGCTGAAGCGGGAGACGACGGTGCCGTCGGCGGCGACGAGGAACTTCTCGAAGTTCCAGGTGACGTCGCCGGCCTCGCCCTTCTCGTCGGGGGTGCCGGTCAGCTCGGCGTACAGCGGGTGCCGGCCCTCGCCGTTGACCTCGATCTTCTCGGTCATCGGGAAGCTCACGCCGTAGGTCGCGGAGCAGAACTCCTGGATCTCCTCGGCCGTGCCGGGCTCCTGGCCCATGAACTGGTTGCACGGCAGGCCGACGACGGTGAAGCCCCGGTCGCCGTAGGTCTCCTGCAGCTGCTCGAGACCGGTGTACTGCGGGGTGAGGCCGCACTTGGAGGCCACGTTGACCAGCAGTGCGGGCCGGCCGCCGGTGATCTCGCCCAGGGTGGCGGCGGTGCCGTCGAGGCGGGCGAGCGGGAGGTCGAGGATGCTCATGGGGCGAGCCTAGTCAGCCGCGCGCACCCGCAGGTGTGACCCGGGCCCGCACGGGGCAGGGTCACCCGCTGGAGGTGGTCGAGGTGTTGATCGACGTGCTGTGGGGCGCCGGCGGGATGGCGGTCCTGATGGGGATCGCGTGGTTGTGCTCGTCGGACCGGCGGGCGGTCCGGCCGCGCACCGTCGTGGGTGCGCTCGCGCTGCAGGTGGGCTTCGGCGTCCTGGTGCTGTCGTGGTCGGTCGGGAGCCGGGCGCTGGAGGCGGCATCCTCGGGCGTGCAGGCGGTCATCGACTCCTCCCGCGAGGGCATCGGCTTCCTGTTCGGGCCGGTCCTGCCGGCCGAGGACCAGGGCACCGTCGTGGCCTTCCAGGTGCTGCCGGTGATCGTCTTCTTCGCCTCGCTGACCGCCGTGCTCTACCACCTCGGCGTGCTCCAGCGTGTCGTCGAGGTGGTCGGCGGCGCGCTGGGGAGGGCGCTGGGCACCGGTCGCGAGGAGTCGGTCAACGCGGCGGCCAACATCTTCGTGGGGCAGACCGAGGCGCCGCTGCTGATCCGCCCGTACGTGGCCGGGCTGACCCGATCCCAGCTCTTCGCCGTCATGGTCGGCGGGCTGTCGACCGTCGCGGGGTCGGTGCTGGTGGGTTACTCGCTGCTCGGCGCGCGGCTGGAGTACCTCATCGCCGCCAGCTTCATGGCCGCCCCCGGCGCGCTGCTGATGGCCAAGATCATGCTCCCCGAGCCGCGGGAGCCCGAGGGAGCCGCCGAGGGGGGCTCCGGTGCTGCCGGTGCCGGCGGTGCTGGCGAGGAAGGCGAGGACGACTCGCCGGCCGAGCCCGAGCGGGCCCGCAACGTCATCGACGCCGCCGCCACCGGGGCCGCCGACGGCCTGCGGCTGGCCGCGACGATCGGCGCGATGCTGCTGGCCTTCATCTCCCTCATCGCCCTGGTCAACCTGCTGGTGGGCGGCGTCGGCGGCTGGTTCGGCGCCGAGGACCTCAGCGTCCAGCAGCTGCTGGGCTACCTCTTCGCGCCCGTCATGTCGCTGATCGGCGTCCCGTGGGGCGAGGCGGTCGACGCGGGCAGCTTCGTGGGGCAGAAGATCGTGCTCAACGAGTTCGTCGCGTTCGCGGAGTTCGGTCCGGTGGCCGGGGAGTTCTCCGACAAGACCGCAGCGATCGTCACCTTCGCGCTCACCGGCTTCGCCAACATCGGCTCCCTGGGCATCCTGCTCGGTGGGCTGGGCGGCATCGCCCCCGAGCGACGACCCGACATCGCCTCGCTCGGCCTGCGCGCCATCCTCGCCGCCACCCTCGCGAACCTGATGAGCGCCGCCATCGCGGGCATCCTGATCGGCTGACGCTGCTCGACCGTGGCCCGTCGTCGGTGGGCGGGTCTAGCCTCGGCCCATGGCTGACCCCGCTGCCTTCACCTGGCTCCCGGCCAACCGGGCCACCGACGCGGACGTCGAGGCGGTGCTGGGTGCGGGTGGCGCGGCGAAGTGCCGCTGCCAGGGCCTGAAGGTCGAGGGCTGGATCTGGCGCGACAGCACCCAGGAGGAGCGCGAGGCCGCCCTGGTCGCGCAGACCGCCTGCGGCACCGACGGACCCACCTCTGGCCTGATCGGGTACGCCGACGGCGAGCCCGCCGGCTGGGTCGCCGTCGAGCCGCGGGAGAACTACCCGCGCATCTGGGCGCGCAAGCAGCCCTGGATGCGGATGGACCCGGACCTGCCCGGCGTGTGGTCGGTGACCTGCTTCGTGGTCCGCAAGGGCTTCCGGGGGGAGGGGCTGACCTACGAGCTGGCGCGCGCCACGGTGGAGTACGGCCGCCAGGTCGGTGCTCGCGTCCTGGAGGGCTACCCGATGGAGCCCGCTCCCGGGAAGACGGTCATCTGGGACGAGGCCTCCGTCGGCCTGCTGCAGGTCTTCCTCGAGGCCGGCTACGAGGTCGCGGCGTCCCCCACCCTGCGCCGCCGCGTCGTCCGCTACGACCTCGCGCCCGCCTGACGGGTCGCGGTCCGTCCCCGGGTCACGCCGGAGCACGACGTTCTGCAGGAGATGTCGCCCCCGGCCCGCAGGACGTCGTGATCGGCGAGGCGGCCCGACCGGGCGGCGGTGTTGTCGGCGGGGCGGGCTACCGTCGTCGCGTCCGGTCGAGGCCTGTGGGCGAGGGGGTGTGCGGCGTGGGGTTCGTCCCGGTGACCGGCACGGCGACCTTCCGGCCGGCCGTGCCGCCGCGCGACTCGGTGGTGGAGTTCGTCGACGAGCGGCGCACGGTCGCGCTGCCGGTGCGGGCGGCGATCCCCGTGCTGACCAAGGCCCACGCCCGCGAGGACCTCCACCCCAGCGTCGCGCTGCTCAGCGGCGCCGCGCTGCTGGGGATGCGCCTGGTGGCGGCCGGTGCGTTCGAGCCCGCACCCGAGGAGCCGGGCCGGCCCCCGTCGTGGCGGGTCGGCGGGCTGAGCGAGGACGACGAGGACCGCGTGCGGATGCTCGCGCGCTCGCGCGCCGCGGGCGAGCAGGACGCCGCCGACGCCGAGCAGGTGGTGCGGGCCGTGCTGGACGCGGTCGCCGACGCCGTACCCCGCAGCGCGCCGGTGGCAGGCGCGCGACCCGCCCCGCGGCGGCGACCCCCGCGGCGGGCGGGCGGGCCGGAGGGGGGAGCAGCACCCGTCAACACCGCCCCGGACGACGCCTTCCAGGAGCGACTCCAGCGCCGCATCGCGAAGATCCGCCGCGGCAGCGACCTCCCGCACCTGGTGACCATCTCGCTGCGGGTCGAGGCCGACGAGGAGGAGCTGGTCGCCGGCTCGGTGCGACTGGTCCTGCAGGTCCACGACGAGCGCGATCCGCTGCACATGGCCGACGCCTCGGCGCTGTGGCTCGACGACCCCGAGGATCACGGCTTCGGCGACCGGGCGCGCACCCACGCCACCATCGCGCTCCGCGCCGCGGCGGAGGCCTGGCCGGTGCTCGACCGGCTGCTCGCGCTGCGGGTGCCCGACCAGGTCACCCTGGAGGCCGAGGAGATCGTCAGCCTGCTCGAGGACGGCGTCGCGGCGCTGGCCGAGCGCGGCGTCGACGTCCTGTGGCCGCGCAGCCTCGGGCGCGACCTGACCGCCTCGGCGGTGCTCGACACCGCACCCCGCCGCAGCGGCACCCGCGAGGCGCCCCTGCAGACCGGTCTGCTCACCCCCGACTCGGTGTTCGCCTTCCAGTGGCAGGTCGCGCTCGAGGGCGACCCGCTCACCGCGGAGGAGATGGAGACCCTGGCCGCCTCGGCCGCGCCGGTGGTCAAGCTGCGCGGCGCCTGGCGCGTGGTCGACCCCTCGATCACGCGCAAGGCCCGCAAGCGGCTGGTGCGCGAGGTGAAGCCCGCCGAGGCCGTCGCCGCCGCGCTCAGCGGGGTCGCCACCCTCGGCGAGGACCAGCCCGCCGAGGTGGTCGTCGGCGCCTCGCTGCTGAAGGTCCGCGAGCAGCTGCGCACCGCCGCCACCCGCGAGCCCGTCGAGCCGCCGGCGGCGCTGGCGGCGACCCTGCGCGACTACCAGCGCCACGGCCTCACCTGGCTGGCCGAGCTCACCGGTCTCGGCCTCGGAGCGTGCCTGGCCGACGACATGGGCCTGGGCAAGACGCTGACCCTCATCTCCCTGCACCTGCACCGCGCCGAGCAGGCACGCGCCGTCGGCCGCGCACTCGCGCCCACGCTCGTGGTCTGCCCGACCAGCCTGCTCGGCAACTGGGAGGCCGAGATCCAGCGGTTCGCGCCCGGCGTCCCCGTACGCCGCTTCCACGGCGGCACCCGCTCGCTGGCCGGGCTCCCCGGGGCCGGGGAGGAGGCCGGCGCCACGCTGCTGGACCCGACCCCCGACGGCGACCCCGGCTTCGTGCTCACGACCTACGGCACGATGCGCGTCGACACCACCACCAAGGACCGCCCCAGCGAGCTCGGCGAGGTGACCTGGGGGCTGGTGGTCGCCGACGAGGCCCAGCACGTCAAGAACTCCCGCTCCACCACCGCCCGCGGCCTGCGCAGCATCGGCTCCGGGGCGCGGGTGGCGCTGACCGGCACCCCCGTCGAGAACGACCTCACCGAGCTCTGGTCGATCCTCGACTGGGCGACGCCCGGCCTGCTCGGCAGCCGCCAGGCCTTCCGTCGCGTGTGGGCCGCGCCCATCGAGGCCGGCGTCGACCCCGCGGTGACGGCCCGCTTCGCCGAGCTGATCGGTCCGTTCCTGCTGCGGCGCCGCAAGTCCGACCCCGGCATCGCCCCCGAGCTGCCCCCCAAGACCGAGACCGACCACCCGCTGACGCTCACCCGCGAGCAGGTGGTGCTCTACGAGGCGTTCGTCCGCGACACGATGGAGCACATCGAGCGCGCCGACGAGCACACCCGCCGCGGGCTCGTGCTCTCGCTGCTCACCGGCTGCAAGCAGATCTGCAACCACCCCGCCCACTTCCTCAAGCAGGGCGGCGCCCGGGTCGCCGGGCGCTCGGAGAAGATCGACCTGCTCGACGAGCTGCTCGGCACCGTGCTGGCCGAGGACGGCGCGGCGCTGGTCTTCACCCAGTACGTCGAGATGGCCCGGCTCGTCTCCCGGCACCTCGCCACCGCCGGCATCCCGCACCAGCTGCTCCACGGCGGCACCCCCGTGCGCGAGCGCGAGGAGATGGTGCGCCGCTTCCAGTCCGACGGCGCCGACCGCGTGCCGGTCTTCCTGCTCTCCCTCAAGGCCGGCGGCACCGGGCTCAACCTCACCCGCGCCGACCACGTCATCCACCTCGACCGGTGGTGGAACCCCGCCGTCGAGGACCAGGCCACCGACCGCGCCTACCGGATCGGGCAGACCAAGCCGGTCCAGGTGCACCGGATGGTCACCCGCGGCACCATCGAGGAGCGCGTGGGCCTGCTGCTGGAGCGCAAGCGCTCCCTGGCCGACGCCGTCCTCGGGCGCGGGGAGGCCGCGCTCACCGAGCTCAGCGACGACGAGCTGCGCGACCTCGTCAGCCTGCGCCCCGCGTGATGGCCAGCACCACGCACCCCGCCTTCGCCGAGCGCCGCAGCACCGCCCGCCCGAGCGGCTGGTGGGCCCGGGCCTGGCTCCGCGCCGTCGAGGAGGCGGCGTACGCCGAGGAGGAGCTGACGGCCTCCCGGCGGCTGGCCCGGTCGGGGCGCATCGGGGGCATCCGGGTCGAGCCGGGCCGCGTCACGGCAGCCGTCGAGGACCCCGACGGGCTGTGGGCGACGGCCGTGGACGTGCCCGTGCTGCCCGCCGAGGAGGCCGACGCGCTGGTCGAGGCGGTCGGCGCGGTGAGCGGCCGGGTCTCCGCGCTGCTGGCCGGCGACCTGCCGCACGAGCTGGTCGAGCACGCCGAGGAGGCCGGCGTCGAGCTCCTCCCGTACGGCGGTGAGCTGGCCGGCACCTGCACCTGCTCGGCGTGGGTCGACCCGTGCGTGCACGCCCTCGCGCTGCTGCACCAGGTCGGCTGGCTGCTCGACGCCGACCCGTTCGTGCTGCTGCACCTGCGCGGCCTGCCGCGCGAGCAGCTGCTGGCCCGGCTGCACGCCGAGCGTGCCCCCGTGGCCGACGTGACCGACGCCGATCCCGACCTGGACGCCGCTCACGACGCGGCCGCGCGGGCCGCCCGGTTCCTGGAGCGACTGGAGTCCGGGGAGCCGGGCGACCTCGACCACCTGCTGTGAGCCGCCCGTAGCGTGGGGGCATGAGCACGACCACCCTCCACCTCGAGCACCGCTTCGCCGACGCGCTGCCCGAGCTGGCGGTCGACTGGCAGGCCGAGGCCGCCCCCGGCCCGATGCTGCTGGCCCTCGACGAGCAGCTGGCCACCGAGCTGGGCCTGGACCCCGCGTGGCTGCGCAGCGGCGAGGGACTGCGCCTGCTGACCGGCGAGCACCCCCCGGTCGGGTCGCGGCCGGTGGCGCAGGGGTATGCCGGGCACCAGTTCGGCGGGTACTCCCCGCGCCTCGGCGACGGCCGTGCCCTCCTCCTCGGCGAGCTCACCGACCGCGAGGGCCGGCTGCGCGACCTGCACCTCAAGGGGTCGGGTCGCACCCCGTGGTCGCGCGGCGGCGACGGGTTGGCCGTGGTCGGCCCGATGCTGCGCGAGCACCTCGTCTCCGCCGCCATGCACGCCCTCGGCGTCCCGACGACCCGGTCGCTCGGGGTCGTCGCCACCGGCCGCGCGGTGCAGCGCGAGCAGCCGCTGCCCGGGGCCGTCCTGGCCCGCGTCGCCGCGAGCCACCTGCGCGTCGGCACCCTGCAGTACGCCGCCGCGCTGGACCACCAGCAGCCCGGCACCGACCTGGTGCGCCGGGTCGTCGAGCACGCCGCCGCCCGGCACCACCCGCAGGTGCTCGAGGCCGACGTCCCCGCGCTCGCGCTGCTCGAGGAGGTCACCCGGGTCCAGGCCGAGCTGGTCGCGTCGTGGATGTCGGTCGGCTTCGTCCACGGCGTGATGAACACCGACAACGTCACGCTCTCGGGGGAGACCATCGACTACGGCCCGTGCGCCTTCCTCGACGGCTTCGACTCGGCCGCGGTCTTCAGCTCCATCGACACCGGCGGCCGCTACGCCTTCGGTCAGCAGCCCGCGATCACGCAGTGGAACCTCGCCCGGATGGCCGAGACCCTGCTGGCCCTCCTCGCCGAGCAGGCCGGGGTGGACCAGGACGGGGCGGTCGAGCGCTGCGTGGGCGTCCTCGAGACGTTCCCGACGCTCTACGGCGAGGCGTACGCCGCCCGGGTGGCCGCCAAGCTCGGCCTCCCGCCCGGCCTCGACCCGCAGCTCCGCACGGGGCTCGTCGGCGACCTGCTCGCCCTGCTGCAGGGCGCCCGCGCCGACCACACCGGCTTCTTCCGCGACCTGGCCCGGGAGCTGCGCGCGGTCGGTGGCGACCAGGGCACGCCCGCCCGCGACCGCGTGCTCGACCTGCCCGCCTACGACGACTGGGCGGCCCGGTGGCGCGCCCTCGGGCCCGACCCCGACGCCATGGACGCCGTCAACCCGGCGTACGTCCCCCGCAACCACCTGCTCCAGGCCGCCCTCGACGCCGCCGACGCCGGCGACCTCGCGCCGTTCGAGCGGATGCTCGAGGTCGTCACCCACCCGTTCACCGAGCGCCCGGAATGGGCCGAGTACGCCCTGCCCGACCCCGCCGGCGGCCCGTTCGTGACCTACTGCGGGACCTGACACGAGATAGTCCGCATTCGAATCAATGCTCACCGCACGCTCGGCGTGCGTTCGACTGCGGACTACCCCGCCCGCACCACCAGCCCCCCGCGGGTCGACCCGGCGCGAACCTACGCCGGGTCGGCAGGGACGGCGGGTCGAGCCGGCGTATCAATACGCCGGTTCGGCACCCCCGACGCCGACGCCCAGGGCCCCCAGCGCCATCGAGGAGAGCACCCGGCGCATCTCGGTGTCGGGGAGCAGGCCGGAGTGGGGGGTGGAGTTGATCAGGCCGAAGGCGGCGTGCGCCATCGCGCGGGCGGCGTCGAGGGTGAGGTCGGGGTGGAGGGCGCGGAGCTGGTCGGCCCAGACGTCGACGTACGCGCGCTGGGTGGCCCGCACCTCCTCGCGGGCCTGCTCGGGCAGCGAGGACCAGTCGCGGTCCTGGACGACGATGAGCGGGCGGTGCTCGAGCGCGAAGCCGACGTGGTGGTCCACCAGCGCAGCCAGCGCCGCCGAGGGCGAGCCGGCCGAGCCGACGCAGGCACGACCGCCGTCGAGCAGCCAGCGGCTGATCGAGACCAGCATCTCGGCAAGCACGGCGTCCTTGGAGGCGAAGTGCTTGTAGAGCGCCGGGCCGGAGATGCCGCAGGCCGCGCCCAGGTCGGCGACCGAGACGCCGTGGAAGCCACGGGCCGCGAACAGCTCGGCGGCGGTGCCGAGGATCTGCTCGCGGCGGGTGGTCACCCCGGCAGGTTAGCGGCCGTTAACTCCTCGGCGTCCTCCTCGGCCGGCTCCTGGACCTGCTGGGCGAAGCGCCGGCCCGGCAGCGCGACCAGCGAGAAGACTGCTCCCAGCAGGCACAACGTGCCGATCACCTGGCAGCCCGTGTGCAGGCCGAGGAGGAAGGCCTCGTGGACGCCGTCGACCAGGCGCGGGTCCGCCGCGGCCAGTGCGTCGGCGACCGCGACTGCCTCCGATGCCTGCTCGAGCGCCGCCGCGTCCGGCCCACCGGGCAGCTGGCCGAGCCGCTCGACCAGCCGGTCGGCGTACAACGAGGAGAACAACGAACCGATCACGGCGACGCCCAGCGTGCCGCCGAGCTCGCGGGTCGCGTCGTTGACCGCCGACCCGACACCGGCGCGGGCGGGGGGCAGCACCTGGAGGATCGACTCCGTGGCCGGCGTGCTGATCAGTCCCAGACCGGTGCCCATCAGCAGCATCTGCGGCACGATCACGGTGGGGTAGGAGGCGTCGACCGCCACCGTGGAGATCCACAGGAACGACGACCCCAGCAGGGTCATGCCGACCGTGACCACGGCCTTGGTGCCGACCCGGGGCGCCAGCAGCCCGCCCACGATCGAGGCGATCGCGATGCTCGTGGCGACCGGCAGGATGCGGACGCCCGTGCCGAGCGCGGAGTGGTCGCGCACGAACTGGAAGTACTGCGTGATGAGGAAGATGAAGCCGAACAGCGCGAAGAAGCTGATCGTGACCGCCACCGCCGCCGCGCTGAAGCGGCGGTCGCGGAAGAGCGTCACGTCCAGCATCGGGTGCGGGGTACGTCGCTCGTGCCGGACGAAACCCACGAGCAGGGCCACCACGACCGCGAAGCCGACCAGCGTCGGGGTCGCGGTCCAGCCCCGCTCGGGAGCCTCGATGATCGTGTAGGTCAGCAGGCCGAGCGCCGCCACGGAGACGGCCAGGCCGGTGCGGTCCAGGGCCGGCACCGACGGGTCGCGCGACTCCGGCACGAAGGCCACCGTGAGCCCCATCGCCACCGCTGCGACGGGCACCATCGCCCAGAACACCGCGTGCCAGGTGAGGTGCTCCAGGAGCAGGCCGCCCGACACCGGCCCGGCGGCCACGCCGACCCCGACGGCGGCGCCCCACAGGCCCAGGGCCGCCGCGCGCTCGCGGCGCTCGGGGAAGGCGTTGGCGATGATCGACAGCGTGGTGGGGAAGATCAGCGCGGCGCAGGTGCCCATCACGAAGCGCAGCGCGATCAGGGCCTCGCTGGAGTCGACCAGCGCCGCGAGCCCGCTGGCCAGGGCGAACCCCCCGAGCCCGGTCAGCAGCGCGGGTCGACGCCCCCACCGGTCCGACAGGCTGCCCATGGCCAGCACCAGGGCGGCGAAGGAGAGGTTGTAGCCGTCGACGATCCACAGCAGGTCGCGGGTGGTGGCATCGAGCTCGCGACCCAGGGTGGGGAGCGCGACGTTGACGATCGTGGTGTCGATGTTGATCGCGAGCACCGAGACGCAGACGGTCAGCAGCACCAGGGGCTTGCGGGTGGTGGTGGGTGGCACGGGCGCTCCCCGGTCGTGGGCGGACATATGTGGACGGTGTGAACATGGAGCGTGGCCCACGCATGTGGACGGTGTCAACATGCGGAGCGGAAATTGTTAGGCTCCGGGCGTGACCCCTCGCGACGGCTACCACCACGGCAACCTCCGGGAGGCCCTCGTCGACGCCGCCGTCGAGCTCGCGGGCGCCTCGGGACCCGAGGGGGTGGTGCTCCGCGCGGTCACCCGCCGGGTCGGGGTCTCCCCGAACGCGGCGTACCGGCACTTCGCCGACCGCGAGGCACTGCTCACCGAGGTCGCGTCCCGCGCGATGGCCGCGCTCACCCGCAGCATGGTCGTCCGTCAGGACGCCGTCGCCGAGCCGGACCCGGTGGTCCGGGCGGTGGCGCGGCTGGAGGCGATCGGGCGGGGGTACGTCGACTTCGCCCTCGCCGAGCCCGGCCTGTTCCGCGTCTGCTTCGCCGCGCCGCCGGAGGTGGCGCTGGCCTGGGACTCCCGGGCCGAGGGCGAGCCGGCCCCGGACCCGACCGCCGATCCGTTCGGCGTCCTGAACGCTGCCCTCGACGAGCTGGTCGACGTGGGCTGGCTCGACCCGGTGCGGCGGACGGGTGCCGAGGTGCTGTGCTGGTCGACGGTCCACGGGTTCGCGACGCTCCACCTCGACGGGCCTCTGCGCGACGCGACCCCCGAGGAGCGGGAGCACAGCCTGGCCCTCGCGCTGGCGCACGTCTCGCGCGGCCTCGGACCCGCCTGAGCCCGACCGCACCCCCGGTCTGACCCGAACCGGTGCGTCCCTCACCAGCCGTCGCGGATGATGGGGGCATGACGGGGGAGAGCAGGCGATCGCGGCGGGCGGCCGCGACCTTCGCCCTGGCCGTCGCCCTGGTGGCCACCGGCGCCTTCCACATGCTGCTGGTGACCACCGACCTCGACGGCGCCTTCGCCGGCACCCGGGACACCGCCGAGGCCAGTCCCGACGCGGGCCCCACACCGCAGCCCACCCCACCCTCCACCCCCGGTGCGCTGCCGCTGGACCCGCCGCCCAGCACTGCCGACCCGACCCCCACCGAGCCCGTGCGCACCTGCCGGCCGCGCACGGAGCCGGTCGACCCCGAGGCCGATGCGGCGGCGCTCTGCCTGGCCGAGACGCTCGACCGCTGGCTGGCCGACGGCGTCACCGCGGTCGGCCAGCAGGTCAACATCTCCAGCGACTCCTGGGACGAGCCGCTGTGGCGGCTGGAGCCGCAGCGGCCCGCGGTCGTCGGCTTCGACCTCGACGAGCTGGTCGCCGCCGCCCGCCGCGGCACCGACTGGACCGAGGACCTCGCGCTGATGGCCGCCGACGGGGTCGTCCTCACCGCTTCCTGGCACGCGCCCAACCCCTTCAGCGGCGGCGACTCCTTCGACCGCAGCGGGGCCGACCGGCTCGACGTCCTGCTGAAGCAGGACAGCGTGCCCGCCCGCCGTTTCGACGAGGAGTGGGCGGAGGTGCTCGACGCCCTCGCCCGCCTGCAGGAGCAGGGTGCCGCGGTGCTGGTGCGCCCGCTGCACGAGGCCGGGGGCAGCTGGTTCTGGTGGGGTCGACCCGACCCCAGCACCTACCGGGCGCTCTTCGCGCACCTGCAGCAGCGGGCCGCCGACGCCGGCGTCCACAACCTGCTGTGGTCCTACGGTGCCGCGGTGCGCACCTGGGAGGGCGTCGACGAGCCGCTCTCGCTGCTGCCCGACCGCGTCGACCTCGTCGGCCTCGACACCTACGACTGCGAGAGCCCGCACCCCGACTGCGGCGGGCGCGACGCCGACGAGCTCGCGCGCGACGAGGTGGACCTGACCGGGTACGCCGAGCTGGTCGCCGCCGCGCCTCGTGCCGCGCTGACCGAGGTCGGCCCCGCCCACTCGCCCGACGGCACCTGGGACCCCGCGGTCATCACCCGCACCCTGGCCGAGCAGGGCCTCCCCGCGGCCTACGCGCTGCTGTGGTTCGACGACTCGTTCGGGCGCAAGCAGGTCTCCTCGCTCAAGGGCGGGCAGGCCTGGCTGCAGTCGTGTCCTGACGCGCTGTGCCCGGTGGGCGCCGCGGGCTGAAGCCGAGCCGGCGTATCAATACGCCGGTTCGGCGGGAAGCGGGCCATCGGGCGGTGGCGCCGCAGGTTAACGATCGCTAACCTGCTCGGGTGAGCACCCAGATGCGCGACCTCGTCGACGAGCTGCGCCAGCGCCTCGCGACGGTGCGACAGGGCGGCAGCGAGGCCGCGAGGACCAAGCACACCGACCGCGGGAAGCTGCTGGTGCGCGACCGGGTCGACCGGTTGCTCGACCCGGGCAGCCCGTTCCTGGAGCTGAGCCCGCTGGCGGCGTACGGGATGTACGGCGCGCCGGGGGAGACCCCCGTCCCGAGCGCCGGGGTGGTCGGCGGCATCGGTCGCATCCACGGCCGCGAGTGCGTCGTCGTGGCCAACGACGCCACGGTCAAGGGCGGCACCTACTACCCGATGACGGTCAAGAAGCACCTGCGCGCGCAGACGATCGCGGCCGAGAACAACCTGCCGTGCATCTACCTCGTCGACTCCGGCGGCGCGTTCCTGCCGATGCAGGACGAGGTCTTCCCCGACCGTGAGCACTTCGGCCGGATCTTCTTCAACCAGGCGAACATGTCGGCCCGCGGCATCCCGCAGATCGCCTCGGTGATGGGCTCGTGCACCGCCGGCGGCGCCTACGTCCCGGCGATGAGCGACGAGACGGTCATCGTCAAGGAGCAGGGCACGATCTTCCTCGGCGGCCCGCCGCTGGTGAAGGCCGCGACCGGCGAGGTCGTCACCGCCGAGGAGCTCGGCGGCGGCGAGGTGCACGCACGCCGCTCGGGCGTGGTCGACCACCTCGCCGACGACGACGCCCATGCGCTGGCGATCGTGCGCGGCATCGTCGACACGTTCAGCAGGCCGGTCTCGACGGGCTCGACCAACGGTGGCGCTCCGTGGGAGGTTCGCGAGCCCGAGGAGCCGCTGGAGTCGCCGGAGTCGATCTACGACGTCGTCCCCGCCGACGTGCGCACGCCCTACGACGTCCGCGACGTGATCCGCCGCATCGTCGACGGCTCCCGGATGCAGGAGTTCAAGGCGCTGTACGGCGAGACGCTGGTCTGCGGGTTCGCGCACGTGTGGGGCCACCCGGTCGGGATCGTCGCCAACAACGGCATCCTGTTCAGCGAGTCCGCCCTCAAGGGCGCGCACTTCATCGAGCTGTGCAACCAGCGCGGCATCCCGCTGGTCTTCCTGCAGAACATCTCCGGCTTCATGGTCGGCCGGGAGTACGAGAACAACGGCATCGCCCGCGACGGCGCCAAGCTGGTCACCGCGGTCGCCTGCTCGGTGGTCCCCAAGTTCACCGTCGTGATCGGCGGCTCGTACGGCGCCGGCAACTACGGCATGTGCGGGCGCGCCTACGACCCGCGGTTCTTGTGGATGTGGCCCAACGCCCGGATCTCGGTGATGGGCGGTGAGCAGGCCGCCTCGGTGCTCGCCACCGTCGCCGGGCGTCCCGACGACGAGGAGTTCAAGGAGCCGATCCGCGCGCAGTACGAGGAGCAGGGCTCGCCCTACTACGCCTCGGCGCGGCTGTGGGACGACGGGATCATCGACCCCGCCGACACCCGCCGGGTCCTCGGCATGGCGCTCTCGGCCGCGGCCAACGCGCCGGTGGCCGACCCCTCCTACGGCATTTTCCGCATGTAGGTGGTCCAGGTGCGAGCGAAGCGAGCCACGAGACCCAGCGACCCACACGAAGGCCCCCGATGAACACCCTCCTCATCGCCAACCGCGGCGAGATCGCCCGCCGCGTGATCCGCACCGCCCGCCGCCTGGGCTGGCGCACGGTCGCGATCCACTCCGACATCGACGCCGAGGCGCTGCACGTGCGGGAGGCCGACGACGCCGTGCGGGTGGAGTCCTACCTCGACGTCGACGAAGTCGTGGCTGCCGCCCGCGAGGCCGGCGCCGGCTTCGTCCACCCCGGTTACGGCTTCCTCTCCGAGCGGGCCCCCTTCGCCCGGGCGCTGGCCGAGGCCGGCATCACCCTGGTCGGCCCCAGCGCCGAGGTCATGGACGCGATGGGCCGCAAGGACGCCGCCCGCGAGGTCGCGGTCGCCGCCGGCGTGCCGGTCGTGCCGTCCTACGACCTCGACGACGACCCCGCGACCTTCGCCTACCCCGTGCTGGTCAAGGCCGCGGCCGGCGGCGGCGGCAAGGGCATGCGTGTCGTGCGCAGCGCCGCCGACTACGCCGAGGGCTTCGCCGCCGCCCAGCGCGAGGCGCGCTCGGCGTTCGGCGACGACACCATCCTGGTGGAGAAGTACGTCGAGTCCGGCCGCCACATCGAGGTGCAGGTCATGGGGGACACCCACGGCCACGTCGTGCACCTCTTCGAGCGCGACTGCTCGACCCAGCGCCGGCACCAGAAGGTCCTGGAGGAGGCGCCGGCCCCGGCGATCACCGACGAGCAGCGCGCGGCGATCACCGGCTCGGCCGTGGCGCTGGCCGCGCAGTGCGGCTACACCGGCGCGGGCACCGTGGAGTTCCTGCTGGACAACGCGACCGGGGAGTTCTACTTCCTGGAGATGAACACCCGCCTCCAGGTCGAGCACCCCGTCACCGAGGAGGTCGTGCGGGTCCGCGGCGAGCGGGTCGACCTCGTCGAGCTGCAGCTGCGGGTCGCGACCGGTGAGCCGCTGGGCATCGACCAGGCCGACGTCACGCTCGAGGGCCACGCCATCGAGGCGCGGGTCTACGCCGAGGACTCCTTCGGCGGGTTCCTCCCGCAGGCCGGGCGCGCCGGGGAGGTGCGCTGGCCGACCGGCGACCGGGTCCGCGTGGACCACTCGCTGGTCTCCGGCCAGGAGGTCTCGACGTCGTACGACCCGATGCTGGGCAAGGTTATCGCCGGCGGCACCGATCGCGAGGACGCTCGGCGCCGTCTGGTCGCCGCCCTCGACGAGACCGTCGTGCTCGGGCTGACGACCAACACCGGGTTCCTGCGCGCGCTCGCCGACCACGCCGCCTTCCGCGACGTGGGGCACGAGGGGGGTCTCGACACCGCCTGGCTCGACCGCGTCGACGTCGCGGCCGAGGTCCCCGCTCCCAGCCCCGAGGAGGCGCGGCACCTCGCCGCCTGGGCCGTCCACCTCGCCGAGTCCGAGCCCACCGGTCCCTTCGCCTCCGACGGCTTCCGCCTGGGCGCGCCCCCCGCGCCGGTCGTGGTGCCCCTCGACGAGGACGTCGTCCTCGGCCGCCGCCCCCGCCTCGACCCCGCCGCCCACGTCACCCCGGCCACGGTCGAGGTCGTGCTGCGCGGGCAGCGCTTCCGCTTCGAGCGCGGCGACCTGGCCGCCGACCACGCCGACGAGCACACCGGCGACCTGGTCGCCCCCATGCCCGGCACCGTCCTCGACGTCCGCGTCGGGGCCGGCACGAGCGTGGAGGAGGGGCAGGTGCTCGGCGTGCTGGAGGCGATGAAGATGGAGCTCGCGCTCAAGGCGCCGTACGCCGGCACCGTGACCGTCGTCGACGCGACCGTGGGACGCCAGGTGCCCCTGGGGCACGTGCTGTTCCACGTGGAACCACAGGGTCAGGAGGGCCAGGAGTGACCGGATCGCTGTCGGGGACCGCGGGGACGTCATACGGACGGGACGTCCCCCACCGCTGCGCGTATGACGTCCCGCGGTGGGTCGAGGCATGACCGGCGTCATCACCCGCGCCACCCCGGTGCCCTCGCCGGGGCTGCCCGGACGGGTGCGGATCTACGAGGTCGGCCCGCGCGACGGCCTGCAGAACGAGCAGGGCGTGATCCCGGTGGAGGTCAAGGAGGAGTTCGTGCGGCGGCTGCTCGCCGCCGGGCTGCCCGTCGTCGAGGCCACTTCCTTCGTCCACCCCCGCTGGGTCCCGCAGCTGGCCGACGCCGCCGAGCTGATGGGCCGTCTGGGCGACGACGGCCGCGACTGTCCTGTGCTGGTCCCCAACGAGCGCGGCCTCGACCGGGCGCTCGAGCTCGGCCTGCGCCATGTCGCCGTCTTCGCCAGCGCGACCGAGACCTTCGCGGCCAAGAACCTCAACCGCACGCTGGAGACCCAGCTCGAGATGTTCGCCCCGACCGTCGAGCGTGCGCTCGCCGCGGGGATGGACGTCCGCGCCTACGTCTCGATGTGCTTCGGCGACCCGTGGGAGGGTCCGGTCGCGCCCGAGCAGGTCGTCGAGGTGGGGCAGCGGCTGCTGGCGATGGGTGCCACCGAGCTCAGCCTCGGCGACACCATCGGCGTGGGCACCGCGGGCCACGTCACGGCGCTGGTGGAGGCGTTCACCGCCGCGGGCACCGACGTCGACCGGCTCGCGCTGCACTTCCACGACACCTACGGCCAGGCCCTCTCCAACGTCCAGGCCGGGCTGCGCGCCGGCGTGACGACGTACGACGCCAGCGCCGGCGGCCTCGGCGGGTGCCCGTACGCGCAGAGCGCCACCGGCAACCTCGCGACCGAGGACCTCGTGTGGCTGCTCGACGGCCTGGGCATCGACCACGGGGTCGACCTCGAGGCCCTCGTGGCGACCAGCGCCTGGATGGCGCAGCAGCTCGGGCGCCCCAGCCCCTCCGCCGTCGTGCGCGCGCTGGCACAATCCACCTCGTGACATCCCAGCGTCGGGTCTACCTGCACATCGGTGCGCCGAAGACCGGCACCACCTACGTGCAGGACCGACTCAGCCGCAACGCCAAGACCCTGGCCCAGCACGGCGTCCACTTCCCCTCGCGCGCGCCGCTGGTGAGCCCGGGGATGTTCCACTTCCGCGCCGCGCTGGACCTGCTCGGCCAGGACTGGGGCGGCGAGCAGGGACACGCCGAGGGCAGCTGGGACGCGCTCGTGCGCCGGGTGCGCCGCTCCCGCGGCACCGTGATCGTCAGCCACGAGATCCTCGCCCCCGCGCCCGCCCAGGCCGTCGCGCGGGCCAAGGCCGAGCTCGGCGCCGGCGACGACCTGCACGTCGTCTACGGCGTGCGCGACCTCGCCCGGCAGCTGCCCGCCGCCTGGCAGGAGAGCATCAAGCAGGGTCGCAAGTGGACCTACCGCAACTTCCTGCGCAAGACCCGCAGCGGAAAGCCGTGGTTCTACCGCGCCTTCGACGTGCCCGCGGTGCTCAGCACCTGGTCGGCCGGCCTGCCCCCGGAGAACGTCCACGTCGTCACCGTCCCGCAGTCCGGCACCGCCGGCCCCCACGAGCTGTGGCACCGCTTCTGCCGTGCCGTCGACATCGACCCGGCCTGGGCGCCGGAGGAGTCGCGGCGCACCAACCCCTCGCTCGGGGTGGCCGAGGCGGCGCTGATCCGCCGCCTCAACAAGCGCCTGGGGCGCCGGGTCCGCCGGGACGCCACGTACGACGACCTCGTGCGGGGGCTGCTGGCCGAGCAGGAGCTCGCGGGCCGGGAGAGCGCGAAGCTGCTGCTGCCGCCGGGCATGCACGACTGGGCCGAGGCGGAGTCCGCGCGCTGGGTGGAGTGGATCGAGCAGAGCGGCGTCGACGTCATCGGCGACCTCGAGGACCTCCGCCCGCTGCCCACCCGCCGCCGGGACTACGTCAACCCCGACAAGGTCACCTCCAAGGCCCAGCTGGCCGCCGCGCTCGACGCGCTCACGGTCATGACGCAGGAGGCGGCCCGCCGCGACGACCCCGAGCAGCAGCTCGCGCAGCGGCTGCGCACCGGCGTACGCCGCCTGCGGGAGTCGTGACCGTCGAGGGGCCGGCCCGAGCGGCCGCCTGGGTGACGCACCTGCGGGAGGGTGGCACCACCCCGTGGGCCGCGTGGACCGGCACCGTGGACGGCCCGGCCTCACCGCTCCTGCCCGGAGCCCAGCAGCTGGAGCTGCTGCGCCGGGTCAACCAGCGCGGGCCCGTCCCGCCGGCCCTCGTCGAGCGCGTGCTGAGCGCCAGCGCCGCCGGCCGTGGCCGACCCGACCTCGAGCTCGTGGGAGCCCGGCCGGCCTCGGAGTTCGGGCCGCCCCCGGTGGACCCGGCCGCCCTGCCGGCCGAGGAGCTGCTGCGCGTGGTGGCCCTGCTGCTGGCCGAGGACCTCGCCGCCGAGGGCTGCGTCGACCAGGAGCCCGACGACCTGGGGCGGCTGGTCGGTGACGCCGCGCGGCGGATGCGCCGCAGCGGCCGGGGGCCGTGGCTGCGGCCGTGGCGCACGAAGTACCGCCTGGTGGGCGACCCCTGGCGCGCCGACGCGCTGCGCCGGGACCTGACCGAGCGCGGCCGCCCGCCCGGTGGGCGCGGCGCCCTGGTGCTCGTCGTGGCCGACGACCTGGCCACGATGCTGGCCGACCTCTGGACCGACCGGTGCTTCTCCACCGGGGTCGCGGTCCCGGCGTGGGGTCCGTGGCTGGACTCGCTGGCCGGCGCGCGGCGCATCGCCCGGGGCGCGGACCCCGCGCTGGTGGCCGCCACCTGGGCCGAGCGGGTCGGGCGCGAGCGGGTGCGCGTGGTGCTCGACGACGGGCAGCTGCCCGCCCTCCTGGGCGTCCCCGCCCTCACCCCTCGTCCGCCCGTCCCGGCCGAGGCCGCCGAGCTGGCCCGTCTGGTCGCGAAGGCGCTCGGGCTGCGCGTCACCCCCGACGCGGGCCGGCGCATCATGCGCGAGCGGCTGCTGCCGCGCCTGCTGGACCACCCGGGGGCCCCGTTGGCGGTGCCGCCCGAGCACCACCGGTGGATCCACCGCCGATCGGTCCGGATCCGGGACGCCGTGCGCGCAGGTGACTACCCTGTCCTGGGCGAGGTGGACGGCCTGGTGAGCCGCCCGCGCGCCCTGGCCGCCTCCGGGGAGACCCTCTCCGGCGAGGCGGCGGACGAGCGGGTGCTGGCCCTGGCCGTGGACCTGCTCCTCGCACCGGACGGTGCGCAGGACCGCACCGGACCGCAGGAGGCAGGCACGTGAGCGCCCGGGTCCTGCTGCACGTCGGCACCCCCAAGACCGGCACGTCCCACCTCCAGGACGTGCTCTTCCGCAACCGCGACCGGCTGCGCCAGCACGACCTGCTCTACCCGGCCGACCGCTTCGACGCGCACTTCCTGGCCGCGCTGGACCTCATGGCGCTGCCCTGGGGCGGCCTGCAGGCCGAGGCGATCGGGCGCTGGGACGCGCTCGCCGAGCAGGTACGCCGCCACGACGGCACCGCGATCATCAGCCACGAGATCCTGGCCACCGCCTCGCGCAGCCAGGTCGGGCGGGCGATGCAGTCGCTGGCCCCCGACGACGGGACCGAGGTGCACCTGGTGCTCTCGGTGCGCGACCTGGTGCGTCAGATCCCCGCGGAGTGGCAGGAGAACGTCAAGCACCGCAGCACCATCACCTACGAGGAGTTCCTCGCCCAGCTGCGCGACCCCGAGCGCAAGGGCCGCATCGCCACGTGGTTCTGGGGAGTCCAGGAGATCCCCGACATCCTCGACCGGTGGGGCCACGACATCCCGCCCGAGCGCATCCACCTGGTCACCGTGCCGCCGCCCGGTGGGGCCCCGGACCTGCTGTGGAAGCGGTTCAGCAGCGTCCTCGGTCTCGACGGGATCGACCTCGAACTCGAGGCCGAGCGTGCCAACCCCTCCCTCGGCGTCCCCGAGACCGCGCTCGTGCGCCGCATCAACAAGGCGGTCAACCCGGTCCTCGACCCGCCCGACTACCGACCGCTGGTCCGCGAGCTGCTGGCCCACCAGACGCTGTCTCGACGCACCCGCACCCCCCGGCTGGCGCTCCCGCCCGACCTGCACGAGTGGGCCCGCGACCTGGGGGAGCGGTGGAGCGCGGAGGTGCGCCGCCGCGGGTACGACGTCGTCGGGGACCTCGCCGACCTCGAGCCCGGTCCGCCGCCGGAGCACTGGGCCGACCCCGACTCACCCCGCGAGTCGCAGGTCTCCGGTGCGGCCGTCGAGGCGATCCGCGCGCTGCTGGTCGAGAACGCCCGGATGCGCGCCGAGGAGGAGCGCCTGCGCCGTGAGCTGCACGAGGCCCGGGTCGCCCTGGACCGCAGCTTCCTTCGCCCGTCGTACCAGCTGCGCGAGAAGGCGCTGCGCGGGCTCCGCCGCACGGCGGTGGGCCGCGGGCTGCACCGGGTCTACCGCGTGGCGCGCGGCAGGAGCTCGCGGTCGGCGTAGCGGCCGATGCGCCAGGTGGCGTACCCGTCGGCTCCCATGCCCACGACGCCGCCCACGACCGGCACCCGTCGCCCGACGACGACGGCGAGTCGCTTGCCGGTCATCCGCGCGATGATGTCCGAGCCGACCTCGGTGGCCAGCCGCCGGTCCAGCGCCGGGTCGGCCACGGGTGCGGTGGCCAGCGCCATCGGGGGCGCGGGCAGGGTGCCGCGGTCCAGCAGCGCGTCGACCTGGTCGGCGCCGAGCAGGCAGGCCAGCACGGCGTTGCGCACCCGCGGGTCGTCGAGGTCGTAGCCGCGCAGGTGGGCGATCCCGGCGATCATCCGGCACTGCACGAGCGCCAGCCCGGTGATGTTGGCGGGGATCGCCACCGCGGCGGTCACCACGCCGCCGAGGTTGGTGAGGAACCCCTGCGCCCCGGCGTACCGGACGTGGTTCTCGATGACCTCGTGCACGGCCCGGTCGACGTCGCCGTCCTGCTCGCGCAGCTGGGCCTCCGCGGCCGCCGCGGCGCCCGGCAGCGGCCCGACGCCGCGGATCGCCCGCTCCAGCGCCTCGCGGACGAAGGTCTCGGTCACCCCGGGGGCCGCACCGGCGACCTTCGGGGCGAGTCGGCGGCCGACCATCGTGGCCACGCTGCGGCTTCTGCTCACGGGTGCTCCTCCACGGGGGTGCTGACGAGTCGTTCGAGGGCCTCCGGCCTGCGGGGCCCTCGCTCCTGATCGTACGGAGGACCGCACCACCTACCGGGGTCTGCCGGGTGGGACACCCGGCGCGTAGCGTGCCGCCAATGCCCATCGAGCCACCGCCCACGGCATGGTCCTTCGGGGATCCCCGTGGCTACGACGAGCTCGACGACCTGGTCGGTGTCGGGGCCGACCTGCGGCCGGGCACCCTGCTGGCGGCCTACCGGCGCGGGTTGTTCCCGATGCCCTCGGGCCACCGCGGTGACCCGGCGTACTGGTTCTGCCCGGTCCACCGCGGCGTGCTGCCCCTGGACGGCCTGCACGTCTCCCGGTCGCTGCGCCGCTCGCTGCGCGAGTTCGAGATCCGCGTCGACACCGCGTTCGAGGCGGTCGTGGCCGCCTGCGCCGACCCGCGCCGGCCGCAGGGCTGGATCGACGACGAGGTGCGGGCCGCCTACACCGAGCTGCACCGGCTGGGCTGGGCGCACTCGGTCGAGGCCTGGCAGGGCGACCGCCTGGTCGGGGGCCTGTACGGCGTGGCGATCGGTGGCCTCTTCGCGGGCGAGTCGATGTTCCACCGGGCGACCGACGCCTCCAAGGTGTGCCTCGTGGCGCTGGTGGAGATGCTGCGCGACGAGCACGCCGCCAAGCGGGTGCTGGACGTGCAGTGGCGCACCGACCACCTGGCCACGCTCGGTGTGGTCGAGATCGACCGGGCGACGTACCTCGCGCGGCTGCGCGTCGCCACCGGGCTGCCGCTGCCCGCGGCCTTCGCCGGCTGCTGACCGGTTGGCGAGCGGCAGGTGACCCGGGCCGGGCGTGCCGGCGAGCGAGGCTGAGCCGAGGCTGAGGGAGCGTTCAGGGGCCTCTTGGGATGGCGTGCCAGGGTCGCGGCCGGCCCCGGGATGCATGGCGGGGCCGTGAGCCGTCCCGACGAAAGGCCCCCCTGTGACGCTGCCCGTGAAGCTCTCCCCCCTCGCCCGTCTGACCCCCCTCGCGCTGGTCGTCGGCCTGTCGCTGAGCGCCTGCGGCTCCGACGACTCCTCCGAGGCCGGCGACGCCTCGGCCCAGGAGTCCGAGGGCACCAGCCTGGTCGCCAAGTCCGAGGACTTCTGCACCGCGCTGATGGCCACCGCCTCCGTCCAGGACGGCGCCGACGTGGCGGCCCTGCGCGACAGCCTCGAGGAGGCCGGGCTGCCCGAGGGCGCCGGGGAGGACGCGCAGGCCGGGCTCGAGGTCTACCTCGACGTGCTGGACCAGGTCGACGAGGACGCGACCGCGAAGGACCTGCAGACCATGCAGGACCCCGACCTGTCCAAGGCCGAGAAGGCCGAGGTCGACGCGATGGTCGCCTACGCGACCACCACGTGTGCCGGTGGTGCCGGCCAGGACTCCGAGACGCCCGAGAGCGAGACGCCGCAGGAGTAGCCCCGCGCCCCTGGCGACGCCCTCAGCCCAGCAGGCCCCGCATCGTCTCGATCTCGACGGTCTGGGACCGCTCGATCTCCTCGGCCAGCTCCACGGCCGGGCGGAACGTGCCGGTGGCCTGCTGGGCCTGCGCCATCTCCACGGCGCCCTCGTGGTGGGCGATCATCAGCTCCAGCCACAGCGCCGTGAACTCCTGGTCCGACGCCTCCTCCAGCGAGGCCAGCTGTGCGGAGGTGAGCATGCCGGGCATCGAGCCCGTGTCGTGACCCTCGTGGCCGTCCCTCCCCTCGAGCTCGGCCATCGCCTCGGAGGGGGAGTGGTCGCCGTGCCCGGCGAGGCTGTGATCGCGCACCGTGGCCGGCACCGGCTCGTCCCACGCGACCAGCCAGTCGGTCATCAGCTCGATCTCGGGCGCCTGCGCGTCCCGGATCTGCTCGGCCAGCGCGGCGACGTCCGCCTCGAGCCGGCGCTCGAGGGTCAGGTCGACCATGGCGAGCGCCTGGGCGTGGTGCTGCAGCATCTCGCCGGCGAAGGCCACGTCCTGGGCGCTGTGCTCGGTGTCGGAGAGCACCTGCGGGGTGGCGTCGTCGCCGCAGGCGGTCAGGGTCGTGAGGAGCAGCAACGGCAGCACCGTCGCGACGAGGAGGGCCCGCACGTCGCGCTCAGAGGACCGTCGGCTGGGCGCCGGTCTCGGAGACCATCGGGCGGCCGGCCGCCGCCCAGTCGAGCATGCCGCCGTCGAGGTTGATGGTCTCGTGGCCCTGCTGACCCAGCCACATGGCGGCCTGGGCGGAGCGACCGCCCACCTTGCAGACCACGAGGACGCGGCCCTCGGGCACCTCGTGGACCCGCTGGGGCAGCAGGCCCAGCGGGACGTGCAGCGCGCCCTCGATGTGCCCGGCGGCCCACTCCTCGGGCTCGCGGACGTCGAGGACGGTGACGTCCTCCGGGAGGTCGGCCGGCAGCAGGTCGACGCGGGTGGTGGGGATCATGGGTTCCTCGGGTCGGGGGCGAGGCGCAGCCGGGTGCCCCGGCCCGCGCGGGTCGGCCGCGCTGGTCGTTCTCCGGGGGGTTCCCGGCGCCGCCGAGAGTACGCGCCGCGACGGAGGCGCACGAGGCGGTCGTGCCTCGACGGTCACCCTGCCGGTGTCGGCGCGGACCGGAGGGGTGTGTCGTGCCCCTGAATCGGGGGTCACGGTGAGGAGCGAGACCACGTCACAACGCCGCCACGGGAGAGGAGAGCACGGCGGGAATATACCCCGGTGGGGTACCCGTTGACGACACCATGGCCCACGACACCAGCACCCACCAGCACCACGACGAGCACTCCGAGCACGACATGGCCAGCAACCGGATGGCGGTCTCCGCGACGCTGCACTGCCTCACCGGCTGCGCGATCGGGGAGATCACCGGTCTGATGATCGGCACGGCCCTGGGCCTGTCCACCCTCGCCACGATCCCGCTGGCCTTCGCGCTGGCCTTCCTCTTCGGCTACACGCTCTCGACCATGCCGCTGCTGCGCGCCGGAGCGGCGGTCGGTACGGCGCTGGGCGTCGTGCTGGCCGCCGACACGCTCTCCATCCTGACCATGGAGGTCGTCGACAACGTCGTGATGGCGCTCATCCCCGGCGCGATGGAGGCAGGCCTGGTCAACCCGGTGTTCTGGATCGGCATGCCGATCTCGCTCACCGTCGCGTTCTTCGCGGCGCTCCCGGTCAACAAGTGGCTGCTGTCCCGCGGCAAGGGTCACGCCCTGACCCACGAGTTCCACGGGGCCGCGGCCCAGCGCGCCTGGATCCCCGACCTGGCCACGCCGATCCTGGTCACGGCGATCGCCGCCTTCATGGCCGGCGGCCTGGTGGTCTCGCTCGCCGACGAGCTCGGCCTGCAACAGGGCTCCGGCGACTCCCACGCCGTGCACGAGACGCTCCCCGGCGGCACGGGATCCGCGGCCGGCTGAGCCTTGCGCGAGCGGGAAGGTCTGACTGATGTCAGTCAGACCTTCGGGTGTGCGGTCGAACCTTCGACCGCACCATGCAAGGTCCAGCCGACATCAGTCGAACCTTCCGGCTGCCCGACCGACCGCTACTTCAGCAGTCGCGACATCCGCCGGTCGGCCAGCGGCTTGCCGCCGGTCTGGCAGGTGGGGCAGTACTGCAGGCTGGAGTCTGCGAAGGACACCTCACGCACGGTGTCGCCGCACACGGGGCACGGCTGCCCGGTGCGCCCGTGCACGGCGAGGTTCGACTTCTTCTCGCCCTTGAGCTCGCTGGCCGCCAGTCCACGGGAGCGGTCGACGGCCGCGCCGAGGGTGGAGCGGAGGGCGGCGTACAACGTCGTGAGCTCCTCGGCCTCCAGCGTGCCGGCGGGCTTGAACGGCGACATCTTCGCGGCGTGCAAGATCTCGTCGGAGTAGGCGTTGCCGATGCCGGCGATGGTGCCCTGGTGGCGCAGCACGCCCTTGAGCTGCTTGCGCCCCTCGCGCTGGAGGATCTCGCCGAGCACCTCCTCGGTGAAGTCGTCGGTGAGCGGGTCGGGCCCCAGCGAGGCGATGCCCGGTACGTCCATCGGGTCCCGCACGACGTAGGCCGCCAGGCTCTTGCGGGTGCCGGCCTCGGTCACGTCGAGGCCCGGGGAGGTGCTGGTGCCGTCGTCGTCGAGCACGACGCGCAGCGCCAGCGTCGACTTGGGGCTCGGCTTCGGCGGGATGGCCGGGACCTCGTCGCGCCAGCGGATCCAGCCGGCGCGGGCCAGGTGCAGCACCAGGTGGGTGCCGGAGGCCTCGATGTCGAGGAACTTCCCGACGCGGCCGACCCGGTCGACCAGCGTCCCCTCGAGCGCCGAGATCGGCGGGTCGAAGGTCTTGAGCGCACTGAACTGCGGGACGTGGACCTTCACGATCGCGCGACCGTCCAGCCGGCCGCCCAGGTCGAGCGCCAGCGCCTCGACCTCCGGCAGCTCGGGCACGCCGCCATCCTAGGTGGCGGCGCGGACCACCAGCACGCCCGTGAGGACGACGTACGCCGCCAGCGCACCGAGCCCGAGGGTCATCGCCACGATCGCGACCGTGCGCATCGTCGGCGTGTGGTCGATCGAGCCGGAGCGGTAGGCGGCGGTCCTCCACAGCCCCACCGGCAGGGTCGCGAGGGTGATGAGCAGGGCGAGCCACCAGGCAGCGACGAGTGTGTCCATGCACCCCACGGTGCCCGCCGCGGGGGCGGTTGATGCGTGTCGCTAGCGCAATCTCGGGAAACCGCTAGAGACCCCGATATCGTCCGATCATGGATCCGATCCGCAACCCCTACGCCCCCGGCGCGGGTCAGCGCCCGCCGGAGCTGGCCGGTCGCGACGAGCAGCTGGCCGCCTTCGACGTGGTGCTGGAGCGGGTCGCCCGCGGCCGCGCCGAGCGCAGCCTGGTCCTCACCGGGCTGCGCGGGGTCGGCAAGACGGTCCTGCTCAACGCGCTGCGCTCGGCCGCCGTACGCCGCGGCTGGGGGACCGGCAAGCTCGAGGCGCGACCCGACCTGCCCCTGCGCCGACCGCTCTCCAGCGCGCTGCACCAGGCGGTCCGCGAGCTCGGGCACCCCGAGGAGGAGCAGCGCGACCACGTGCTCGGCGTGCTGCGCGCCTTCGCCGAGCGCGACGCGGGTCGCGACGCGAAGCTGCGCGACCGGTGGAGCCCCGGCATCGACGTACCCGCCGCACGCGGGCGCGCCGACTCCGGTGACATCGAGATCGACCTGGTCGAGCTGCTCACCGAGGTCGGCGGGCTGGCCCAGGACCTCGGCAAGGGCGTGGCGGTCTTCCTCGACGAGATGCAGGACCTCGGCCCCGCCGACGTCTCCGCCCTGTGCGCCGCCTGCCACGAGATCAGCCAGTCCGGCCTGCCCGTCATCGTCGTGGGCGCCGGGCTGCCGCACCTGCCGGCGGTGCTGAGTGCCAGCAAGTCCTACTCCGAGCGCCTCTTCGCCTACCAGCGCATCGACCGGCTCTCCCGCGACGCCGCCGACCGGGCGCTGGCCGCCCCGGCCGCCGAGGAGGAGGCGGAGTTCACGCCCGAGGGCCTCGAGGCGATGTACGCCGCCACCGGGGGCTACCCCTACTTCATCCAGGCCTACGGCAAGACCGTCTGGGACCTCGCCCCGCGCAGCCCGATCACCGCCGACGACGTGACGGTCGCGGCCCCCGAGGCCGAGCGCGAGCTGGCGGTGGGCTTCTTCGGGTCCCGCTACGAACGCGCCACCCCCGCCGAGCGCGACTACCTGCGGGCGATGGCCGACGCCGACTCCGGCGAGGACCCCGTCGGCGCGGTCGCCACCGCCGACGTCGCGGCCGTCCTGGGCAAGAAGCCCCAGTCGCTCTCGCCCGCCCGCGACGCGCTGCTGAAGAAGGGCTTGATCTACTCCGGCGAGCGCGGCCGGATCGCCTTCACCGTGCCGCACTTCGGGCGCTACCTGCGCGACCACGCCTGAGGCGCTGCACGCGGCGCCGACCCACCGGGCGGGTGGTGCCGCCCGGCCGCGGCGCCTGGCAGCGTCGTGCCCATGAGCCACCTCAGCGGACTCCCGGAGGAGCAGGACGCGCCCCGTGTGGTGCTGGAGCGGACCATCCGCCTGGTCGAGGACGAGCTGCGCGGGGAATCGGTCGAGGACGTGCTGGCGCGGCTGCACGCCGAGCTGCCCGACGACCTCGACGTGCCCGAGCACAACCTGCGCGCGGCGGCCGAGGCGATCGCCGAGGGCAGGCGGGAGGACGGCTCGCGGGGCTGATCGCCCGGCACCGGCCCCTGTGCTCGGCCACAATGGCCCCGTGAGCACGCGCGCCCCCGATCGCCCGCTCGTCCTCGCGCACCGGGGCGCCAGCGACGAGTACGCCGAGCACACGCTCGCGGCCTACCTCGCCGCCCTGGAGGCGGGGGCCGACGGCCTGGAGTGCGACGTCAGGCTGACCGCCGACGGCCACCTCGTGTGCGTCCACGACCGCAACCTGCGCCGCACGGCCTCCACCCGGGGCCTGGTCTCGACGATGGACCTCGCCGACCTCGACCAGCTCGACTTCTCCTCCTGGAAGCACCCCTGGGCCGAGCTCGACGACGAACGCCCCGACCAGGTGGAGGAGCACGGTCGCGTGCTGACGCTGCGCAAGCTCTTCGAGGTCGTCGCCGACCTCGACCGGCGGGTCGAGATCGCGGTCGAGACCAAGCACCCGACCCGCTACGGCGGGCTGGTCGAGCGTCGGGTGGCCGAGCTGCTGCGCGACTTCGGCTGGGACCGCCCCGGCGGGCCGGTCCGGGTCATGTCGTTCTCCTACACGGCGTTGCAGCGCATGGAGCGGCTCGCGCCGGACGTGCAGCTGGTGCAGCTGATCGAGCACATCCCCTACTGGCCGGTGCTGCGCCGGGTCGTGGGCAGGGACTGGCTGCTCGGGCCGGGGGTCAAGCTGCTGCACGAGAGCCGCCGCCTGGGCGAGAGCATCACCCGCGCGGGGCACGACATGCACGTGTGGACCGTCAACACCCCCGACGACCTCCGGGTCTGCCAGGAGCTCGGTGTGCGGGCCGTGATCACCGACCGTCCGGCGTACCTGCTGGACCTGCTGGAGCAGCAGGCGGGGGCCGACGGGTAGTTTCGCGGCCATGGGTAAGAAGAACCGCGTCAAGGGCAAGGCCCGCACCTCGCTCCCCGCCTTCGTGAAGCGGCCCTTCGAGGGGCTGCCCTCGGAGTGCGACGTGATCGCGCTGCGCGAGCTCGTCCCGGCCGGTACGGCGCCGCTGACCCTCGCCGGGTCCGACCGCGAGGTCGTGCTGTGCTCGCTGCTGCCGATGGCGGCGCCCGCGATGGTGCGCGAGTCCGGCGCGATCTGGCTGGGCCTGCAGGTCCAGCACCACTTCGGCGACCCGGCGCGCGACCTCGGGGCGGTGCTCGAGAAGGCGATCGCCCAGGCCGAGGCCGGCGAGGTCGGCATCGTGGGCCTCACCGACCCTCCGGGTGAGGGGGCGCGGCTGCAGGACCTCGTGACCGGTGACTCGCTGGACGTGACCGTCCACGAGGGCTTCGACTTCTGGCTCTCCGACGTGGAGGACTCCGACGCCATGGCGGGCGCGCTCGACCAGGCCAACGAGGCGGCCATCCCGACCTCGCGGCTGAGCAGCGTCGAGGCGGCGTACTGGACCTCCATCGGCACCAAGGAGCACCTGCGCTGGGTGATGCCTCAGCCCGAGGACGCCCTGCTCGCCGCACTCGCCCGCCTGCACGTGGCCGGCAAGGACGTGCTGGTGCCGGGCGCCCGCTTCGTCGGCATGTTCCGCACCCACGGCGTCCTCGCCCCGGTGTGGGACCTCGAGGTCGGGACCGGCGCGGAGGCGCTCGAGGAGCCCGCCGCCGCGTTCGCGAAGGACCTCGAGGCCGCCCTCGCCAACACCTCCGACCTGACCCCCGAGGAGCGCTCGGCCCGCAACGGGCTGGCGAACCGGCAGGTCACGCTGCGCTGAGGGAGCCGGGTTACGACGCATCACATCTCACCCTTACTGCGCAGTAAGGGTGAGATCTGATTCGAACTATCCCGCGACGGCGCCCCCACCCACCGCCGTGACCCGCGCCAGGTGCCGCTCGGCGGACCGGGCGGCCGGGGCGAGCCCGACGACGGCCACGACGACGATCGCCGCGATCGTGAGCCAGCCGATCGTGCCGACCTCCATGGCGAGGAAGGTGAACGCGGCGGGGGCCCAGACGGTGCCCATGGTGTAACCGAGGTTGGCGACGCCCTGGTACTCCCCGCGCCGGTCGGGGTCGGACAGCTCGGCCTGCAGCCCCCACTGGCCGGCGGACTGGTAGAGCTCGGAGCCGGTGACCGTCACGTGGCCCAGCCACACCAGCAGGATCGTCACCCAGCCGACCGTGTCGTGGGTGACCAGCACGATCGCGCAGGACAGCACGAAGAAGAACGCACCGCGGCGCTGGGCGCGCAAGGACGAGGTCACGTCGGCGACCCCCCGGGCGGCGGCCACCTGCAGGGCCACCGCCATCACGGTGTTGGTCCCGAAGAGCAGCGCCAGCAGCTCACGCGGCGCGTCGGTCTCCTGCACCAGCCACAGCGGGATGACGACGTTGAGCAGCACCTGGTGGGTCGAGAGCACGCCGTCGAAGGTCGACATCACCAGGAAGCCGCGGTTGCGCAGTGCCGCCCTCGGGTCCTTGCGACGGCCCGAGACCGCCTCCAGCGCACCCTCGAGCGGCGACTCGGTCGGCGCGGCGGCCTCGTCCTCGCGGGAGAGGCGGGGCAGGCGCGTCACCAGGACGGCGTTGGCGGCCAGGATCGCGGCGGTGACGATCGGGATGGCCATGATCGGGCCGTTGCCGGGCGCGGCGAGCGCCATGCCGCCGGCGCCCGCCCCCAGCGTGTAGCCGACGTTGCGCGAGGCCCGCATGTAGGCCAGCGACCGCACCCGGGTCTCGCGGGGGAACACCTCGAACCGGTAGGCGTTGCGCCCGGCCCGCGCCCACGTCTGCGCCAGGTCCAGCGCGATGGTCACGGCCACGAAGCCGGCGAACCCGTCGACCAGCACCCACGAGGCGAAGAGCAGCGCCTCGAGGGCGCTGCCCAGGATCCAGGTACGCCGGGTGCCAACCCGGTCCGCGAGCCGACCCAGCGGGACGGACCCGGCGAAGACCGCCAGCCCACCGATGGTGAGCCCGAGCCCGACCTGGGCGGCCGAGAGCCCCACGACCTGGGTGAAGTAGAACGCCGACCCGGTGAGGAACGCGCCCTCACCGAAGGCGGAGAGCACCGACTGGTAGGACATCGCCCGGATCAACGGGTCGTCGGACAGGATCCTGCTCAGCACCCGGCCCACGCCGACCTCCCGAGGACGCAAACTCTCTTGACGTCGAGAAACTCTACATCAAGGTAAACGTCACGTGCGGTGCCGCAGCGCCCACGCCTGCAGCCGCGAGTACCCCTTCACCGAGGCGCGGGGGAGCCGCCGCCAGGCCAGCCCCGGGTCGTCCTCGAGCGCCTCGTGCATCCCGTCGTCGACGAGCACCGTGCCCGGTCGGGCGAGCGAGGTCAGACGGGCGGCGATGTTGACCGTGGGGCCGAGCACGTCGCCCAGCCGCGTCACCACGTCGCCGTACGCGACACCCGCGCGGACCGCGGGGAACGGGTCCTCGTCGTCGGCGCCCATGGACACCAGCAGGTGCACGATGCGTGCCGCGTCGGCCGGGGTGTCGGCGACCAGCAGGACCTCGTCGCCGATGTTCTTGATGACCCGACCGCCATGGTCGAGCACGACCTCGGTCGAGCGGGACTCGAAGGTCTCGATCCAGCGGACCAGCTCCTCGTCGGCCATGGACCGCGACTGCGAGGTGAAGCCGACGATGTCGACGAACGCGACGGCCAGCGGGGTGGTGTCGGAGGCGGTGGCCTCGGCGCCGGCCAGCAGCCTGCCCGCGGCGCCCGCGAGGTGGCGCCGCCACACGTAGGACTGCAGCCGCTCGACCCGCGGGACCACCTCGCCGGTGAGCATCGCCATCTGAGCCGTCGGGTCGCCGTCGGGATCGGCGGCCGCGACCCGGGCCATCAACGTGGTCTGCCACTCCGCCAGCCGCGCGAACGAGCGACCCCAGGTGCGGACCAGCGCCGAGCGCGAGTCGTCGTCGAGGATGCCGAGACCGGTGAGGTCGACGGCCAGCTGGAGCGCCTCGACGTCGGCCTCGGTGAACGCCACGTCGTCGTCGGCGGTCGCGGGGAAGCCGAGCAGGCGCCACAGCTCCTGCGCCACCTCGACGGGTACGCCGACAGCCGCCGCGACCTCGACGCGGGTCAGCCCCGGACGACCGCCGAGCAGCAGCGCCTCGACGCCGTCCCCGTCCTGACCGGTCGGCTGGTCCGGAGCCACGGCCGGCGCCGCGTCCGGGCCGGGGGCCGGGTCGGGCGTCTGCTCGGGTGAGGGGGGTCGGCTCAGGAGTCGGACCCGCCCGAGAAGCGCTCCTTGGCCAGGCTCTCCAGCGCCTCCCCGAAGGACGGCATCTCCACGGCCAGGCGCTGCAGCTGGTCGGGGGTGAAGTGGATCAGCTCCAGGGGCGAGAGCGCCACGATGCTCGCGGTGCGCAACGAGTGGTTGAGGATCGCCGCCTCGCCGACGATGTCGCCCGGGCCCAGCTGGGCGATCTCCTTGCCGTGCTGGCGGACCGAGACGGTGCCGGAGAGGATGATGTAGGCCTTGTCGGCTCCGGTCCGCTCGGAGATCGGGGCCCACCCCTCGGGCAGGGTCACGCGGGTCCCCGCGGAGCTGATCTTGGCGATCTCCTCCGGGCTGAACGAGCTGAAGAACGACATGGGTTCCCTTCCGAAGCGTGGTGGTCCTCCCGCGACGCATCCTCGCCGAGGTGTGTCAGCGGTGTAAAGCAGAGGTCTTGCAGATCACCGCAGGTCAGCGGCGGGTCGGCCGCAGGTCGGCCCGGGTGCCAGCCCCGGCGTCAGAGCGGGTCCCGGGTGATCGGGCAGCTCATGCAGCGCGGTCCGCCGCGGCCCGAGCCGAGCTCGGAGCCGGCGATGCGCACGACCTCGATCCCGGCCTCCTCGAGCCGCTCGTTGGTCTGGTCGTTGCGCTCGTAGGCGACCGCCACCCGCGGGGCCAGGGCCAGGGTGTTGTTGCCGTCGTCCCACTGCTCGCGCTCGGCGGTGACCGGGTCCAGGCCGGTGTCGATGCGGTGCAGCTGGTCGATGCCCATGGCCTTGGCCGCGGCCAGGAGGAACGGCTCGGGCGGGGCGACGTCGAGCCTGAGCGTCGCCTCGTCGCCGTCCTCGGCCAGGGTCACGGCGTGGGCGACGAGGTGGTCGGCGACGTTGGGGTACATCACGACCTTGTCGACGTCGACCAGCGTGCAGATGGTGTCGAGGTGCATGGTCGCCCGCTCCTGGGCGATCGGCACCGCCAGGACGGTGCGGGCCAGGCCGGCGTGGAAGACCTGGCGGGCGAAGCGCTCGACACCGGCGGGCGTCGTACGCTCCCCGACGCCCACGGCGATGACGCCGGGCGCGAGGTGCAGGACGTCGCCGCCCTCCACGTGCTCGGAGTGCCAGCCGTGGATCTTGCGGGTGCCGCGGAAGCGCGGGTGCTCGGTGTAGATCAGCTCGGTCAGCTGGGTCTCGCGTGCCCGCGCGGGCATCGCCAGCGAGGTCACGGCCACCCGGTCGCGCACCCACACGCTGGAGTCGCGGGTGAACAGCAGGTTCGGCAGCGGGTCGACGAGGAAGTCGTACGGCGAGAGCAGCGAGGTCACCAGGCCGAACCCGCCACGCACCTCGTCGTTGCGGATGCCGGCGGTGAGGTAGGCCGTGAGCTCCTCGGGGGAGGCGTCGTGGAGGAAGTGCGCGAGGTAGGCGCGCAGCGTGTCGCCGAGGTGCAACCCCGAGAGGGCGGCGGTGATCGCGTGGTTGCGGGCGATCTCGTCCTGCAGGGTCTCGGTCAGCAGCTCGGTGAGGTAGAGGACCTCGACGTCGCGGCTGCGCAGGGCCTCCGCGAACGCGTCGTGCTCCTCCTGGGCCCGTGCCACCCACGGGATCCCGTCGAAGAGCAGCCGGTCGTTGTTCCTGGGGGTGAGGCGCTTGAGCTCGTGGCCGGGGCGGTGCAGCATCACCGTCCGGAGGCGACCGACCTCGCTGTCGGCGTAGTGGGCGGGGCTCTGGGTCATGGGGTCACCCTAGGGCGTCGAAGCGGTCCGCCCGCGGTGCACGTGCACGTCACACCGGCGGACCAATACCTGGTGGGGTATTGCTGTCAACGGAAGGCCGCGATCTTATGGTCATATATGTCAGGGGGGCATGAACCCTTCGTGCGCTCCCTGCCGTTGTGGCTGAGGCCGACATGGGGGGCTTGTTCGGCGTGGATTGGGACATCGAGGTAGCGATCGAGCGTCACTCTGCTAGCGCGCTCGCGTGGGACCGCGAGTCCGCTCGACTGACCTACCGCGACTCCGACGGCGTGGTCGCCTTCCTCGACATCAGCGAGGCCGACCTGCGCACCTGGCTGCAGATCCTGCTCCTCTCGAGCTTCGCCCCGGCCACCCGCGAGCCCTCCCACGAGCGCGCCATCCGCGAGATGGCCGGCAAGTGCCGCCACCACGCCAGCGTCGGCGAGGACCCGTTCACCGGGCTGCGCGAGCGCCGCGCCAGCTCCACGGCCCGGCCCAGCCTGGCCGGCTGACCTCAGACCCAGCGGAAGCGGTCCGCCGGGTAGACGCCGAGGATCGTGACGTCGGTGGTGAAGAAGGCCAGCTCCTCCAGTGCGTTGCGCAGCGGTGTCTCGTCGGGGTGACCGTCGACCTCGGCGAGGAACTGGGTGGCGGTGAACTGCCCGTCGACCATGTAGCTCTCGAGCTTGGTCATGTTGACGCCGTTGGTCGCGAAGCCGCCCAGCGCCTTGTAGAGCGCAGCCGGGAGGTTGCGCACGTTGAACACGAACGTCGTGACGACCGGGCCGTTGCCGGCCGGGGCCTGCACGAAGTCGCGGGAGAGCACCACGAAGCGGGTGGTGTTGTGGTCCTCGTCCTCGACGTCGGTCGCCAGCACGTCGAGGCCGTAGATCTGTGCGGCCAGGGGCGGGCTGATGGAGGCCTGGCTCGGGTCGGCGGCCTCGGCGACCTCGCGGGCGGCGCCCGCGGTGTCGCCGGAGATCAGCGGGGTCAGGCCGTGCTCGCGGATGATCCTGCGGCACTGGCCCAGCGCGTGCACGTGGCTGTGCACGGTGCGGATGGTCTCCAGCGTCGCGCCCGGCACACCCATGAGGTGGAAGCGGATCCGCAGGAAGTGCTCGGCGACGATGTGCAGCCCGCTGCCGGGCAGGAAGTGGTGGATGTCGGCGACCCGGCCGGCGATCGAGTTGTCGATCGGGATCATCGCCAGCTCGGCCTCGCCGGAGGTCACCGCGGCGAAGACGTCCTCGAACGAGGCGCACGGCAGCGCCTCGAGCTCGGGGTAGTGCTCCTGGCACACGATGTGGGAGTTGGCGCCCGGCTCTCCCTGGTAGGCGATGCGTCGCGGGTTCGGCACCTGCGCAGTCTAGGTTTTCCTGCGTGGTGGTCCTGGACGTGTTCACGCTCGTGGTCGCACTCGCCGCCCTCGGGTGCGCGGTGCTCGCCCTCCGGACGGTGCGCGCCGGCGTACGCCGCGAGGGGCCGGACGCGCTGCCCGAGGACGTCCTGGGGCTGCGCCAGGAGGTCGCGGCGCTGCGGGCGGAGGGCCGCGACGCGCTGCGCCACCTCGCCGCGGTGCGCTACGACGCCTTCGGTGACATGGGCGGTCACCTGTCCTGGTCGGTCGCGCTGCTCGACGATGGCGGCAACGGCGTGGTGCTCACCTCGATCCACGGCCGCTCCGAGGCGCGGACCTACGCCAAGTCCGTGTCCGCCTGGCGCTGCGACCAGCAGCTCTCCCCCGAGGAGACCGAGGCGATCGAGGCCGCCCGCCCCTGACCCGCCGAAGCGTCGCTCACGCTCGGCGTCAGAGCAGCGAGACGAGACCGACCAGGGCGAGGACGACCGCGGCGGCGCCGGCGACCTTGGCCACGATGCTTGCGGTGCGGGCCGAGCCGGCAGCGGAGTCGAGCAGCTGCTCCTCGGAGCGGGTGGTGACGACCAGGTCGCCCTTGGCCGGCTTGCGGAGGGTGAGGACGCCCCCGTCGTCGCTGACCTCGCCGGCGACGAAGAGCCGGGTGCCGGGCTCGAGGACCCACTCCTCGTGCTCGAAGCCGATCGTGTCGCGGCCCCCGCCCCGCCGGCCCTCGCGGAACTCCGAGAGCGACTTGCGCGCCCCGTCCACCCCGCCCGAGGCTTCGACGAGCACCTCGCCGGTGCCGTCGCGCAGCACGAACGGGGTCGTCGAGGTCTGCGAGGTGACCGTCTCCTCGGCGGTGGAGGTGGACTTCTCGCCCTCGGAGTCCTTGGTGACCTTCGTGTAGCGGCGGGTCACGGTGTGCCGGTGCCACACGCAGGGCGTGCCGGTCTCGGGGGAGGTCAGCCGCCCGCCGGGCCCGGGGTGCGCCTCACCGCTGAGCTCGACCACCTCGCGGTAGGAGCCCGCCCCGGCCGCACCGGTCGCGGCGGCCGCGACCTCGGTCAGCGTGGCGACCGTCGAGGTCTCCGTGGCGAGCAGCCGGCCACGGCGCCGGGTCGCGGAGCGCCCCGTCCACCAGGCGATGCCGGCGACGACGGCGGCGAGCAGAGCGACGAGGAACCAGCCCATGGCCCCGACCCTCCCAGAACCAGCCTGCCTCGGGAAGGGCGGTCAGGACCGGTACGACGGTGGGAGCGGGTGGTGCCGCTCAGCGCGGGACGCGCACCAGCACCCGGCCGTGGACGCAGCGCATCCGCAGCTCGCGTCCGGGGCCGATGGAGTCCCCGTCGAGCTGGCGCGGGGTCTCCGAGGCGGCCCGGACGACGACGGAGGAGCCGGTGCGCCGGTCGACGAGCTCGTCGGTGTGGCGCAGCTTCAGCAGCACCCGCCAGGCCAGCGGGATCCAGGAGAAGAAGTTCTTCGGGTGCAGGATCACCACGTCGAGCAGGCCGTCGTCGATGGCCGCGTCGGGCAGCAGCGGCATGCCCGCCTGGAGGAAGCCGACGTTGCCGACGACGACGGTGCGGGCGCGGTGCTTGGTGAACTCCCCGCCGTCGACGGAGATCTCCACCTTCACCGCGGGGAACATCAGCGACTTCAGCCCGGAGAGGACGTAGGCCAGCCAGCCCACGCGCTTCTTGATGTCCTCGTTGACGCCCTCCATGATCGCGGCGTCGAAGCCCATGCCGGCCATCACCATGAAGTGCGAGTCCTCGATCCCGTCGCCGGAGACCTCGACCATGTCGATGGCGCGGTCCTGGCCGGTGAGGCCCACGTCGATCGCGGCGCGCAGGTAGAGCGGGATGTCGAGGTTGCGGGCCAGCAGGTTGCCGGTGCCGGCGGGCACGATGCCGACCGGGATGCCGGTGCCGGCGAGCTCGGCGCACACCTCGCGCACGGTCCCGTCGCCGCCGCAGACGAGCACGAGGTCGGCGCCGGCCACGGCGGCCTCCTCGGCCATGCCGGTGCCGGGGTCCTCGACGGTGGTGAGGTGCCAGGTCGGGTCGGCCCACCCGGCCTCGCGGGCCATGCCGGTGACGGTCGACTTGAAGACGTCGACGTCCTCGACCTTGATCGGGTTGAGCACGACGGCCAGCCGACGCGTCGAGGGCACCGCCTGCGGCAGCGGCTCGGCCTTCTGGGCGTGGCTGCGCGGCAACGGCGAGTACGCCGCCAGGACCACCAGCAGGATGCCCGCACCGAGCAGCACCCCACCGACGACGTCGCTGGGGAAGTGCCGGCCGAGCAGCACGCGGTCCAGGCACACGCCCACGACGACGAGCCCGACCGCGGCGTACACGAGGCGGCGCACGGTGGCGCGACGCACCAGCATCAGCACCAGCACGCAGACCACGCCCCCGAGCGCGGCGACCGACGAGGCGTGGCCCGAGGGGAAGGCGTTGGACTCCAGCAGCGCCTCGGGGTTCTGCCAGTCCGGGCGCTCACGGCCGATCCACACCTTCAGCCAGGTCGTGGCCAGCGCGGTGAGGCCGGGGACGACGAGGGCCACGACCGCCGCGCGGCGGTGCCCGCGCAGGAGCATCACCAGCCCGGTGGCGATGGTGAGGACCGTCATGCCGGTCGTGCCGAAGGTCAGCTCGATCCAGCGCAGCAGGTCGTAGGCGCGGGTCCCGGCCTCGACGTAGGGCACGTCGGGGCCGCCACCGCGGGCGTCGACGTCGGCCAGCGGACCCCAGCCCTCGGTGACCGCGAACGCCAGCAGGGCGAGGGTCGCGAGGCAGGCGAGACCCCAGCCGAGCAGCAGGGAGCGGGAGCGGTCGAGCACGCGCCACAGCATGGCAGAGCCCCCACCCACAACCGGGGTGAGGACAGCCCCACCCCAGGGATAGCCTTCACGACATGATCGACCCCAAGGTCCTGCGGGACGAGCCCGACCGCGTCCGCGCCGCGCTGGCCAAGCGCGGCCTGTCCGACGAGGTCGTCTCACGCTCCCTGGAGGCCGACACCTCCCGCCGCGCCGCGATCGCCGCGTTCGAGGAGAAGCGCGCCCAGCAGAAGCAGCTCGGGGCCCTCATCCCGAAGGCCCAGGGCGAGGAGAAGCAGCAGCTGCTCGCGCAGACCAAGGCGCTGGCCGCCGAGGTCAAGGCCGCCGAGGCCGCCCGCGGCGAGGCCGAGGAGACCTGGCAGCGCGCCCTGCAGGAGATCCCCAACCTCGCGGCTCCCGAGGCGCCCGAGGGCGGCGAGGACGACTTCGTCGTGCTCGAGCACGTCGGCACGCCCCGTGACTTCGAGGCCGAGGGCTTCGAGCCACGCGACCACATCGAGCTCGGCAGGATCCTGGGCGCGATCGACATCGAGCGCGGCGCCAAGGTGTCGGGCAGCCGGTTCTACTTCCTCACCGGCGTCGGCGCCCAGCTCGAGCTGGCGCTGGTCAACCTCGCGATGGAGCAGGCCCGGGAGGCCGGCTTCACCCAGGTCATCGCCCCGTCGCTGGTGCGCCCGCGGGCCATGGACGGCACCGGCTTCCTCGGCCAGGCCGCCGACGACGTCTACCGGATCGAGGGCGAGGACCTCTACCTCGTCGGCACCTCCGAGGTGCCGATGGCCGCCTACCACTCCGACGAGATCCTCGACCCGGCCACGCTGCCGCTGCGCTACGCCGCCTTCAGCCCGTGCTTCCGCAAGGAGGCCGGCTCGCACGGCAAGGACACCAAGGGGATCATCCGGGTCCACTGGTTCGACAAGGTCGAGATGTTCGTCTACACCACCGTCGAGGAGTCCTACGCCGAGCACGAGCGGTTGCTGGCGTGGGAGAAGGAGTTCCTCGGCAAGCTCGAGCTGGCCTACCGCGTCATCGACGTCGCGGCCGGCGACCTGGGCCTCTCGGCGATCCGGAAGTTCGACTGCGAGGCGTGGATCCCCACCCAGGGCAAGTACCGCGAGCTCACCTCGACCTCCAACTGCACCGAGTTCCAGTCCCGCCGCCTCGACATCCGCGGCCGGTTCGAGGACGGCACCAAGCCCCTGGCCACGCTCAACGGCACCCTGTGCGCCATGACCCGCACGATCGTGGCGATCCTCGAGACCCACCAGCAGGCCGACGGGTCGGTGCGCGTGCCGAAGGCCCTGCAGCCGCACATGGGCGGGCTCGAGGTCCTGAAGCCGGTCGGCGCGTGAGCGTGCCGGCTCCCGGCTGGGTGCCGAAGCTGGTCGCCCTGGACATCGACGGCACCCTGCTGCGCTGGGTCGAGGGATCGGGCCAGACCCACGCCGAGGTCTCCGACGCGGTCGCCGACGCCGTACGCCGGGCGCGCGCGGCCGGGGCCCACGTGGTGCTGGCCAGCGGCCGCTCCCCGCACGGCATGACCCCGGTGGCGGACATGCTCGGCCTCGACGACCCCGAGGACCCGGTGTGGGTGGTGGCCTCCAACGGCGGCGTGGTCTTCCGCTACCCGCCGATGGACATCGTCCACGAGCACACCTTCGACGCCCGGCCCGCGGTCATAGCCGTGCTCGAGGAGCACCCCGACGCCCTGGTCGGGGTCGAGGAGCGCGGGCGCGGCTACCGGGTCAACAGGCCGTTCCCGGCCGGTGAGCTGTCCGGCGACATGATCGAGACCCCGGTCGAGGACATCGTCGCCGAGCCGGTGAGCCGCGTGATCATCCGCGATCCGCAGGCGACCGCGGAGGACTTCGTCGACCTCGCGGGGCGGCTGGGGCTGCACGGCACCGACTACGTCGTGGGCTGGACCGCCTGGATGGACCTCTCGCCGGTGGGTGTCTCCAAGGCCTCGGGGCTGCAGCAGGTCTGCGACGACCTGGGCGTCTCGGCGGCGGACGCGCTGGCGATCGGCGACGGCCGCAACGACCTGGAGATGTTCGCCTGGGCCGGCCGGTCCGTGGCGATGGGCCAGGCGATCGAGGAGGTCCGCGCCGCCGCCGACGACGTGACGGCTCCCGTCGACGAGGACGGCGCCGCCCTCGAGCTGGGGCGGTACTTCTGAGCACCCCGTCCCCCCTCCTCGCCACCGCACGGCTCGAGCTGCCGCTGTGGTCGGCCGACGTCGTGGCCGACCTGCGCGGCGGCCGCCGACGACCCGAGTGGCACCCCGACTTCCCCCGCACCGACGACGTCGACGCCGCCACCCTGTGGGTCGAGGGCGACCCCTGGGGCCCCCGCAGCATCGTCCGTGGCCGGACCGTGCTCGGCTCCATCGGTTTCTTCGGCCCGCCGGCACCGGCGCAGGACGGCGTCCTCGAGACCGAGGTGGGCTACGGGCTGGTGCCCGAGGCACGCGGCTGGGGCTTCGCGACCGAGGCGCTCACGGCGATGCTCGAGGCGGCCGACGCCGACGGCGTCCGGGTGCGCGCGAGCGTCAGCCCCGAGAACGCCACCAGCCTGAAGGTGCTGGCCAAGAACGGCTTCACCGGCCTGCGCGGCTCCGACGACGACGGCAACCTCGTGATGGTGCGGCCCGTGCCCGAAGGGCGGTCCCTCCCGTGACGAGCGCCAGCGAGGAGGGCCCCGTGCCGGGTGGTCGAGCAGCGACGAGCGCCAGCCAGGAGGGCCCCGTGCCGGGTGGTCGAGCAGCGACGAGCGCCAGCGAGGAGGGTCCCGTGCCGGGTGGTCGAGCAGCGACGAGCGCCAGCGAGGAGCGGGCGTCGAGACCACCCCGCCTGGTCGCCACCGACCTCGACGGCACCCTGGTGCGCAGCGACGGCTCGGTGTCGGACTACACGCGCGAGGTGCTGCTCGAGGTCGAGCGGCGGGGGGTGCCGGTGGTCTTCGTGACCGGCCGGCCGCTGCGGTGGGCCCGCGACGTCTTCGACCACGTGGGCTCGCACGGGCTGGCGGTGATCTCGAACGGCGCGGCCGTGTGGGACGTCGCCGCCGACAGCGCCCGGCTCGAGCGGCCGATCGAGGTGGGCGTCGGTCGCGAGTTCGCCCGGCTGCTGCGCGAGGCGGTGCCCGGGACGTCGTACGCCGTCGAGACCCGTGCGGGCATCGAGCTGGAGCCCGAGTTCATGGAGCGCTACCCCGTGCCCGACGCGGCCCGCCGCGCGCACGTCGACGAGCTGCTCACCGCCGGGGCGTGGAAGCTGCTGGCTCGGCACGAGGAGCTGGGGCCGCAGGAGTTCTGGGACCGGGCCGAGGCCGCGACCGGTGGCCGGCTCACGATCACCTGGTCCTCCAGCACCACCTTGCTGGAGATCAGCGCGGCGCAGGTGACCAAGGCCTCGACGCTCGCGATGGTCTGCGCCGACCTCGGTATCGGCCCCGACGAGGTGATCGCCTTCGGGGACATGCCCAACGACATCCCGATGCTGGCGTGGGCGGGCCGCTCGTGGGCGATGGCCGACGCGCACCCCAGCGTCGTCGAGGTGGCCCACGAGGTGGCGCCCGGGCACGAGGAGGACGGCGTGGCGCGCGTCCTGGCTGGTGTGTTCGACCTGTGATCTGCTCTCATTTCCCCGTGCCGACGACGACCCGACCCCCCGCGACCGCGCTCGCGGCCGGCCTCGTGCTGGCCCTGCTCGGGCTCGTGGCGGCGTGCGGGGTGGTGCTCGGGGCGACCGGCCCGGCGGCGTACGCCGCGGAGGACCCCTCCTGCACCGACCAGGGCGTCAGCATGCAGACCCGGCAGGCCCAGGCGGTCTTCACCGGCACCGTGGTCGGTGCGAAGGCAGCGGCGCTGGACGACGGTCAGCGCGGCGTGCGGATCACCCACCAGGTCGAGGTCCAGGAGGTCTACAAGGCCGCCCGGGTCAGCGTCGCCGCGGAGCTCGAGGTGGTCACCACCCGCAACGTGCGCGGCGAGTGCAACCTCGGGCGGCTGCCCGAGGGCGAGGACGTCGTCTTCTTCGTGAAGGCCGAGACCACCGACGGCGAGCCCGCGGACCCGGTGGTCTTCCTGGCCGCGGGTGACTCGGGCACGGCCGTGGCCGACAGCGACCTGCGCGACGCGCTCGACCGACTCCTGCCCAACCCCGTGCCGCCGGTGCCCGCGAGCCCGACGGGCGCGGAGTTCGAGGCGCTGCCCGTGGACCCGCCCACCCCGCTGGGTCGTGCCGCGGCCCCGGGCGCCGCGCTGGCGGTGCTCGGCGTGCTGGGGCTCTTCGTGGTCGGGCGGCTCGGCCGGCGCTGAGCCCGGCCGCTGAAGCGTGCCGGGCGGCGGACCTAGAGGTACATCCCCCCGGAGTCCCCGGGCGTCGGGCCGGGCTCCTGGCCGCCGGCACCGGGCTGGCCCGGCTGGCCGCCGTGGCCGGCGGGCAGCCCACGACGCATCTGCTCGAACTGCGCCCGCGCCGCCATCTGCTGGGCGTAGATCGCCGTCTGCAGCCCGTGGAAGAGCCCCTCGAGCCAGCCGACCAGCTGGGCCTGGGCGATGCGCAGCTCGCCCTCGGAGGGGGTGACGTCCTCGGTGAAGGGCAGGCTGAGCCGGTGCAGCTCCTCGATCAGCTCGGGGGCCAGCCCGGCCTCGAGCTCGGTGATCGAGGCGGCGTGGATGTCGCGCAGCCGGTTGCGGCTGGCCTCGTCGAGCGGAGCGGCCTTCACCTCCTCGAGCAGCTGGCGGATCATCCCGCCGATGCGCATGACCTTGGCCGGCTGCTCGACGAGCTCGGTGAGGTGCCGCTCGTCGTCGGAGTCGCCAGTGGTGCCCTCCGGGGACGGGGCGCCCTGGCTGACCATCGCCATCGCGGCCGCGGCTGGCATGGTGCCGATCGGGCGGCCGTCGGGGCCGACCACGACGACCTGCTGCTCGCCCTGCGGGCCGGGCTGCTCGGTGGGGGAGTGCTGCTCGCTCATGCGCCCACCCTAGAACGGGGTACGCCGCTCACGGGGTGAGCAGGATCTTGCCGGTGTGCGCACCCGAGCCCATCAGCTCGTGGGCGGCGGCGACGTCGTCGAGGGCGAGGACCTGGTGGACGATCGGGCGCACCTTCTGCTCGGCGACCAGCGGCCACACGTGCTCGACGACCCCGGCGCAGATCGCCGACTTGCCCTCGACCGGCCGAGCGCGCAGCGAGGTCGCGACGACCGCACCGCGCTTCTTCAGCAGCGCCCCGAGGTCGAGCTCGGCCTTGGTGCCGCCCTGCATGCCGATGACCACGAGCCGGCCCTCGGTGGCGAGCGCGTCGACGTTGCGGGCGAGGTACTTCGCGCCCATGTTGTCGAGGATCACGTCGGCCCCGTGGCCGTCGGTCGCCTCGCGCAGCACCTCGACGAAGTCCTGCTCGCGGTAGTCGATGGTGACGTCGGCACCCAGCGAGCGGCAGAACTCCAGCTTCTCCGCCGTGCCGCCGGTCGTCGCCACCCGCGCCCCGAGGGCGTGGGCGAGCTGGATGGCGAAGGTGCCGATGCCGCCGGCGCCGCCGTGGACCAGGAAGGTCTCGTCGGGGCGCAGGCCGGCGACCATGAAGACGTTGGACCACACGGTCGCCGCGACCTCCGGCAGCGCGGCGGCGGTGACCAGGTCGACCCCGTCGGGCACGGGCATGACCTGCCCCGCGGGCACGGCCACGAGCTCGGCGTACCCACCCCCGGCGAGCAGGCAGCACACCTCGTCGCCGACCGCCCACTGCGTCACGCCCTCGCCGACCTCGGCGACGGTGCCGGAGCACTCCATCCCGATGACGTCCGAGGCGCCGGGCGGCGGCGGGTAGAAGCCCATCCGCTGCAGCAGGTCGGCACGGTTCAGGCCCGCGGCCGCGACCCGCACGACGACCTCCCCGGGCCCGGCCTGCGGGTCGGGCACCTCGGCGACGGACAGGACCTCGGGACCACCGGTCCCCTGGGCGACGACGGCACGCATGGCGCCGACGCTACCCGGCCCGTGGGACGTCATACGGAGGGGACGTCCGCTGCCGCTGGACGTATGACGTCCCGCGGGACTCAGGCGTCCTCGAACTCCCGCAGGTCGGCGGTGTGGTCGACCCCCCGGTCGTCCGGCACCTCGACCTCGGCTCCGGCCGCCTCGGGGTCCGGCGCGCCGGCCGGACGGTCCCAGGCCTCGGCGAGCGCCCGCGCGCGGGCCGCCAGCTCCTCGACCTCCTCGGGCCCGGCGCCCTGACGGCCCGCGGCCAGCCCGAGCAGGAAGGTCGAGATGGGAGCGGCCGGGCGGACCACCTGGTGCGCGGCCACCCGCGCCAGGTCCAGCACCAGCCCCTCGTCGACCTCGGCGTCGAGGTCCAGCACGTCGCAGAGCTCGTCGATCCAGTCGTGGAGGTTCACGAGGCCCACTATCCGCGCGTGCGCCCGCCGCGACAACCCCGCTGCGGCTGGCTCAGGACAGGTCCCGCAGGTCCTCCCAGGTGTCGACGTCGCGGTGCTCGTCGCCCGCGGTCGGCACCTCGGTCAGCGTGAGCGGCGCGAGCAGCGCACGCAGCGCCATCCCGTGCTGCCCCTCCCGGTCGGGTCGTACGCCGCTGAGCCGGTCGGTCCGCAGCACCAGCGCGAGCGGGTGCCGGCCGTCGGGGTCCACGAGGCGGGCGCCGTCGGTGTCGCCGATGCCGGCACGGAGCCGGTCGAAGGTCGCCGCGGTGACCAGGGGCATGTCCACGGCGAGGACGGCCAGCAGCGGCGGCGGGCGCAGCAGCGAGTCCAGGCCGGTCAGCAGCCCGGCGACGGGGCCGCCGTGCCGCGGGTCTTCCAGGACGAACGTGACCGGTCGGTCCGTGGGGACCTCCTCGCCGACGACCACGACCTCGCGGGCGTCGATGACGGCCTCCAGGGCGCGGGCCAGCAGGGTGCGCCCGTGCAGCTCGACCGAGGCCTTGTCGATGCCGCCCATCCGGGCGGCGGTGCCACCCGCGAGGACCACGGCGGCGAACGCGTCGAGGGGAGGGCAGGAAGGGGCGTCGACCACGTCCTCACTCTCACAGAGTCCTGGCCCGAGGTGGCAGGGTGGAGGGCATGAGTGACGTCACGCTGCGGCTCGCGCTGGTCCAGGAGGCCGCCGACCTCGACCCCGACGTCAACCGCTCGCGGCTGGCCGACCTGGTGCCCGACGACGCCGACCTCGTGGTGCTGCCGGAGGCCTTCGCCCGCGACTTCGGGTCGCCGGGGGAGGACGTCAGCGGGTTCGCCGAGGAGGTCGGTGGGCCCTTCGACACCGAGCTGACGCGGGTGGCCGAGCTGCGCGGGACCACGGTCGTGGCCGGGTCCTTCGAGCGCAGCGGCGACCCGGGTCGCCCGTTCAACACGCTGCTGGTGCGGGGGCGGTCGCGGGCGTCGTACCGCAAGATCCACCTCTACGACTCCTTCGGCTACCGCGAGTCCGACCGGCTCAGCCCGGGTGCGCCGGAGCCGGTGACCGTCGACGTCGGCGGGGTCACGGTGGGACTGATGACCTGCTACGACCTGCGCTTCCCCGAGATGGCGCGGGCCCTGGTCGACGCCGGCGCCGAGCTGCTGGTCGTGCCGGCGGCGTGGGTGGCCGGCGAGCGCAAGGTCGACCACTGGCGCACGCTGCTGCGCGCCCGCGCCATCGAGAACACCGTGCACGTCGCCGCCGCGGCCCAGCCCGGCCCCCGCTACAGCGGGCACTCGATGGTCGTCGACCCCCTCGGTGACGTGCTCGCGGAGGCCGGTGACGGGCCGGGGACGGTGCGGGCCGTGGTGAGCCGCGAGCGGCTGCTCGAGGCCCGCCGGACCAACCCCTCGCTGACCAACCGCCGGCTGTAGGCTCGAGCGCCGTGTCCCGAGCCGCCCCCCGACGTCGCGCGGAGAAGCCGCGGCGGTCCCGTCGCCCGCGGTCCGAGCGCACCACCACGCCGGCGACCACGCCGGGCGCCGGGCCGACCGAGAGGCCGACAGAGGGGCCGACCGAGGCACCTGCCACCGGCCGCGCGGAGATCCCCGCGCCGTCCCCCGCGCGGCCCCTGACCCGACCCGCGACGCAGCCCCCCGCGGAGCCCACCGGCCAGCCCGTCAGCCAGCCCGCCAACCAGCCCGCCAGCCGGCCCGTCACGGTCACGCCCGACGGTGCCGTGCCCACCCCGGCCGAGGAGCCGAGCGGGGCGTCGGCCGACGCCGGCCGCCTCGAGCGCTGGCGCGCCCGTGCGGTGGCGCTGGGCGGCTCGAGGGTGCCGCACGTGTCCTGGTGGGTGCTGTTCTGCCTCGGCCTCGGGCTGCTCGTCGCCGGGGTCGTGCCGGTCGGCCCCGCCTGGCTCGGCGGCGCCGGGTCGGTCGCGGTGGCGACCTCCTACGTCTGGGCGCTGGCCGCCCGCACCGGCGGCCGCCCCGGTGTCTTCGGTGCCCTGACGCTGCTGGTCGGCGTGGCGGTGCTGCTGCTCGACGACGACCGCGGCCGCACCGGGGCCGCGGTGATGACCTGCGCGCTCGCGGCGGTGCTGGCGGTGATGATGACCGTGCCGGCCAAGCGGTTCCGGGAGGCGGCACGCGAGTGCGCCGTGGCGGTCGTGATCGCCTCGGTGGGTGCGTTCGCGACGGTGGGCTTCGAGCCGGCGCTGACCGTCGTGCGCTTCCAGTACGCCACCCTCGGCCTCGCGCTCGCCGGGGCGTTCCTGCTCGTCCACCGCCTCGGCGCCGGCCTGCACGGGCTGGGCCGCCGCGGCCTGATCGCCACCATCGGCGGTGGCGTCGTGCTGCTGGTCTTCGTCGGGTACGCCGAGCTGCTGCGCGAGTACGGCCCCGGCGACGTCGTGACCACCCTGCTCGACGGGGTGCGCTGGTCGCGGGAGAACCTCGGCGCCTTCCCGCGCCCCCTCGAGACGATCCTCGGGGTCCCCGCCCTCGCCTGGGGCTGCCACATGCGTGCCCGGCGCCGCCAGGGCTGGTGGGTCTGCGCGTTCGGCGCCGCCGGCACCGTCTCGATCGCCAACGCGCTGGTCGACCCGTCGGTGGCGCTGCTCGAGAGCGGCCTGTCGGTGGGCTACGGCCTGCTGATCGGGCTGCTGATCGGGCTCGTGGTGATCCGGGTCGACCTGGCGCTCACCGGCTCCCGTGGGCGTCGCGCCCGCCGCGACGAGCAGGCCAGCGCCGTACGCCCCGAGCCGCGGCGCACCGCCGCCCTGCTGTAGCGGGTCCCCGAGCCCACGGACCCGCTCGACTCGGGGTACGCACCGGTAACGACTACGGTCGATCCGTGCCCCGCGAACAGGTGATCGAGGTGGTGGCCGACATGGTCGCCAACGTCATGAGCGTCTCCGTCGCCCCCGGCGACCACGTGGCCGTGGGCGACACGGTCGCGCTGCTGGAGTCGATGAAGATGGAGATCCCCGTCATCGCCGAGCGCGCCGGCACCGTCACCGCGGTCAAGGTCGCCACCGGCGACGTGGTGCAGGAGGGCGACGTGCTGCTCGCCCTCACCGTCTGACACCCATGCCGGGTCCAGCCTGGATCCAGCGGGGCTCCTGGCAGAGGGGGCGGGATTCGAACCCGCGGTAGCTCTCGCTACGACCGCTTTCAAGGCGGTTCCGATCGGCCACTCCGGCACCCCTCCATCGCCGTCGACCGCAGCCGAGGGCTGGGTGCGATCGTAGGCGACGGGGCCGGGTTGAGAGGATGGGGGCATGTCCGGCCTCCCCACCCCGCACGTCTACCGCCTCGCCCCGACGATGGCGGCGCGGCTGATGGGCCCGGCGCTGGTGCTGCTCGCGCTGCTGGTGCTGGGGCTGACCGCGCTGGTCGCCGCGGCCGGTCTCCCGCCGGACCTGCTGGTGCTCGGCATCGCCGTCGGACTGGCCGCGGTGCTCACCCTCGGCTGGTGGATGCGCGCCCGGGCCTGGGTGCTGCGCGTCGACGAGGACGGGTACGCCGTCCGCCTGGTCCGCGGCGCCGGCACCCGTGCCGCCCGCTGGACCGACGTCTCCCAGGCCGCCACCGCCAGCCCGAACGGCATCCCCTGCTTCGTGCTGCACCTCAAGGACGGCACCCGCACCACGCTGCCGGTCCAGGCGCTGGCCGTGGACCGCGAGGACTTCGTCCGCGAGATGCAGCGCCGGCTGGCGGCCGGCCAGAAGCTCAAGCCGCTCTCCTGAGCGCCCGGCGGCTCTCCTGCCCGCTGGGCGAGGGCGATTCGGCGCCCGCGCACCGCTCCTTGTAGCCTGTCGGGGCTGCATGGAGGCGTCGCCTAGTCAGGTCTATGGCGCCCGCCTGCTAAGCGGGTTTGGGGCTACAACCCCATCGAGGGTTCAAATCCCTCCGCCTCCGCCGGCCTCGGCCCCCGTCCCCCGGACGGGGGCCGAGACGTCTGCCCGGGTCCGCGAGGTCGCGCGCCGGTCTGCAGGTTCCTGCAATGCAGATTTGTGAGGCAGTGCCACGGTGTTTGCCGGGCCCGGTGGCGACACACAATGAGCCACGGGGCCATTGCGTGGGCCCCCACTCGATGAGGGGAACTCTCACTGATGAAGATCATGCGTAGGGCCGCGGTCGTGCTGGCCTCCGCCATCATGTCCGTCGGCGTCCTCGGGGTGGCCGCTCCCGCCCAGGCCGACACCAGCTGGGGCTGCGGCGGCTTCTGCCGCCCGGCACCCTGAGCCCGGCACCCTGAGCCCGGCACCCACAGCCAGGCTCACTCTGCGGAGGTGGGTCCCTCGCCGGGGCGTTCGTTCCCGGTGAGGCCCATCCGCCCCATCGTGTAGCCCAGCTGGAAGCGGGTCTCCGCCTCGTACTCCTCCTTGAGGTCGGCGACGTAGCCGGCGTACGTGCGGGGGCTGACGCCCAGCCGCTTCGCCGACACCGGGTCGGCGTGCCCCTCGATGAGCATGCGGATCGTCATCGCCCGCTGCTCGACCGCGATGTCCTTGAGCATCGAGCTCTCGCGGTTCTCGAACGGTCGTCCGCGCTCCCACGCGCGCTCGAAGACGTCGACGAGGTAGGCGATGATCGACGGCTCGCGCACCGCCACCGCGACGCGGAGGTCCTCGGCGCCGGGGATCAGCGCGACCCGGCGGTCGACGATGATCATCCGGTTGAAGAACTCATCGAGCGTGCGGACCTCGGCACCGCGCGCGGTCACGTCGGCGACGTACTTGTGCGTGACCGAGGAGCGTCGCGCCGAGTGCTGGTAGAGCGTGCGGATCTTGACGCCGCGCTCGAGGGCCGCGACGTCGCGCAGCGCGGCGGCGGCGAGTGTCTGGGCGTCGCGCCCGGCCTGCGGCTGGGCGGTGAGGATCTCGGTCTCGACCTCGGCGACGACGCCGGCGAGGAACTTCCCGATCGCCTCGTCGCGCAGGTAGGTGAAGGGGCCGCGAGCATCCGAGCGCGGCGCGCGGCGCCAGGTGGCGGTGACGCTGCCGAAGGCGCGCGCCCAGTCACCGGACTCCTGCAACAGACGCACGCTCTCGCTGGTCAGCGGTGAGACGACGCGCGACTGGGCGGTGGCGGGGTCCTCGGGCAGCCAGGTGCCGGCCTCGGGGTCGAGCAGCAGCAGGCCCAGCTCGACGAGCAGGTCGAACGCCTCACGGTCGGCGCCGTCCTCGGCGATGCGCTCGTCGTCGACGGCGATCCCGTCCTCGGCGAGCACCCGCTCGAACAGCTCCACCCCGGCAGACTCCAGCAGCGCGCGCTGGTCGGGACCGTACGTCGCCACCACGCCCTCCGATCCTCCGTCGTGCCCCGAGTGGGGCCGATCGTTGCACATTCCTGCAATCGGTCGCACCGCCTCTGGCCCTCCGGTGGTCGAGCAGCAAGGCCTCTGTCGGTGGTCGAGCAGCGAGCGCCAGCGAGCGGGCGTCGAGACCACCACCCCGTACGACGCAGCGAGCCCGCCCCGGCGTACCGGGACGGGCTCGACGCGATGATCAGGCGGAACTCAGAGACCCAGGCGCGCCTTGAGGCCGTCGAGCTCGGTCCAGAGGACGGCGGGCAGGTCGTCGCCGAACTTGTCGAACCACTCCTGGATCTGCGGGATCTCGGCCTTCCACTCCTCCACGTCCACGTGGAGCGCGGCGGCCAGCGCCTCGTCGGTCATGTCGAGGCCCTCGACGTCCAGCGAGCCCGGGGCCGGCACGTGGCCGATGGGGGTCTCGACCGCGGCGGCCTGGCCGTCGAGGCGCTCGACGACCCACTTCAGGACGCGGCTGTTCTCGCCGAAGCCGGGCCACAGGAAGCCGCCGTCCTCGTCGCGGCGGAACCAGTTGACGTAGAAGATCTTCGGCAGCTTGGACTCGTCGTTGTCCTTGCCGATGTTGATCCAGTGGCCGAAGTAGTCACCGGCGTTGTAGCCGATGAAGGGCAGCATGGCCATCGGGTCGCGGCGCACGACGCCGGTGGCGCCGATCGCGGCGGCGGTGGTCTCCGAGGAGAGCGTGGCGCCGAGGAAGGTGCCGTGGGTCCAGTCGCGGGCCTCGAAGAGCAGCGGGACGGTCGTCTTGCGGCGGCCGCCGAAGAGGATCGCGTCGATCGGGACGCCGCGCGGGTCGTCGAACTCCGGCGCGAGGATGTCGCACTGCTTGATCGGGGTGCAGTAGCGGCTGTTGGGGTGGCTGGAGAGCTCCTCGGACTCCGGCGTCCAGGGCTCGCCCTTCCAGGAGGTCGCCTTGGCCGGCGGGTTCTCCAGGCCCTCCCACCACACGTCGCCGTCCTCGGTGAGGGCGACGTTGGTGAACACCGAGTTGCCCTTGTTGATGGTGGCCATCGCGTGCGGGTTGGTGTGCTCGTTGGTGCCGGGGGCGACACCGAAGAAGCCGTACTCGGGGTTGACCGCCCACAGGCGGCCGTCCTCACCGATGCGCATCCAGGCGATGTCGTCGCCGATGGACTCGACCTTCCAGCCGGGGATGGTCGGCTTGAGCATCGCCAGGTTGGTCTTGCCGCACGCGGAGGGGAACGCGGCGGCGACGTACTTCACGACGCCCTGCGGGCTGGTGAGCTTGAGGATGAGCATGTGCTCGGCGAGCCAGCCCTCGTCGCGGGCCATGACCGAGGCGATGCGCAGGGCGTAGCACTTCTTGCCGAGCAGGGCGTTGCCGCCGTAGCCGGAGCCGAAGGACCAGATGGCCCGCTCCTCGGGGAACTGCACGATATACTTGGTGTCGTTGCACGGCCACGCGACGTCGGCCTCGCCCTCGGCCAGCGGGTGGCCGACGGAGTGGATCGCCTGGACGAAGTCGGCGTCGGTCTCGGTCATCTTGTCCAGGACCGCGGAGCCCATGCGGGCCATGACGCGCATGGAGACGGTGACGTAGGCGGAGTCGGTGAGCTCGACGCCGAACATCGGGCGCTCGGCCTCGAGGTGGCCCATGACGAACGGGATGACGAACATCGTCCGGCCCCGCATGCAGCCCTCGTAGAGGCCCCGCATGATCCCCTTCATCTGCTCGGGGTCCATCCAGTTGTTGGTGGGCCCGCAGTCCTTCTCGTCCACCGAGCAGATGTAGGTGCGGTCCTCGACGCGCGCGACGTCGATCGGGTCGCTGGCGGCGTAGAAGGAGTTCGGCTTCTTGGCCGGGTCGAGGCGGGTGAACGTGCCGGTGCCCTCGAGGGCCTCGGTCAGCATCGTCCACTCCTCGTCGGAGCCGGTGCACCAGTGGATGGCGTCGGGCTGGGTGAGCTCGGCGACCTCGCGGACGAAGGCGAGGATCCCCTCGTGCGTCGTGGGGGCAGTGCTGAGGTCGATGGACGTGAGGGTCATGGGGCCTCTTCGGGTCTCGCCGGCATGCTTGCCTGAGAAGGTGGACGACGTGGGGAGTAGGCGTCGTTGCCAGCCACGCACACGGTGCGGCGACCCTAATCCGGACATCGGTGTCCGCATATTGGATCGAGCCAAGGGTCGTGGGGCAGGTCACAGCCCCGTACGCCGCGCGACCTCTCGGTGGTCGAGCAGCGAGGAGCGCCAGCGACGAGCGAGCGTCGAGACCACCCACCCCAGCGGTCCCCGCGACCCGCCGATTCGGCTCCTCGTCCCCCGTTCGCTAGTATCGACCAGTCGTCGCGGCCACCCCGGGACGATGGGCGCCTGTAGCTCAACGGATAGAGCATCTGACTACGGATCAGAAGGTTTGGGGTTCGAATCCCTACAGGCGCGCAGATCGATCAAGCCGCAGGTCAGCCCGCCGACCTGCGGTTTTGTCGTTTCCGAGGTCGCCGGAACCTGCCGTTGAATCCGCAACCTCTGTGCCCGGACCCGGTTGCGGGCACAGTACGGGCACAGTTGCTCCCGAAGAGGGCGCCACCGAGGCGGCCTCCAGGGGTACCGAATCGGGCCTGGAAGGTGCTCGAAGCTGGCCCGTGAAGAGGGCGGTTCCTCGATGAACCCAACCACCCGAGCCGTTACCGGCCAGAACTCTCACTTTCGAACCGCTCGCATCAAGGAGAGGTCCTTGATCAAGCCAAGCTTGCCACCCACGCGTCGTGCAGTGTCGACGGCTCTGCAGGCCCGACTCCGCGGCGAGAGCCAGGTTCGTGCCTACTACGGCGACAACGAACAGAACGTAGTCGCCATTGTCGAGGCGGAGGGCAGCCCCCACCCGGATCTGGTGACCTACATGACGGCCTCGTTGCACGCCGTGGAGAATTGGTTGGACGGGCGTGACATACGAGTCGAGTTGATGATCGTCGGCCCTCGTGACGTGCCCGAACTAGGGAACGTGGTCGCGACTTCGGCCTTCAACGTCTCCAAGGACGGATGGCTTGCCGCTCCGGGGGTCGTCTTTCCCCATCTCGTCGTCGACTACCTGCCGACAGCGAGCACCAAGCACATCATGTGGGTGGAGCCGTTCGACTACGACGGACTGACACCTCTCGCAGTCGAAGGAGTCGCTCAGGACCTTCATCCGCTCCAAGGGGTGCCGATCACGGATTCAGAGTGGGACCTGCTTCGGCGCCAGGGGTTCTTCGAACTCGAGAGGGCGCTCGAGTCTGGTGGCGTCGCACACTACGACCTGTTTCGACCATCAGTTGTCTGAGGAGGAGGCGAAAGGGGCCGGAGATCTATCGGCCGCCACTGCCGCCGTCGGTCGAAGGGTCCCGAGTCGCCGCCGTCGGTGAACCTGACACGTGCTGCGGGGACCGGGCGGCACTTCGCTCCGTGAATCTTCGAATTCATGCCCCGCAAAAGTTCGACTTGCAACTGCGACTCGTCACTCGGGAACCGGACGGTTCTCGGTCATGCAGATGCGCCCGATGAGTCTGTTCGAGTCCGGCGACTCGACCGGGGAGATGTCGCTGGCCAGTCTGTTGGACGGTGAGTCACAGAAGGGTCTGGGCACGCACCTGACCTTCGAGGACCTGTTGCGCCGCATCGTCGCCGGCGGCTGGCCGGAGCTGCTCGGGGCCGATGAGGACTTCGCTCGCGACTGGCTTGCGGACTACCTGCGCCACGTCGTGGAGGTGGACATCGCGGAGATGGGCCATCGCCGCAACCCCGGCAACCTGCGCCGCCTGCTCGAATCCCTCGCCCACGGCGTGGGGCAGCCGGTCAAGCTGAACGATCTGGCCAAGGACGTGGGCGGCGAGGGAAGGCCGATCGCCTACGAGACGCTCACCGGCTACCTCGGTGCACTCACCCGCCTCTGGCTCACCGACGACTCCGCGGCCTGGCGGCCCCACATGCGCTCGCGAGCTCGTCTGCGCACCGCGCCGGTGCGGTACTTCGTGGATCCCTCGATCGGGCCGGCCGCACTGAACATCGGCAGCGCCGAGCTCAAGGCGGACCCGCAGGCGCTGGGTCTCCACTTCGAGGCCCTCGCCATCCGTGACCTCCGCATCTACGCACAGCTCCATCGCGGTCGTGTCGACTCCTGGCGAGACGAGAACGGCAACGAGGTCGACGCCGTGCTGACCGCTCGCGACAACAAGTGGGCAGCCTTCGAGATCAAGCTCAACCCACGCGACGTGGACGCGGGAGCCGCATCCCTGCTCAAGTTCGCCAGCAACGTCGACACCGACCGGCACCACGAACCCGCCTGCCTCGGAGTCATCACCTCCACAGGTGCCGGCGGCCGCCGACCCGACGGTGTCCACGTGATCCCCATCGGATGCTTCGGCCCCTGACGGGCCACGCGCTGCTACGCCGTCATAGGCACAGTCCGGTGGCCCCGCACGGGAAGCGCCCACCACCCCGCGGGGCAGGCCTTCCAGCCCCGGTCGTCAACGAAGGAGTTCGAAGTGCAGGACGTCTCCTGGCAAGGGCATGTCCTACGCGTGTTCCTGGTGCTGTCCCTCTACGCCTTCTTCGTCCTCCTGATCCTCGCCAACCCGCCGGTGCGCGAGCTCCTTCGCGACTCGCTGCCCGTCCTGGTCCCGCTCCACGTCGTGGGGGTGGGCGTCGGTGTCCTGTGGGGCAGGCGGAAGCTGGACGAGCGATCGCGTCCGGCCCCCGCCGTCGCGGCGCTGGCAGTGGGCGCCGCGCTGCTCCTGCCGCTGGCGGTCCGGGACTCGGGGGCCGAGGAATTGCTCGTCGTGTTCGGCTGGCTGCCGCTCTCCGCCATGGTGGGGCTGAACCTGAGCTTGGCGTGGCTCAAGTGGAGTCGCCGGAGGGTCGCGGGGACGTCGTCGTGAGCGGGGTCCGGCGAGAGGGTCCGGGTGGGCCCGGCGGCTCAGGCGAGGAGCCACGCGCTGACTGCCACCGGAACGACGACGCCGCAGGCCGATCTCGACCTGCGGCGTCGTGCGGTGCGGGTTCAGACCGCGGAGTGCAGGGCCGCCCGCAGGGAGCCGATCGCCTGGCCGATGGCGGCGGTGGCGGCGGCGGTGTCGCGTAGCGGGTTGAGCATCACGAAGTCGTGCAGGATGCCGTTGTAGCGGATGCTCGTGGTGGGCACGCCGGCGGCGAGCAGCTTACGGGCGTAGGCCTCGCCCTCGTCGCGCAGCACGTCCTGCTCGTCGGTGATCACCAGCGCCTCGGGGAGCCCCGCGAGCTGCTCGAGCGTGGCGCGCAGCGGGGAGACGGTGATGTCGTCCCGCGCGTCGGCCTCAGGCAGGTAGGAGTCCCAGAACCACGCCATCGCCTTGGCGGTGAGGAACGGGCCGTCGGCGAACTCGCGATAGCTGTCGGTGTCCTGCCCGGCGTCGGTGACGGGGTAGTAGAGCGACTGGTGGCGGAACGTGACGTCCCCGCGCTCCTTGGCCAGCAGGGTCAGGACGGCGGCCATGTTGCCGCCGACGGAGTCGCCGGCCACGGCGATGCGGGTGGGGTCGATGCCGAAGGAGGCGCCGTCGGTGGTGATCCAGCGGGCAGCGGCGTACGCCTGCTCGACGGCGACGGGGTAGCGCGCCTCGGGGGAGCGGTCGTACTCCACGAAGACGACCGCGACCTCGGCGCCGAGGGCGAGCTCGCGGACGAGGCGGTCGTGGGTGCCGGCGTTGCCGAGCACCCAGCCGCCGCCGTGGACGTAGAGGACCGCCGGCAGCGGGGTGGTGGCCGCCGGCGGGGTGACGATCCGGACCCGGACGTCACCGACCTCGGCCGGGACGGTGGTCCACGCCTCGTGTACCTCGGGCAGGTCGATGGGCTGGGCCTGGACGTCGTCGAGGACGGCGCGGGCGGCCTCGGGACCGATCTCGTAGAGGAACGGGGGCTGGGCGGTGGCGTCGGCGAAGGCCTGGGCGGCCGGCTCGAGCACGTGGTTCATGGGGACTCCTGGGTGAGGTGGGTGAGGAAGCATCGAGCACATTTGAATTGTGCGCGATGGAATAGTGAACCCAGGGTCGACCCGATAGATTCCCGGTATGGGTGAGGAGCCGTCGGATGCCGTGTCCCAGGACCTGCTCGAGGAGATGGTCTGCTTCGACCTGCACGCCGCCTCGCGGGCGATGACCGCGGTGTACCGACCGCTGCTGGAGCCCCTGGGCCTCACCTATCCGCAGTACCTCGTGCTGACGGTCCTCTGGGAGCGCGGGCCCCAGCCCATCGGGGCGATCGTGGAGCGTCTCGAGATGGACTACGGCACGATCAGCCCGCTGGTGAAACGGCTGGAGTCCCACGGCCTGGTACGCCGGGTCCGCAGCGCTCAGGACGAGCGTCAGGTCGAGGTGGCGCTGACCGACGACGGCGACCGCCTGCGCGCGGAGGCCCCGCGCATCCGTGCGGCCATCACCGAGGCGCTGGGCCTGACCGCGCGGCAGGCCGAGGAGCTGCACCGGGTGCTGCGCAGGGTCACGGCCAGGGCGCGTGGAGGCGCGGCCGACTGAGCGACCCCCCTCCTTGCCGCGGGGCCCAGTGCCTCAGTGATTCAGTGGGTGGTGACGTTGTCCTCGACCCAGTCGCGCAGCGCGGCGAGGGGGACGGCGGCGCTGCGGCCGAGGTCGGTCAGGGCGTACTCCACGCGAGGCGGCACCTCGGCGTAGACCGTGCGGATCACGAGGTCGTGCTCCTCGAGCCGCTTCAGGCTCGCGGACAGCACCTTGGGGCTGATGCCCTGGAGCTGGCGACGCAGCTCGCCGAAGCGCTGCGGACCGTCCTCGAGCGCCCCGATCGCCAGCGCGCTCCACTTGTTGGCGAGCAGGTCGAGCATGTCGCGGCACGGGCACATCGCCGTGTAGACGTCGCCCGGTCCGCAGCTGTCGGGGAGATGGGTGGAGGCGCTCATGAGCGCAATAGTACCCCTAGGGAACCAGATGCCCTTGACGGTAACTAGTACCCATCTCTCATGCTCGAGGCATGACCACTGACATCCACGCCACTGCCCCGTCCGACCCGCCGACCACCGCCACGATGCGGGCCGTCGCCTTCACCCGCAGCCTCCCCGTCGAGGACCCGGCCAGCCAGGTCGACGTCGAGCTGCCCCGCCCCGTCCCCGGCGCCCGCGACCTCCTCGTCGAGGTCCGCGCGGTCTCGGTGAACCCCGTCGACGTCAAGGTCCGTGGCGGCGGCGACCCCGACGGCGCCCGGGTCCTCGGCTTCGACGCCGCCGGCGTCGTCGTCGAGGTCGGCGAGGACGTCACGCTCTTCCAGCCCGGCGACGAGGTCTGGTACGCCGGCGACATCCTGCGCCCGGGCACCAACGCCGAGCTCCACGTGGTCGACGAGCGGATCGTGGCCCGCAAGCCGCGCAGCCTCTCCTTCGCCGACGCAGCGGCCCTGCCGCTCACGGCGATCACCGCGTGGGAGGGCCTCTTCGACAAGCTCCGCCTCACCGAGGCCAGCACCGGCACGCTCCTGGTCGTCGGCGCCAGCGGTGGGGTCGGCTCGATGGTGCTGCAGCTGGCCGAGGCGCTGCTGCCCGGAGTACGTGTCGTGGCCACCAGCTCGACCGAGGAGTCCGAGGCGTGGGTGTGTGGTCTCGGCGCGGAGGCCACGGTCAACCACCGCGCCGGCGACCTGCGCGGCCAGATTGCCGCCGCTGCCCCCGACGGCGTCGACTGGGTGTTCACCGCCCGCGTCGCCGACCCGGGCCAGCTCGAGCTGTACGTCGACGTGCTCAACCCCTTCGGCCAGATCGTGGCCATCGACGACCCCGAGACCCTCGACATCGCCTTCCTGAAGTCGAAGTCGATCAGCTTCCACTGGGAGCTGATGTTCACCCGTCCCATCGCCGGCGGCGACGGCCAGCTCGCCCAGCACCGCCTGCTGACCGACGTCGCCGCCCTGGTCGACGAGGGTCGGGTCCGCAGCACCGCCACCACCGTCCTGCGACCCATCGACGCCGAGCAGCTCCGTGCCGCGCACCGGCAGGTCGAGAGTGGCCGCACCATCGGCAAGGTCGTGGTCGCCGCCCGGTGACGCCTCAGGCGCCGGCGACCTCGCGGTAGAGCGCGACGTGCGCCCGCGCGGCCCGCTCCCAGGTGTAGGACCCGGCCAGGGCCCGCCCCGGGGCAGGGTCGCCGGGCGCGCGCAGCGCCGCGGCGAGTGCGCCCGCGATCGAGGGGACGTCGGCGGCGAAGGACACGGTCGTGCCCAGGACCTCGCGCAGCACCGGCAGGTCGCGGGCGACCACGGGCACCCCGGCGGCCAGCGCCTCCATCGCGGCGAGCCCGAAGCCCTCCTTGGTGGAGACGAACCCGAGCGCCGACGCCTCGGCCACCAGCGACGGCAGCGCCGTGTCCTCGACGGGTCCCAGCACCAGCGGCTGCGTTCCGAGCTCCTCGGCCAGCTCGGCGGCGCGGGCGTCGAAGGCCGCGCGGTAGTCGCGGTAGTCGAAGAGCGTCTCCCCGCCGCCGAGCACCAGTCGCACGTGGGCGGGGTCGGGCTGGGAGCGGACCATCGCGGCGTAGGCCTCGAGCAGGTCCAGGGTGCCCTTGCGCGGCTCGATCCCGCCCAGCGCCAGGACGTACGGCGCACCGATGCGCTCGCGCCACTCCGCCCGTCCCTCGTGGTCGGTCGCGGCCGCGGCGAAGCGTGCGGCGTCGACCCCGTTGGGGATGACGATCGGCTCGAGCCCCCAGCCCTGGCGCACCTCTTCGGCCACCGCGGCCGACACGCAGACCCGGGTGCTCGGCTCGAGGACCGCCCGCTCGTGGCAGGCCACGAGTGCGGGCGTCGTGAACGTGTCGAGGTGGTGGATGGTGCGCACGCAGGGCAGGGCGGCGTTGGCGCTGATGCAGTCCTGCGCGTGCACGACGTCGTAGCGTTCCCGGTCGGCCGCGAAGGCCGCGCGCAGCACCTCGATCGAGCGCACGATGCGCTGCCCGACGTCCTCGCCCTCGACCTCGGGGAAGGGCACGGCGCGCACGCCCACCCGCGGGTCGACGGCCCGGAAGAACGTCGTGTCCCCGCCCCGTCCCAGCGTCCAGACGTCGACGCTCTCGCCCAGCGCGGCCAGCGCCTCGGCGAGCGCGAGCGTGTGCACCACGCCACCGCGGGGCTTGGTGGAGTAGGTCAGCAGGGCGATCCGCACGGGTCAGGCCCCGGGGACGTCGGCGTCGGCGGCCCGGAGCGCCACGTAGGCCTCGGGGGTGCGCTCGGCGAGGTGGTGCAGGACCCGGCGCGCACGGGCGACCTCGACCTCGGGGTCGAGCTCGGCGACGGCCAGCCCGCCCTTGGAGGAGGTGCGCGCGAGCACGTCACCGCCGGGGCCCACCACCTTGGCCTGCCCGAGGAAGCGCAGGCCGCCCATCACACCGGTCTGGTTGGAGGAGACCCACACGACCTGGTTCTCCGCGGCGCGCGCGCAGTCGTAGAGGTCGAAGAGCCGTGACTGGCGGTCCTGGGGCAGCCGCGAGGCGCGGTCGGTGACCGACGCCGGCCAGGCCGACAGGCAGGCCAGCACCGTCGCCCCGTCCATCGCCAGCGTCCGGGCGGCCTCGGGGAAGGTCTTGTCGTAGTCGATGAGCATGCCGAGCCGGCCCAGCGGGGTGTCGAACGCGCTGAAGGAGTCGCCGGCGTCGTACACGAGGGACTCGCCGGCGGGTCGGTGCACCTTGCGGTGCCGCCCCAGCACGCCGGAGCCGTCGAGGCAGACCGCGGTGTTGAAGAGGCGGTGCTCGCCGTCGACGACCGTCTCCTCGGTGTAGCCCAGCGCCAGCACCATGTCGCCGGCCAGCGCGCGCACCCGCTCGATCTCCGAGGAGTCCTCGCACAGGCCCGGCGGCAGGCTCGTGGGGTCGGGACGCCGCAGGTCCGACAGGTAGCCGCCCAGCGTGGCGTCCGGCAGCACCAGCAGCTGCACGCCGGCGGCCCGGGCATCGGCGACGATGCCGGCGAGCTTGGCCAGGGAGCGCTCGATGTCACGGCCGAAGTGCGCGGCGACGGCGCCGATGCGCAGGACTCCCACAGCCGACCGACCTATCCGGCTAGCCGACCAGCGCGACGGAGGATGCGGTGAGCGCCGCGGGGATGGGCCCCGGCGAGACCCGGCGCGCCAGCGCGGCTGCGGACTCCGTCAGCGCCGGCCCGGTGCGCCCGGTGAGGTGGCCGGTGACGTGCTCGGCGTCCGCGGCGATGCCGAGGAAGCGCCCCGAGCCCCACGTGTGCAGCCACGGCAGCCCCAGGAAGTACAACCCCGGCACCGACGTGACGCCACGGGTGTGGGTCGGGCGGCCGGAGCCGTCGAAGACCCCGGCGCGCACCCAGCGGTAGTCGGGCCGGTAGCCGATGGCCCACACGACGCTGGTGACGCCGGCCGCGGTGAGGTCGAGCGTGGTCGGGTCGGCGTCCGGCTCCCACACGGGCTCGTACGCCGGAGCCGGCGGCGCGTCCACGCCGTGGGCGTCGATCCAGCGGTCGATGTCGCGGCAGATCGAGCGGTACACGTCGTCCGCGGCGTCCAGCGCCGCACGCATGGTCGGGCGGAAGGCCAGCTCGGTGCCGCCGGGCGCGACGCCCTCGAGCAGCCCGTAGAGGGCCATCCCCTCCCGGGCGAACTGGCGCAGGTCGATGTCGCGGCCGCCGTCGCGGCCGGTGACGTAGTGGTTGGTCTTCTCGCGTGCCGTCGCGCCGCCGGGGTACTGCGCGACGCCGGTGTCGTAGAGACCCATCTCCGCCAGCCAGGTCATGCAGTCGCGGCCGCGGTGGAAGCGCGCCACCCGCGGGGCGTCGCCGAGGGCGAGGTGGATCCGGCGCCCGGCCAGGTGCAGGTCCTCGGCGATCTGGGCACCGGACTGGCCGGAGCCGACCACCAGCACTTCACCGTCGGGGAGCTGGTCCGGGGAGCGGTAGTCGGCGGAGTGGAGCTGGGTGATGGTCGGCGACAGTGCCGGGGCCCAGGGCGGCACGATCGGCAGGTGGTAGCCGCCGGTGCACACCACGACGGCTTCGGCGTGCCAGGTCTCCGGCCCGTCGGGGCCGGTCGCCTCGACGACGAACCCGCCGTCGCCGGACTCGGTGAGCGAGGTGACCCGCGTGTGCTCGCGCAGCGGCGGCCCGAAGGTCGGGGCGTAGCCGCCCAGCCACTCCACGACCTGGTCGCGGGTCATGAACCCGTCCGGGTCGGGGCCGGCGTAGGCGTAGCCGGGCAGTCGGCAGTGCCAGTTGGGGGTGACCAGGGTGAAGGCGTCCCAGCGGGTGTCGGCCCACTCGTGGCCGGCGGTGCCGGCCTCGAGCACGACGTGGTCGACGCCGTCGCGGACCAGGAACCAGCTGGTCGACAGGCCGGCCTGGCCGCCGCCGACGACGACGACCCGCGTGCGGCGGAGAGTGGGCGGCTCCGAGCGGGGGACCGGGGCAGAGGTGGGTGCGGACATCTCAGGACTCCTGAGGCAGGGGTGGGTGGAGGCGGATGACGGTCACGGTGGACGCGTCGGGACAGGACGCGGCGAGCGCGTCGATGTCGGCGAGCGTCGCGGCCGCGGAGGTGCAGGCGAATCCGAACCGGGCGCGCACGCGCTCGCTGGCGATGCCGAGGGCGGTGGCGGCCCGCTCGCGGAAGTCGCCGACCGGGTAGGTGGTCCCGGCGGTGAGGTGGTCGTGGACCACCAGCGACGGCGAGTAGTGGTCGACCACGCGGCCATCGGGCCAGCGCACGGAGAAGGTCATCTCAGGCACGGACGGCTCCTGCCATCGGCGCGGCGGTGACGGCGGCGTACGTCTCGGGGCGACGGTCGCGCAGGTGGAACATCGCGCGCCGGGCGGTCTCGAGCGCGGCCGGTACGTCCAGCTCGGCGACCGCGAGGCCGGCCTCGGTCCCGGTGCTCGCCAGCACGTCGCCGCCGGGGCCGACGACCTTGGCGTGGGCGACGAAGCGGAGCTTGCCGAAGGTGCCCTGCTGGTTGGCGGCCAGCCAGACGACCTGGTTCTCCAGGGCACGGGCGGCGTCGAAGAGGTTGAAGCGCTGGGTCCAGCGGTCCTCGGCGAGCGAGGCGGCGCTGGCGGTGCGCGACGCGGGCCACGCGGAGATGCAGGCGATGACCTCGGCACCGTCGACGGCCAGCGCACGAGCGGCCTCGGGGAAGGCCTTGTCGTAGCAGATCAGCGTGCCCAGGCGACCCATCGGAGTGTCCACGCAGGCGAAGTCCGAGCCGGCCGAGTAGAACAGCGACTCGCCCAGGGGCTGGTGCACCTTGCGGTGCGCGCCCAGCACGCCGTCGCCGGTGACGACGGCGGCGGTGTTGTAGCGATCGGTGCCGTCGGACTCGCACAGGCCGACGACCACGGTCATCTCCCGCGCGATCTCGGCGACGCGCCGCAGCTCGGGGCCGTCGAGGTCCATGACGGGGGGCAGGTCCTCGGGCTGCTCGTCGTGGCTGCCGTCGCGGCCGGCGCCGAGGACCGAGAGGTACCCGCCGAGACAGGCCTCGGGCAGCGCGAGCAGGCCGACCCCGCGGGCGCGGGCGTCCGCGACGAGCCGGCCGATCTGGGCGAGGTTGTCCTCGACGTCGCGGCCGAAGCCGGCGCAGGCTGCGGCGACGGCGGTGCCCGGTGCGGTGCCGGGCGTGGTGGTGGACGTGCTGGTCATGAGGCGGTTCCCATTCCGGTGACGGTGGAGGTGACGGCGTCGGTGACGACGCCGTCGGGCCAGCGCAGGCCGACGCCCGAGCCGGACTCGAGGTGGCCGCACACGGCGGTGGAGAGGTGGTGCGGCAGCAGGCTGGTGTCGGGGGTGCCCGGGCTGCCGTCCTCGGCCGAGACGATGGCGAAGCCGGGGAAGCAGGTGAGCCAGTCGGCGGTCCCGGCCGCCGCCGGTGCGGGGACCGCGCCGACGTCGAGGACCGCCCGGCACCCGCTGGCCTCGGCGAGCATCCCGGTGCTGCCCACCAGGCCGCTCATGGAGACGTCCTTGGCGGCCGTCGGGGCGAGGGCGGGGACGACCGTCATCTGCGAGCGCAGCTGCTCGGGCGTCCGGTGCGAGGTGGAGTCCCACTGGGCGCCGGTGTAGCCGCGACGCCAGCCGCCGCCGAGGTCGGCGGTCACCCGCAGCCGATGACCCGCGCGGCCCCCACCACCGGGCACCGGGGCGGACGTGCGCCCCAGCGCCGTGACCGCGAGCTGGCCAGGGACCCCGAGCTGCGTGTGCCCGCCCAGGACGGGCACGCCCCAGGCCGCGGCGGCATCGGTGAGGCCGCGCAGGACCCGACGCGCGAAGGAGGCGTCGCGGGCGCCGACCGCGTCGAGGAGCCCGACGGGAGTCGCGCCCATGGCCGCGAGGTCGTTGAGGTTGACCAGCACGCTGCACCACCCCGCCCACTCCGGGTCGCGCTCGACCATGGCGGGCAGGATCGCGTCGCAGGCGGCGACCATCTCGCTGCCCGGCACCGGTGCGGCGTCGTCGCCGACGAAGCCGCGCGGAGTGCCGGTGGCGAGCTCGTCGAGCAGCAGCCCGAGCGGTGCCTTGGTCGCGTCGACCAACCGCTGGATGCGGCTGATCGGGAAGTCCACGACCAGGTGCGGGTGACCGTGCCGCAGGGTCTCGTGGCGCACGCTCCAGCCCAGCCGCTCGAAGAGCCGGCGGCGCTGGGCCTGGACCTCGGCGTCGAAGCGGAGCGCGCCCTGCGTCTCGGCCCGGGCGCAGGCCGCCCGCACCAGCGCGGCGCCGACCCCGAGGTGCAGCCGCGCGTCCGAGGCGACCGCCAGCCGGCTGCCCCGCCACCAGCCCAGGTCGCGCAGCGGCGGCGATCCATCGGCTCCCGGTGCCGGATGGATGCGCACACCGCCGAGCAGCTCGCCGTCGCCGGCCAGCGCCACGAGCACCACGGTGCGCGGGTCGTCGTCGACGGCGTCGGCGTCGGAGCCTGCGAAGAGACCCTGCTCGGTGACGAAGACGTCGTGCCGCAGCCGCCGGTAGCCGGCCAGCTCGCGCGGCCCAGCCTCCACGACGACGTACGACGCGTCGGTGTGCCGGTCGTGCCCGGTCCCGCGCAGCGGGCCGGTGAGGACCGAGACGTCGAGGGTCATCTCAGGCCCCCTCGCAGGAGAGCGCCGAGCAGGCACCGCACGCCGCGCAGCCGGCGGACTGGGCGGCGCCGAGCATCCCGGCGCGGCGCAGCGCCGCGCCCACACGGGCGGTGACCGAGGCGACCATCCGCGCGTCGGGTGCCGGGACCCGGTCCACGTCGGTGGCCAGCGTGCCGGCCAGCGGGCGGAAGGGCACCACGAAGGGGTAGACGCCCATCTCGATCAGCTCGGTGGCCGCGGCCACGGTCTCGTCGGGGTCCTCGCCGAGACCGAGGAGGAGGTAGGTGGAGACCTCGTTCCAGCCGAAGACACGGACGGCCTCGGCCCAGGCGGCGCGGTACTCGCTCATGGGGACCGAGCCCTTGCCGGGCATCCAGCGGCGGCGCACGTCGTCGTCGAGCGACTCGACGTGGATGCCGATGGAGCGGGCGCCCGCGTCGTACAGCTCCTGGATCGTGGCCAGGTCGCCCGGCGGCTCGCACTGCACCTGGATCGGCAGGTCGGGGAGCACCTCGCGGACGGCGCGGACGCAGCGGGCGAGGTGGGTGGCGCCGCGGTCGCGACCGTTGGAGGTGCCGGTCGTCATCACCATCTGGGTGATGCCGTCGAGGTCGTGGGCGGCCTTGGCGACCTCCGCGATCTGTGCGGGCGACTTCACCGCGATCGTGGAGCCCTGGCGCAGCGACTCCTCGATGGCGCAGAACCGGCAGCGCTGGTCCTCGTCGTAGCGCACGCAGGTCTGCACGACCGTCGTCGCCAGCACGCGCGCCGAGTGCAGCCGGGCGATCTGCTCGTAGGGGACCCCGTCGGCGGTGGTGAGGTCGTAGAAGCGCGGGCGGGAGATCGTCTCCACGCCCAGCCCGGTGTCGGCGCCGTCGAGCAGGAGCTTGCCGCCGGCCAGGGTGTAGGGGCTGCGGGGGTTGAGGGGGATGGCCGCGCCGACTCCGTCGAGCAGCAGGTGCCCGTCGTCGCTCGGTCCGGCTCCGGCCCGGCGGGAGACCGGCGCGTCGGCGAGCCGGATCCCCTGGATCGCCAGGTCCACGCGGGTGACGCTGGCAGTGCGGTCAGGGCTGGTGGTGCTGGTCGGCGCGGCCATCTCGGTCAGCGCCTCAGAGGTTGTAGACGGAGTTGATGATCGCGCCCTTGTTGGCGAAGTGGATCACCGCGTCCTGGACGTCGAGCGGGTGGCAGGGGATGACGCCCTCGATGAGGTCCTCCTCGCGCTGGCCGTGCAGGGCCATGCCGAACCGGCAGCACAGCACGGTGCCGCCCTCGGAGATGAAGGTCTTGATGGCGTCGTTCATGTTCTGGTTGCCGGGGAAGGCGACGTCGCCGGTCGTCGGGAAGCCACGGGTGTCGGCACAGGCCAGCGCGCCGGGGCCGTAGAAGTAGAGCGTGGCGTCGAAGCCCTTGCGCAGCGCCCGGGTCGTCTGGAGGACGGCCACGAACGACACCGAGGACTCGTGCGGGATGCCGTGGACGAGGGTGAGCCAGGCCTGGCCCTCGCTGGCCTGGTAGTCGGGGAAGAGCTTGGTGGAGCCGTAGAGGTTGGTGCCCTTGCCCTGGGAGGGGTGGGGGATCTCGGCCTTGGACTTCTCCATCGCGGCGAGGATCTCGTCGTCGAACACGGACATGTGCATCTCCTGGTGTCTCTCGAGGGTGGGGTGGCGCAGCAGGTGGTGCTGGTCGGTGGTGCTGAGCAGGTGGTGCTGGTCGGGTGGTGCCGGTCCTGCCTTCAGGACCCGTAGAGGGCCTCGAAGTTGCCCCGGAAGAGCGCGTCGGTGAGCTCGGGGTCGTCGGTGGCGGCGGCCAGCCGGGCGTGCTCGCCGGCGTGGTCGCCCCAGGGGGTGTCGGTCGCGAAGAGCACGCGGTCGTGGCCGATGCCGCGACGCTGGATCTCCTGGCACAGCCACGCCGGCGCGAAGCCGATGGCCCAGGAGGTGTCGGTGTAGACCTGCAGGCCGCGCTCGATCCAGTCGAAGAAGCGGCCGCCGATCAGCTTCATGTGCCCGCTCATGCCGCCCCCGAGGTGCACGAGGTGGATGCGGGTCGTCGCACCGTAGGCCTCGACGAGCTTGCCGATCTGGTCGACGTCGCTGGCGGCGCCGGGGGAGGTGTGCACGTGCACGACCAGCCCCTTCTCGGCGGCGGTCGTGAAGATCCGCTCCAGCTCCTCGACGGAGTCGTCGGCGTCGACGGCGCCGCCGAGCAGGAAGCTGGTCTTCAGCGCCGCGACCCCCTCCTCGCCGGCCAGCGCCAGCGAGGCGGTGTTGCGGTCGTGGTCGCTGCCCTTGGGCGAGACCCACAGCCCGCAGCGGACCCGGTCGTCGGCCTGCGCCGCCTCGAGGGCCAGGTGGTTGAGGCCGAAGGCGACGTCGGGGTCGGGGACGCCGTAGTTCGGCAGCACCAGCGCACGCTCGGTGCGCTCGGCGTCGAGGTCGTCGTAGAGCTCGGCGACGGTCTCGCGGGCGGTGGTGTCGGGGCTGATCGGCGGGCCGCCGTAGAAGGGGTACGACGGCAGCCGGCCGATGTGCCGGTGGGCGTCGTGGGCGGCGGTGGGCATGGAAGAAGTCCACTCGCCGGGTGTTTCAGGTTGGTTCCGGCAGGAATACGGGGTGCTACCCGGTGTGTAAGTTCGCCGTTACCCCGACGGGCCTGCCGGCCGCCTGCGTGACGGGCCGATGTCGCGGGTCGGGCACCATGGCTCCCATGCCGCGGAACCCCCACGCCCGCATCGAGATCGACGCGCCCCTGGACCGGGTCTGGGAGGTCATGCTCGACACGGCGTCGTACGGCGAGTGGAACCCGTTCGTGCTGCGGGCCGACTGCGCGGCCCCTCGGGTCGGTGAGCCGATCACCCTGCACGTGCGCTTCGCGAACGGCTCGACCGCCACGTCGCCGGAGCGCATCACCGCGCTGGACGTCCCGACCACCGGCGAGGACGGGGTGCGCCGAGCGCTGCTGGCCTACCGCTACGAGGGCCTCCCGGCGAAGCTGCGACTCGTCCAAGGGGTGCGCGACCAGCGGCTCACGCAGGCCCTCGGCGGGCCGACGGTCTACGACACGGTCGAGCGGTTCTCCGGTCCGCTGGTGCGGCTCGCCGGCCCCGCACGCGTCGAGGACGGCTTCCGCCGGCACGCGCAGGCGCTGAAGGAGCGCGCCGAGTCGCTCTAGGCGCAGGATTTGCCGAGCGGCAGACCCGGCAACACAGGGAGCGTGAGCGACCCGCGACCCAGGACCCGGCGAGTCGTCGTGGTGACCGCCATCAACGTCCTCGTCGGTCTCTTCGTGCTCGCGACCGGAGTCCTCACCGCCTGGCCCTGGCAGGCCCGGGTGTGCGTGGCGATCGTCGGGGTCGGGCTGCTCGGCAACGCCCTCCTCGCGGCCCGTGAGTGGTCCGGCTCCCCGCGCCGGGGCGACCGGGTGAGCACCCGCGGGGACGCCACGGTGGTCGGCTACGACCGGGTGCCGGCGTACGCCGCCGTATGGGGCACCGGCTGGCTGACCCTCGTCGCGGTGCTGGGCACGGCCTTCGGCGTGGCCGCCGGCAACGTGGGCGCCGCCCTCGTGCTGGGGGTCCCGTTCGTCCTGCTCTTCGGCCTCGTCCTCGTCGACTCGCTGCTGGCGCTCGCGCGCGGCGCCGAGGTGGTCGCCGACCGCGAGCGGCTCACCGTCAGGTCGTGGGCCACCGAGACCGGCATCGCCTGGGACGACGTCGAGCGGGTCGGGCTGGACCTGCGCCACGGCAGGGCGGTGCTGACGGTCAGCGGCTACTCCGCCGCGACCAGCTGGACCGGCCGTCGGCTGCCGCACGTGTGGCCGCGCCGCCCGCGGCCGGTACCCGGGCGGGTCGAGGTGGACTCGCGGGCGGTCGAGCCGCACTCGCCGTGGCTGCTGGGGGTGCTCCAGGACTGGGCGGCCGACCCGGCGAGGCGCTCCGAGATCGGGACCTCCCGGGCCGAGCGGCGGTTGCGCCAGCAGGCCTGACCCCCGACCGGGCACCCGACCGGGCGGGTGTGATGCCTGCGGGGCGGGGGCACCCTGGTGGAGGTGACCCGCTTCGACTTCGAGTTCGCGCCGGCGTACCGGCTGCCCGCCCTGGCCCTCGGCATCACCCCACGCACCGCGTGGGTGGAGGTCGACGAGACCGAGCTGCGGGTGCGCTACGGCCCCTGGCGGCTGCGTACGCCGCTGGACAACGTCGCCTCGGCGCAGCCGTCGCCCGGGCCGTTCCGTTGGTACCGCACCGCGGGGCCGCCGCACCTGTCGCTGGTCGACAAGGGGGTCAGCTTCGCGACGACCGGGGCCGGCGGGGTCTGCGTGCTGTTCCACGAGCCGGTGAAGACCCTCGACCCGACCGGCCGGCTGCGCCACCCCGGCGCGACCCTGACGGTGCAGGACCCGGCCGGGTTCCTGCAGGTGCTGCAGGCCCGGACCGGGTAGCCGGCCGGCGGACCACCCGGAGGAGGGGTGTCCTCGACGGCGCAGCGGGTAGGCGTCCCCCATGGCTGATCCAGACCCCGCCCGGACCTGCCGTGAGCTGCTCGAGCGCGACGGTCGCACCTACGCCGACGAGGGAGAGGTCGCGTTGCGCGACGAGCCGGCGGCGCTCTACCGGTTGCTCGTGCTGTGCATGCTCGCCTCGACCCGGATCCGCGCGGAGGTGGCAGCGGCAGCCGCGCGGGAGCTCTGGGCGGCCGGACTCACCAGCCCGGAGCGGATGCGTGGGTCGACCTGGCAGCAGCGGGTCGAGGCGCTCGGCCGGGGAGGCTACCGCCGCTACGACGAGAGCACCGCGACCGCGCTCGCCGAGGGCGCCGCGCTCGTGCGCAACCGCTGGGACGACGACCTGCGGCTGGTCCGCGACCGGTGCGACGGACCCGCGGAGGTCGCCGAGGAGCTGCAGGCGGTCCCCCGTCTGGGCCCGGTGGGCGCCGGCATCTTCGTGCGCGAGGTCCAGGCGGTCTGGCCGGACCTCGGCCCCCACCTCGACGAGCGTGCTCGGAGGGCGGCCACGGCCGCGGGCCTGAGTGCCGATGCCCGTCGGCTCACCGACCACGTGCCGGACGGGCGCTTCGTGGCGCTCGCCGCCACGCTCGCACGACTCGGCCCGACGGGGGTGCGGGAGCGGTGAACGGCGCCGACGGAGCTCCCCTGGTGCCGCGCCGCCTGGCCTCGGCGACCCTCGTCGTCCTGTGCCTGCTGGTGCTGGCCGGGGCGACCTGGCTGCTGGGTCAGGTCCTGATGGCCGTCCCGTCGGTGACCGCGGCGCTGCTCGCCGCGCTCCTCCTCGCGGCGCTGACGCGGCCGATGGCCAGCTGGCTCGGCAGGTGGCTACCGGCCTGGCTGGCCTCGCTCACCACGCTGGTCACCGGGATCGTGGCGGTCGTGGGGATCCTCGCCCTGGTCGTCGACCGGGCGCTGGCCCAGACCGAGGACCTGCAGAGGGCGGCGTCCCAGGCGCTCGCGGACGTGGAGCAGGCCTTGATCCGCTCGTCGTTCCCGGTCACGGAGGGGCAGCTGACCGATCTCGAGGACCGGGTCCGTGAGGGGCTGCCGTCGTTGCTGCCGGGCCCGGCAGCGGCGGCGACCGGGGCTGTCCAGGTGCTCGGCGGGCTCGCGCTGGCGGTGTTCGTGTGGTTCTTCCTGCTGCGCGACGGCCCGCGGTGGTGGCAGTGGGTCGTGGGCTGGGTGCCCGCCGGTCGCCGGGCGGCGGTCGCCGAGGGCGGTGACGCGGTGTGGGACGTGCTCACGCGCTACGTGCGCGGGACCGTCGTGGTCGCCACCATCGACGCCGTCGGCGTGGCCATCGCCCTGCTGCTGCTCGGGGTGCCGATGGTGACCTCGCTGGCCTGCCTGGTCTTCCTCGGTGCCTTCGTGCCCATCGTCGGGTCGACCGTCGCGGGGACCCTCGCGGTCGCGGTGGCCCTGGTGACCCGGGGCCCCCTGGTGGCCCTCCTGGTCGTGCTCGCGGTGATCGTGGTGCAGCAGGTCGAGGGCAACCTGCTGCAGCCGCTGGTGATGGGGCGCGCCCTGCACCTGCACCCGGCGGCGGTCGTCGTCGCGGTCGCGATCGGGGCCAGCGCCGCCGGGGTCATCGGCGCCGTCGTGGCCGTGCCGCTCGTGGCCGTGGTGACGCGGTTGGCCGAGCAGGTGCGCGAGAGACCCGGCTGAGCGGTTGTGCGGCTGGTGCCCCGGGGTCAGCCCGGCAGGTCGACGTTGTGCCGGTGCAGCCAGCCGACGAGCTGGCGGGCGCCGCTGGTCGTGGGCACGATCCCGTGCTCCAGCGTCGGCGGCAGGCCCGAGCCGGCGGGGCGCACGTGGCGCACCCACTCGCCGTGCGTGGTCAGGCCCAGGCCGACCTCGCGGGTCGGGTCCGTGTCGTCCGGCTCGAGGGTGATCAGCCAGAAGCGGGTGTCCTCGGCCTCCTGGCGGCGACCTCGGAGCCAGCCGCCGCTGGCGATCCGCACCGTCGCGCCGACGCTGGGCTGCACACCGCGGGCACGCACCAGGTCGGCCAGGTCCTCGGGCCGCTCCACCAGCCGCGTCGCCGCGACGTCCTGGTCGGCCGCGACCGCCCGGGCCTCACGCCGCGCGTCGACCGTCTGGCCCTCGCACGCCGCGCACCAGTCGGTCGTGGGCACGCCCCGCCGGAAGCCGCGGTGAGCCGCACAGAAGGACATCCGGTCCTCGGCGCACCGGCCCACCGTCGTACCCCGGCAGCGGGAGCCGAAGGCGTCGAAGAGCTCGCAGCGACTGGACATACCCACACCATAGGAATCCGCGGCCCCGACCTGAGGGGTTCGCGGGAACTGTGGATGCGTTGTTACCCGTGGCGGGCGGGTGGATCAGACCAGTCCGGGCGGGACGCGCACCGTCTCAGCGACCCGCCGTCGAGGCCCGGGCGACCAGCTCGGGGGTGAAGAGCACCTGCTGGTGCCGGTGACCGGGGTCGGAGGCCTCGGCGAGGACCAGCTCGGCGGCGGTGCGGCCGAGGAGCTGGCGCGGCTGGCGCACCGAGGTGAGGGGGACGGCCGCAGCGGCGGCGAACTCGATGTCGTCGTACCCGACGATGGCGAGGTCCTCGGGCACGGAGCGCCCGGTGCTGATCGCGTGCTGGAGGAGCCCCAGCGCGAGCAGGTCGTTGGCGCAGAACGCGGCCGTGGGGCGCCGCCGGGCAGGCAGTCCGGCCAGTCGTGCGCCCGCCTCTCGGCCCTCGCCGACCACCAGCTGGTCGGTCTCGAGCACGACGAGGTCCCCGTCGGGGAGCCCGGCGTCGGCCCAGGCGTCCCTGGCCCCGCGCAACCGGTCGCGCACCTGGCCGATCGAGGCCGGTCCGCCGACGAAGGCGACCCGCTCGTGGCCGCGGTCGAGCAGGTGCTCCACCGCCAGACGCCCCCCGAGCACGTCGTCGACGGCGACGGAGCAGAAGGCGTCGTCGTCGCGGGTGCGGTCGACGATGACCACCGGGGTGCCCCGTGAGGAGAGGCGGTCGAGGAAGGCGGCGTGCGGGTCCACGGGGGTGACCAGCACGCCCTGCACGCGCTGCTGCTCGAGCAGCTCGACGTGCGCCCGCTCGCGGGACTCCCGGTTGGCGGAGTTGCACAGCATGACCGTGAGGCCCTGCTCCTCGGCCGCCGCCTCCACCCCGAGGGCGACGTCGGTGAAGAAGGGGTTGCCGGCGTCGAGCATCACGTAGGCCAGGGTGCGGCTGGTGCCGGCCCGCAGCTGTCGCGCCGACTCGTTGCGCACGAATCCGAGGTCGGCCATCGCCGCCTGCACCCGTTGCCGGGTGCTGGCACTGACCCGGTCGGGCCGGTTGAGCACGTTGGAGACGGTGCCGAGGGAGACGCCGGCAGCGGCCGCGACGTCCTTGACCGACACCGAGCGGGAACTGGCCACGACATCCCTCCCGCCGGTCCGGGGCGCCCCTGCAGGGCAACACCTCTGAAACGTTGTGGGCACGACCATAGTGCCCCCGCTGGGATAGTCCAGTGAGACCGTGGTCTGCCTCCACCTGCGGACTCCCACGCGAAATCTGCCTGACACTCTTGACGGCTGTGACGGGCGACACGTACGGTCGCCCACGTCGTTTAAAACGTTTCAACTCAGGAGTGGTGATGGCGGAGCCGACGTTGGTCCTCGAGGACGTCGCCAAGTCCTTCGGTGCGGTGGCCGCCCTGCGCTCGGGCTCCCTCCGGGTCGAGCCGGGCACCATCCACGCCCTCGTCGGCGAGAACGGCGCGGGCAAGTCGACGCTGGTCAAGATCGTCGCCGGCGTCCACCGCCGCGACTCCGGCGTCTTCCGCCTGCTGGGCGGGGACGCCGACTTCACCTCGACGGCGGAGTCCAAGGCCGCCGGGGTGGCGGTGATCTACCAGGAGCCGACGCTCTTCCCCGACCTCGACGTCACCGAGAACATCTTCATGGGTCGTCAGCCGGTCGGCGCCTCGCGCCGCATCGACCGGCACCGGATGTACGCCGAGGCTGCCGCGCTCTTCGAGCGGCTCGGCGTCGCGATCGACCCGCGTCGCCCGGCCCGCGGCCTCTCGATCGCCGACCAGCAGATCCTCGAGATCGCCAAGGCCATCTCGCTCGACGCCTCGCTGCTCATCATGGACGAGCCCACCGCCGCCCTGTCCGGTGTCGAGGTGGACCGCCTCTTCACCGTCGCCCGCAGCCTGCGCGACGAGGGCCGCGCCCTGGTCTTCATCTCCCACCGCTTCGACGAGGTCTTCGACCTGTGCGACACCGTCACCGTCATGCGCGACGGTGAGTACGTCGGCACCCAGCGCATCGCCGAGACCAGCGTGGACGAGATCGTCTCCCTCATGGTCGGCCGCGAGGTGACCGACCTCTTCCCGAAGACCCCGGCCGAGGTCGGCGACGTGGTGCTCGACGTGCGTGACCTGTCGGCCACCGGCCGCTTCCACGACGTCTCCTTCCAGGTCCGCGCCGGCGAGATCGTCGGTCTGGCCGGGCTGGTCGGCGCCGGTCGTTCCGAGATCGCCCGCGCCGTCTTCGGCATCGACGACCACGAGGCCGGCACCGTCACCCTCGGCGGCGCCCCGGTGCGCAAGCGCTCGCCCCGTGAGGCGATCCGTGCCGGGATGGCCTTCATCCCCGAGGACCGCCGCCAGCAGGGCCTGGTCACCGAGGCCTCGGTCGCCCGCAACGTCGCCGCGGTGATCCGCCGCGGCCTGAGCCGCGCGGGCCTGCTCACCACCTCGATGGAGAACGACGCCGTCGGCCCGTGGGCCGGTCGCCTGGAGGTCAAGACCTCCGCCCTCGACATGCGCGCGGCCACGATGAGCGGCGGCAACCAGCAGAAGGTGGTCATCGCCAAGTGGCTGGCCACCGAGCCGCGGCTGCTGATCATCGACGAGCCCACGCGCGGCATCGACGTCGGCACCAAGTCCGAGGTCCACCGGCTGCTCTCCGACCTCGCCGGCCAGGGGATGGCGATCCTGATGATCTCCTCCGAGCTGCCCGAGGTGCTCGGCATGGCCGACCGGGTGCTCGTGGTCTGCGAGGGCCGGCTCACCGCCGACATGCCCCGCGAGGACGCGACCGCCGAGGCCGTCATGCACGCCGCCACCCACCGCGACGGCCACACCGCCGGCGGTGCCCACCACGAGCCGCACGCGGCCGACAAGACGGAGGTGTCCGCATGAGCTCCGCGACCCGAGCCCTGTCCCACGTCGTCCGCTCCCGCGAGCTGGCCGTCGCCGTCGTCCTGGTGGCGCTCGTCGTCGTCACGACGCTGAAGAACGACAACTTCCTCTTCAGCCCCGACGGGTGGCGCAACCTGCTGCTCAACCCCTCGATGCTGCTGATCCTGGCCGTCGGCCAGACCGCGGTGATCATCACCCGCAACGTCGACCTGTCGGTCGGCTCGACGCTCGGCCTCACGGCGTACGCCGTCGGCAAGCTCTACACGACCTACCCCGACCTGCCCGTGGTGGCCGTCTTCCTCGCGGGGCTGGTGTTCGGCGGCCTGCTCGGCCTGGTCAACGGCGTGCTGGTGACCTTCGGCAAGGTGCCCGCGCTGGTGATCACCCTCGGCACGCTCTACATCTACCGCGGCATCTTCTTGTCCTGGGCCGGGTCGGACCGCATCACCGCCTCCGACATGCCCAAGGGCTTCCTGGCGCTGGGGACCAAGCAGGTCCTCACCATCCCGGTGCTCACGATCATCGCGCTGGTCGTCCTCGCTGCCGTCGGCTACTACCTGTGGACCGCCCGCGGCGGGCGCGAGATGTACGCCATCGGCTCCGACCCCGACGCCGCCGTGCTCTACGGGCTGCAGACCACCAAGCGCGTGCTGTCGGCCTTCGTGCTCTCCGGTGCGCTGGCCGGCCTCGCCGGGGTCTGCTACGCCGCCCGCTACGGCTCGATCTCCTCCGGCGCCGGCCGTGACATCGAGCTGCAGGCCGTGGGCGCCGCCGTCATCGGCGGTGTCGCGATCTTCGGTGGCGTCGGCACCGTGTGGGGCGCGGCCATCGGCGCCGTGCTGCTCACGACCATCAACTCCTCGCTGCCGATCCTCGGGGTCAGCGACTTCTGGCAGCGCGCCGTCGTCGGTGCGCTCATCCTCGCCGCCGTCGTGCTCGACCGGGTGCTCTCCGCCCGGCAGGCCAGGCGGCTCGCCGCCGATCGCGAAGCACCCACCGATCCGCCCCCGACCGCCAGCCCGACCCGACAGGAGGTGCCGGCATGAGCACCCGCTCCACGACCCCGGCCGCCGGCGCAGCGCTGACCTCCGGCGAGGCGCGCACCTACGCGGCGTACTCCAGGCCCCTGTGGCAGCGCGTCCTGCTGACCCGTGAGTCCGCGATCATCGCGGCACTGGTGGCGGTCTACGCCTTCTCCTACGTGCGCGTCGAGAACTTCGACGGCCCGCTGACGCTCTACTACCTCTTCCTCGACGTCGCACCGATCCTGCTCATCGCGCTGCCGATGACGCTGATCATCGTGACCGGCGAGATCGACCTGTCGGTCGCCTCGGTGGTCGGGCTCAGCTCGGTCCTGGTCGGCATCCTCCACGTCGACGCCGGCCTCTCGCTGCCGATGGCGGCCCTGGTCGCCATCGCCGTCGGCGCCCTGGCCGGCGGGGTCAACGGCTTCCTGGTCGCCTACGTCGGCCTGCCCAGCCTCGCGGTCACCATCGGCACGCTCGCGCTCTACCGCGGCATCGCGGTCGGCCTGCTCGGCACGGAGGCCAAGACCGACTTCCCCGAGAAGTGGACCGACCTGGCCAAGCAGCGCATCGTCGAGGGCCAGCCCTACCCGTGGATCCTGCTGGTCGTCGCGGTCCTCGCGATCGCCTTCGCGGTGCTGCTGCACTTCTCGACCTTCGGCCGCGGTGTCTTCGAGATCGGGCTCAACGACGAGGCCGCCCGCTTCTCCGGCGTCGACGTTGCCCGCACCAAGCTCGTGCTCTTCGTCCTGGCGGGGGCGATCTCCGCCTTCGCCGGCGTCTACTACACGCTGCGCTACGGCAGCGCCCGAGGCGACAACGCCACCGGCATGGAGCTCCAGGTCATCGCGGCCGTGCTCCTCGGCGGCGTGTCGATCTTCGGCGGCCGCGGCGCCCTGCACGGCGTCCTCGCCGGCGTGCTGCTGATCGGCGTCATCAACTCCGCCATGCGGTTCAACACCGACCTGGTCGACAAGATCCAGATCGTCGTCGGAGTGCTGCTCGTGCTCTCCGTCGTCTCCCCCAGCTTCCTCTCCCGGGCCTCGGGGCTCCTCCGGGCGAGGGCGGGCCTGCGCAGCAGGTCCACGGCAGCCACCGGCAAGCGGTCACTGCCCTGATCACCCCACGAAAGGTACGTACGATGACGTTCCAGAACCGACGGTTCACGGCGCTCGCCGCCCTGTCTCTCGTCGCCGGCCTGGGCCTGACCGCTTGCGGCAGCGACGGGGACGGCGAGTCCGCCTCCGGCGACGGTGACCTCTCGATCACCATGCTCCCCAAGAACCTGGGCAACCCCTACTTCGACACCTCCACCGGTGGTGCCGAGGACGCGGCCGGCGAGCTCGGCGCCTCCGTCGAGGAGGTCGGCCCCGACACTGCCACCCCTGACGCCCAGGTCCCCTTCATCAACACCGCCGCCCAGCAGGGCGCGGACGCGCTGATCGTGTCGGCCAACGACCCGACCGCGATCTGCGACGCGCTGGAGGAGGCCGCCGGCGCGGGCACCGCGATCGTCACCTTCGACTCCGACACCGACCCCGAGTGCCGCGACCTCTACATCTCCCAGGCCGACGCCGCCGGCATCGCCAAGGTGCAGGTCGAGATGGTCGCCGAGCAGATCGGCGGCTCCGGTGAGATCGCGATCCTCTCGGCCGCGGCCAACGCGACCAACCAGAACGAGTGGATCGCGCTGATGGAGGAGGAGCTCGACGCCAACTACCCCGACATCGAGCTCGTCGACACCGTCTACGGCGACGACGACGACCAGACCTCCTTCGACAAGACCGCGGCGCTGCTGCAGAGCCACCCCGACCTCAAGGGCATCATCAGCCCGACCACGGTCGGCATCGCGGCTGCTGCCCGCTACGTCTCGACCTCGCAGTACAAGGGCGAGGTCGCCGTCACCGGCCTGGGCACGCCCAACCAGATGCGCGAGTACGTCGAGGACGGCACTGTCGCGGAGTTCGCCCTGTGGAACCCGGGCGACCTGGGCTACCTCGCGGCGTACGCCGCTGCCGCCCTGGCAGGCGGCGACATCGAGGGCGAGGAGGGCGACACCTTCGAGGCCGGCAAGCTCGGTGACTACACCGTGGGCGAGAACTCCGTCGTCCTGCTCGGCGAGCCGTTCCGCTTCAACGCCGACAACATCGGGGACTTCGACTTCTGAGCGGGGACGCGGAGCGGAACCGCTGATGGTGGTCGAGCGAGCCGTGCGACCGAGGAACGAGGTCGCAACCGGCGTGTCGAGACCCGGTCGAGGATCGGAACACCAGCGCTGCCGCCCGCCCGTTGTTGAAACGAATCACCTCTGAGTGACACCTACCCGCAGGAACAGGGAGCCCCCATGCCGCGCCACTGCTTCACCCTCCAGGTCCGCCCGGACCGGCTGGCGGAGTACGCCGAGCGTCACGCAGCGGTCTGGCCAGAGATGTGCCAGGCCCTCCACGACACCGGTTGGCGCGACTACTCCCTGTTCCTGCGGGAGGACGGCCTGCTCGTCGGGTACGTCGTCGCCGACGACCTGACCGCCGCGCAGGCCGCCATGGCCGCCACCGAGGTCAACGCCCGGTGGCAGGCCGAGATGGCCGACTTCTTCGTCGGCACCGACGGGCGTCCGCCCGACGAGAGCTTCCGGCTGCTGCCCGAGGTCTTCCACCTCGAGGACCAGCTGCCCAGCCGTTCCGACCCCGCCGCACCCGCCAGCCCCGCACGACCGAACGAGAGCCAGTGATGACCACCGCACGCTTCGCCCAGATCGCCCCGCAGCTCGAGGGCCAGGCCATCGAGCTGCCGTCGTGGGCCTTCGGCAACTCCGGCACCCGGTTCAAGGTGTTCGGCAGCCCCGGTGCCCCGCGCACCATCGAGGAGAAGATCGCCGACGCCGCGACCGTGCACCGCCTCACCGGGCTCGCCCCGAGCGTCGCGCTGCACATCCCGTGGGACCTCGTCGACGACTACGCCGGTCTGCGCTCCTACGCCGCCGAGCAGGGCGTCGCGCTGGGGACGGTCAACTCCAACACCTTCCAGGACGACGACTACAAGCTCGGCGGCCTGACCCACGTCGACGCGAAGATCCGCCAGAAGGCGATCGACCACCACCTCGAGTGCCTGGAGGTGATGGCAGCGACCGGGTCGCGCGACCTGAAGATCTGGCTGGCCGACGGCTCGAACTACCCGGGCCAGGCCGACCTACGCGGCCGCCAGGACCGGCTGGCCGACTCGCTGGCCACCATCTACGAGCGGCTCGTGGAGCTGGGGCCCGAGCGGCGCCTGGTGCTGGAGTACAAGTTCTTCGAGCCGGCGTTCTACCACACCGACGTCCCGGACTGGGGCACGTCGTACGCCCAGGTGGTGGCCCTCGGCGACCAGGCGACGGTCTGCCTCGACACCGGCCACCACGCGCCCGGCACCAACATCGAGTTCGTCGTCATGCAGCTGCTCCGGCTGGGCCGGCTGGGCTCCTTCGACTTCAACTCCCGCTTCTACGCCGACGACGACCTGATCGTCGGGTCGGCCGACCCGTTCCAGCTCTTCCGGATCCTCTTCGAGGTGATCCGCGGCGGCGGCTACGGCCCGGCCAACCCCGACGGGCACAGCGACGTCGCGTTCATGCTCGACCAGTGCCACAACGTCGAGGACAAGATCCCCGGCCAGATCCGCTCGGTCCTCAACGTCCAGGAGATGACCGCCCGCGCGCTGCTCGTCGACCGTGACGCGCTGGCCGCCGCGCAGGAGGCCGGCGACGTGCTCGGCGCCCACGAGGTCTTCATGGACGCCTACCAGACCGACGTCCGCGCCGACCTCGCCGCCTGGCGCGAGGAGCGCGGGCTGCCGGCGTACCCGATGAAGGCCTACGCCGAGTCCGGCTACCAGCAGCAGATCGAGGCCGCCCGCGTCGGCGGCACCCAGCTCAGCTGGACCTGACCCACCCCCGACCCAGCGCGCACCCCGACCCGAGAGAGAGCCATGAGCACCACGCCGAACCCGACCGCCGCCGACCTGATCGCCCGGTCCAACCGCCTGGGCGCGGACCCGAAGAACACCAACTACGCCGGCGGCAACACCTCGGCCAAGGGCACCGAGACCGACCCGGTCACCGGCGAGCCGGTCGAGCTGTTGTGGGTCAAGGGCTCCGGCGGCGACCTCGGCACCCTGAAGGAGTCGGGCCTGGCGGTGCTGCGCCTGGACCGGATGCGCGCGCTGGTCGACGTCTACCCCGGCATCGAGCGCGAGGACGAGATGGTCGCGGCCTTCGACTACTGCCTGCACGGCAAGGGCGGTGCCGCGCCGTCGATCGACACCGCGATGCACGGCCTGGTCGACGCCGCGCACGTCGACCACCTGCACCCCGACTCGGGCATCGCCATCGCCACCGCAGCGGACGGCGAGGCGCTGACCAAGGAGATCTACGGCGACAAGGTGGTGTGGGTGCCGTGGCGCCGCCCCGGCTTCCAGCTCGGCCTGGACATCGCCGAGATCAAGGAGCAGAACCCGCAGGCGGTCGGCTGCGTCCTCGGCGGCCACGGCATCACCGCCTGGGGCGACACGAGTGAGGAGGCCGAGGCCCACAGCCTGTGGATCATCGACACCGCCGCCGCGTACATCGCCGAGCACAGCAAGGCCGAGCCCTTCGGGCCTGCGCTGGAGGGGTACGCCGCGCTCCCCGAGGCCGAGCGTCGCGCCAAGGCCGCCGCACTGGCGCCCACGATCCGCGGCATCGCCTCGGCGGATCGCCCGATGGTCGGTCACTTCACCGACTCCGAGGTGGTGCTGGACTTCCTGGCCCACGCCGAGCACCCGCGGCTGGGTGAGCTGGGCACCTCCTGCCCCGACCACTTCCTGCGCACCAAGGTCAAGCCGCTGGTCCTCGACCTGCCCGCGACCGCGTCGGTCGAGGAGTCGATCGCCCGGCTGCAGGAGCTGGCGGTGTCCTACCGCGAGGACTACCAGGCCTACTACGACCGCAACGCCGCCGCGCTGGGCGGGGAGTGGCCCGCGATCCGCGGCAAGGACCCGCTCATCGTGCTGGTGCCGGGCGTCGGCATGTTCAGCTTCGGCAAGGACAAGCAGACCGCCCGCGTGGCCGGTGAGTTCTACGTCAACGCGATCAACGTGATGCGCGGGGCCGAGGGGCTCTCGACGTACGCCCCGATCGACGAGAGCGAGAAGTTCCGCATCGAGTACTGGGCGCTGGAGGAGGCCAAGCTCCAGCGGATGCCGCAGCCCAAGCCGCTCGCGACCCGCGTGGCACTGGTCACCGGCGCCGCCTCGGGCATCGGCCGAGCCACCGCCGAGAAGCTGGCCGCCGAGGGGGCCTGCGTCGTCATCGCCGACCTGGACCTGGCCAAGGCGCAGGCCGCGGCCGAGGAGATCGCCGGGGGCAAGGGTGCCGACGTGGCCGTGGGCGTGCAGGTCGACGTCTCCGATGCCGCCGCGGTGCAGGCGATGCTCGACGCGACGGTGCTGGCCTTCGGTGGCGTGGACCTGGTCGTCAACAACGCCGGCCTGTCGCTGTCGCGCTCGCTGCTGGAGACCACAGAGAAGGACTGGGACCTCCAGCACGACGTGATGGCCAAGGGCTCCTTCCTGGTCTCCCAGGCCGCCGCGAAGGCGATGATCGCCCAGGAGATGGGCGGCGACATCGTCTACATCTCGTCCAAGAACTCGATCTTCGCCGGCCCCAACAACGTCGCGTACGGCGCAGCCAAGGCCGACCAGGCCCACCAGGTGCGGCTGCTGGCCGCCGAGCTGGGCGAGCACGGCATCAAGGTCAACGGCGTGAACCCCGACGGCGTCGTCGCCGGGTCCGGCATCTTCGCCGGCGGGTGGGGCGCCAACCGCGCGGCGGTCTACGGGGTGGAGGAGAAGGACCTGGGCAAGTTCTACGCCCAGCGCACGATCCTCAAGCGCGAGGTGCTGCCCTCCCACATCGCCAACGCCGTCTTCGTGCTCTGCGGGCCGGAGATGACCCACACCACCGGCCTGCACGTCCCCGTCGACGCCGGCGTGGCCGCGGCCTTCCTGCGATGACCGGGGCTGGTCGCGCCGGGTCGTCGGGCTCGGCGCTGCGCGTCGCCGCGGTCGACCTGGGCGCGACCAGCGGCCGGATCATGGCCGGCACGGTCAGCGCCCGCTCGCTGCACCTGGAGGAGGTGCACCGCTTCCCCAACGGCGGTGTGCGCGTGCGCGACGGCCTGTTCTGGGACGTGCTCGGCATCCACCGCGAGGTGCTGACCGGCATCCGCCGGGTCGCCGAGACCGGACCGCTGCACGGCATCGGCATCGACTCCTGGGCCATCGACTACGGCCTGCTCGACCGTGACGGGACCCTGCTGGGCAATCCCTACTCCCACCGCGACGCCCGCACCGACGGTGTGGCGGCCAAGGTCGCCGCGACCGTCGACCCGGCGCGGCTCTACGCGACGACCGGGCTGCAGGACCTGCCGTTCTCCACGCTCTACCAGCTGGTGGCGGCGCAGGGGACCGCCGCGCTGGAGTCCGCCGAGCACCTGCTGCTGCTCCCGGACCTGCTGGCCTACTGGCTGACCGGCACCATCGGGGTGGAGCGCACCAACGCCTCGACCACCGCGCTCTACGACCTCACCACCGGTGACTGGGCGCGCGACCTGATGGGCGAGCTCGGGCTGCCGTGGTCGATCCTGCCGCCGCTGCGCGAGCCGGGGTCGATCATCGGCCCCGTGCTCTCCGAGGTCGGTCGTCACGCGGGCATCCCGAAGCGGGTGCCGGTCGTCGCGGTCGGCTCCCACGACACCGCCTCCGCGGTCGTGGGCGTGCCGGCCGACACCGACCGCTTCGCCTACATCTCCTCGGGCACCTGGTCGCTGGTCGGTCTCGAGCTCGACGCCCCCGTGCTCACCGAGGCCGCCCGCCGCGCGGACTTCACCAACGAGGGCGGCGTCGACGGCACCGTGCGCTTCCTCAAGAACGTCATGGGGCTGTGGGTCCTCTCGGAGTGCCTGCGCACCTGGGCCGACCAGCGGGTCGAGGGCACCGGCCTGGTCGCGCTGCTCGCCGCGGCCGAGGACGCACCCGCGCTGCGGACCGTCGTCGACATCAACGACCCCCGCCTCCTCCCGCCGGGCGACATGCCCTCGCGCATCCGCGAGCTGGCCGCCGAGGCCGGCGAGCCGGTGCCGACCACGCCGGTCGAGGTCACCCGCTGCGTGCTGGACTCCCTCGCTCTGGCCTACCGCCGGCACCTGCGCACCGCGCTGGAGCTCGCCGGCCGCGAGGTGGACGTCGTGCACGTCGTGGGTGGCGGCTCGCAGAACCACCTGCTGTGCCAGCTCACCGCCGACGCCACCGGTCTCCCCGTGCTCGCCGGGCCCTCGGAGGCCGCCGCGCTGGGCAACGTGCTGGTCCAGGCCCGCGCGCTGCTGCAGGAGCAGGGGAGCACCGAGCTGGCCGACCTGGCCGCGATGCGGTCGCTGATCCGGCGTACCCACGAGCTGCACCGCTTCGAGCCCACGCCCGCCGCGCGCGGCGGCGCCGACTGGCACGCGGCGGAACGCCGGGTGCTGGGGCAGGGCGCGGCCTCAGGCGGTGCCCGCGGCGGACGCGGCTGAGGTGGGGGACCCGGTACCTCGACCTCTGGTCGACCTCGACGAGGTCGACCAGCGGATCCTCGCGCTGGCGGCGGCAGGCCACACCAACGACGGCATCGCCCGCCGACTCGGTCTCTCGGAGCGCACCGTGCGGCGACGGCTGCGGGCCGTGGCCGACGGGCTCGGGGTCGGTTCGACCATCGAGGCGGTCGTCGCCGGCGTCCGCGCCGGTGTCATCTGACCGTGCCCGGTCCCAGCCGCGCTGCGGGTGCACGGGTGACCGGATCCGGTCACGCTGTTGCGGTCGTCACATTCGGAGCCTACGGTCATGAATCGTTTCAGGGCGTCGTCCGTCGCCCTTTCGGGTCGACCGGCACCCCCGTGCTCCGGTGCTGCCCGTGGTCCCCTCGCATCCCATCCCCAGGAGCTTCCGTGAATGACCACACCCCCGCCGTGTCGTCCCAGACGTCGACCCCCACGACCCCCGCCGCCGTCACCCGCCGCCGCCTGCTGGGGGCCACGGCCGCGACCGCCGGTGTCGCCGCCGCCGTCGGCGTGCTGGGTCAGGCCGCGACCGCCTCGCCCTCGACCGTGCCCGGGACGCAGGGTCTGCCGTCCGACCTGGGACGGGCCTTCGCCCGCCCGGGGCTGGACTCCGCCGCGGGCTTCCGTTGGTGGTGGCCGCACGGTCGGGTCGACCCGGACGAGGTCGCCCGCGAGGTCGACCAGGTCGCCGACGCCGGGTTCGGCGTACTCGAGGTCGCCGATGTCACCCACAGCCTGCGCGCCCGAGGCATCTCCTTCGACCTGGCCACCCACGGGTGGGGCACGCCCGCCTGGGTCGCCGGCGTCAAGGCCGCCCTGAGGCGCGGCGCCGAACGTGGGGTGCGCATCGACATCACCGTCGGTCCGTCCTGGCCCGCCGCCGTCCCGACCATCACCCCCGACGACGAGGCCGCGTGCACCGAGCTGGCGCACGGCCGGGTCGAGGTCGCCGGTGGGGCGACGTATGACGACGTCGTGCCCGCACCGCTGGAGGCTGCTGCGACCACGGTCAGCCGCCAGGACCTGCTCGCCGTGCAGGCGTTCCGCGCTGGCGCGACCGACCGCAACGGCACGCGAATCGAGCAGGACTCCTACGTCGACCTCACCGGTGAGGTCCGCGACGGCCGACTGCGCTGGACGGCCCCGGACGGAGGCACCTGGCTGGTGCTGTCCTACTGGGTCCGCGGCTCGGCCCAGGAGCCGGAGGCCGGCCCGCACACCGACCCGCGCTCCTACGTCGTCGACCACTTCTCGTCCGCCGGGGCCCGGGCGGTCAGCGACCTGTGGCGCGAGCGGATCCTCGACACCGAGATGCGCCGCCTGCTCGGTGCCGCGGGAGGCTACCTGTTCGAGGACTCCCTCGAGATCGAGACCCACGTGACCATCTGGACCCCACGGCTGCCCCAGGAGTTCCGTACCCGCGCCGGCTACGACCTGCTGCCGTGGCTTCCGCTGGTCGTCGAGCTGGACGAGAAGTACCAGTTCACCTTCGGCGGCCCCGAGACCAACCGGGTCCGCGACGACTTCAACCAGGTGCTGTCCGATCTCTACCGAGACCACCACCTCCTGCCGCTGCAGGGCTTCGCGCGGTCGCTGGGCATGGGCCTGCGGGTCCAGCCCTACGGCCTGGAGACCGACACCGTGGAGCACTCGGCGCTCCTCGACGTGCCCGAGACCGAGTCGCTGGGCTTCAAGAACCTCGACGACTACCGCGTCATGGCCGGCGGCCGCGACCTCGGCGGTCGCACGATCTTGTCGTGCGAGGCCGCGTGCTACTTCGGGGCGGCGTACAGCACCACCTGGGACCGCGCCCTGCAGACGCTCAACAGCATCTTCGCGGCGGGCGTGAACCAGGCCATGCTCCACGGGTTCGCCTACGCCGAGGCGCCGGACGTGTCCTGGCCGGGCTTCGCGGCCTTCTCGCCGTACTACAACGGAGCGGTCGGGTACGGCGAGGCGTGGGGACCGCGGACCCCCCAGTGGCAGCACATGCCCGACGTGGCCGGCTACCTCTCCCGCACCCAGATGGTGCTGCAGACCGGCGCCCCGAAGTACGACATGGTCTTCCTGCGGCAGAAGGGCTGGGCGTCGACGGGCATCGGTCCGCACTGGATCACCAACAACGGCACCAAGCTCGGCTGGTCGCACTCCTTCGCGACCGGCTCGCTGCTCGACCTTCCCGGTGTCACCGTGCGCGACGGCGTGCTGGCGCCCGACGGGCCGGCGTACAAGGCGCTGGTGCTGGGCCCGGACAAGCTGCGCAGCCAGGAGGTGACCCTCGACCTGGCCACGGCGCGCCGCCTCGCCGACTTCGCGCGCGCCGGCCTGCCGGTGGTGCTCATCGGCGACTGGTCCCAGGTCAACCCGACCGGGATCGCCACGGACGCCGAAGCGGCCGAGGTCCGCGCCCTGCTCGCTGAGGTCGCCGGCCGGCCCACCACGCGCACCGTCGCGGAGGCGCAGGTGGGCGAGGCGCTGGCCCAGCTCGGCGTCGAGCGCGACGTGGTGCACCAGGACTCGACGGTGATGCACGTGCGGCGGGTCCTCGGCGACGTCGACCTGTACTACCTGGCCAACGCCAAGCACGCGGAGAACCGGCGGCTGCAGAGAGTCACGCAGGACGTGTGGCTCACCTCCGCCAGCCGGGACGCCGTGCCGCTGCTCCTCGACGCCTGGACTGGTGCCGTGGCGCCGGTCGGGCTCTGGGAGCGCGACGGCGACCGGGTGCGCGTGCGGGTCGACCTCCGACCTGGCCAGAGCACCCTGGTCGCGCTCGTGCCGCCCCACGGTGCCAGGCCGGTCGGCGCCACGTCGACCACCGCCGACAGCGTGCGGGTCGAGGCCCGCCACGTCGTGGCACGCACGGCCACGGCCGGCACGGTGACGACCACGCTGCTCGACGGCCGCACCGTGACCTCACGCGTGTCCCGGGTGCGCGAGCCGCTCGCCCTGACGGGGTGGGATGTCGAGGTGGAGGACTGGCAGCCGGGTGCCTCCGCGACCGAGACGGTCAAGCCCGTGCGCCGGGTGCGCCTCGAGCAGCTCGTGTCCTGGTCGGAGGTCCCGGGGTTCGAGGACGTCTCCGGGATCGGTCGCTACCGCACCCAGGTCGATCTCGGCCGCGACTGGCGCACGGAGGACGGCGCCCTGCTCGAGCTCGGCGAGGTCAACGACACCTTCCGCGTCCGGGTCAACGGCCACGATGTGGGCCCGTGCGACCCGCTGGTGACCACCGTCGACGTCGGGGCGTGGCTGCGCGCGGGACGCAACGAGATCGAGGTCGAGGTCGCCAGCACCCTGCTCAACCGGCTGCGCACGGTGACGCCCGACGTCTACGGGGTGGCGTCCCGGCAGGCCTACGGGCTGGTCGGCCCCGTCCGGCTGGTGCCCTACGTCGAGACGCGGGTCTGAGGACTCGTCTGTAACGATTCAATCGTGTGAGAGGCTGGTCACGTGCGCGTCGCCCTGAGTGTTACCTGCGTCAACGACGCGATGTTCCCCGAGGTGGGGAAGGCCGTGGTGCGGCTGCTGCGCCGGCTGGGCTGCGAGGTCGACTTCCCGCGCGCGCAGACCTGCTGCGGGCAGCCGATGGTCAACACCGGCTACCTCGACGAGGCGGTCGGTGCGGTGCGGACCTACGTCGACGCGTTCGCGGGGTACGACGCCGTGGTGACGCCCTCGGGGTCGTGCGCCGGGTCCGCGCGGCACCAGCACGCCATCGTCGGTCGGCGCGCGGGCGAGACCGGGTCGGACCCGGGGCTCGCCTCGGCCGTGGCCGCTGCTGCTCCGACGTACGAGCTGACGGAGTTCCTCGTCGACGTGCTCGGCGTGACCGACGTGGGGGCCTACTTCCCGCACACCGTGACCTACCACCCGACCTGCCACAGCCTGCGGATGCTCGGGGTCGGTGACCGGCCGCTGCGGCTGCTGCGCGAGGTGCGCGGGCTGCGGCTGCACGAGCTCCCGGCCGCCGAGCAGTGCTGCGGCTTCGGCGGCACCTTCGCGATGAAGAACGCCGACACCTCGGTCGCGATGGGCGCCGACAAGGCCCGCCACGTCCGCTCGACCGGTGCCGAGGTGCTGGTCGCCGGGGACTCCTCGTGCCTGATGCACGTCGGCGGCCTGCTCTCGCGGGAGCGCTCGGGGGTGCGCACGGTGCACCTCGCCGAGGTCCTGGCCGCGACGGAGCAGTCGGGGGAGGGGGACCGATGAGCCGCACGTTCGTGGGGATGCCGCCCTTCCCGACCGCCGCGCGCGAGGCGCTCGGCGACACCCAGCTGCGCCACAACCTCACCCACGCGACGGGGGTGATCCGGGACAAGCGGCTGCGGCTGGTCGAGGAGCAGGGGGACCTGTGGGAGCCGCTGCGCCTGGCCGGCGCTGCGGTCAAGCAGCGCGCGCTGGACGACCTGGCCACCCATCTCGAGCAGCTGGAGGCCTCGCTGACCGCGGCCGGTGCGACCGTCCACTGGGCCCGCGACGCCGAGGAGGCCTGCCGGGTCGTGGCGTCCGTGGCGCGCTCGCACGGCGTCGACGAGGTGGTGAAGGTCAAGTCGATGGCCACCGCCGAGATCGAGCTCAACGAGCACCTCGAGCGCGCAGGGATCGCCGCCTGGGAGACCGACCTCGCCGAGCTCATCGTCCAGCTGGGCGAGGACCTGCCCTCCCACATCCTGGTGCCCGCGATCCACCGCAACCGCGCAGAGATCCGCGAGATCTTCCTGCGCCGGATGGCCGCGGTGGGGCGCCCCGCGCCGGCCGACCTGACCGACGAGCCGGAGGTGCTGGCCGCCGCCGCACGCGAGCACCTGCGCGAGAAGTTCCTCCGGGCGAAGGTCGGCGTCTCGGGTGCGAACTTCGCCGTCGCCGAGACCGGCACGCTGGTCGTCGTCGAGTCCGAGGGCAACGGCCGGATGTGCCTGACGCTGCCGGAGGTGCTGGTCAGTGTCGTCGGCATCGAGAAGGTCGTGCCGACCTTCGTCGAGCTCGACCCGCTGATGCGGCTGCTGCCGCGCTCCTCGACCGGTGAGCGGATGAACCCCTACACCTCGATGTGGACCGGGCCGTCCGCGCCCGACGGCACCGCCGACGGTCCGCAGGAGGTGCACGTGGTGCTGCTCGACAACGGCCGCACCCGCGCGCTGGCCGACGAGACGGGCCGCCAGGCGCTGCGCTGCATCCGCTGCTCGGCGTGCCTGAACGTCTGCCCGGTCTACGAGCGCACCGGCGGCCACGCCTACGGCTCGGTCTACCCCGGCCCGATCGGCGCCATCCTCAACCCGCTGCTCACCGGCACCGGGGTGGACGAGCAGACCGACTCCCTGCCCTACGCCTCCACCCTCTGCGGTGCCTGCTTCGAGGCCTGCCCGGTGCGCATCGACATCCCCGAGGTGCTGGTGCACCTGCGCTCGAAGGTCGTCGACGGCCACCGCGGCGACCGGCCCCCCAAGGCGGAGGCGGTGGCGATGAAGGCGGCCGGATGGGCCTTCGCCGACGCCTCGCGGCTCGGTCTGGTCGAGAAGGCATCGGGTCTCTCGGGCCGCGTCCTGGCCCGCCTCTCCCGTACGACGCTGCCCGGCGGTCGCCCGGCCACCGGCCGGCTCCCGGGGCCGGCCGCGGCCTGGACCGGCGCGCGCGACCTCCCCGCCCCGCCCGCGGAGTCGTTCCGCGCCTGGTGGGACCGCACCGACGGCGGCCGGTCGGAGCGTGGGACGTCATACGACCAGCAGCAGGGGACGTCCCGTCCGTATGACGTCCCGGAGGAGTCCTGATGAACGCCCACAGGTCGGCCAGGGACGAGATCCTCGGGCGGGTCCGGTCGGCCCTGGCAGGCGTCGAGCCCACCCCGGAGCCGGTCGTCGCGCCGCGGGCGGTCCACGACCCGCCCCGCAGCCAGGCGCAGGTGGTCGACCTGTTCGCCGAGCGCGTCGCCGACTACCGAGCCGTCGTCGACCGGGTCGCGCCCGCAGACCTGGCCCGGCACCTGGTGAGCCTGTTCGCCGCGACGGAACGGGTCGTCGTACCCTCCGGACTCGATGGCGCCCTGCGAGCCGCGGTCCCCCACCCGGTCGTCGACGAGGAGCTCTCCGCGGCGGAGCTCGACACCGTCGACGCCGTGCTCACCACTGCCTGCGTCGGCATCGCCGAGACCGGCACGATCGTGCTCGACCACGGCCCCGGCCAGGGCCGGCGGGCGCTCACCCTCGTGCCCGACCGGCACGTGTGCGTGGTGCGCGCCGACCAGGTCGTCCCCGACGTCCCGGACGCGATGGCCAGGCTCGCGGCATCGGTGGCGAGCGGGCGGCCGCTCACCTGGGTCTCCGGACCCAGTGCCACCAGCGACATCGAGCTCACCAGGGTCGAGGGCGTCCACGGCCCGCGGGTCCTCCACGTGGTCCTCGTCGACTGAGGGGTCACGCGACCACGGGTGGCGACCAGACCCACCCGTGGGGGTGAGGCGCGGCGGCGAGCCGCCCACGGCGCCCGGGTGTGGGAGCATGGACGATCGGCCCCTGCGGCCGCAGTCGGGAGGCAACACATGGTCACGTCGGTCGACGGCGCGGTGACCAGGCTCCTGGCGGACCTGGACGACGCCCCGGTCCTGTCGCGAGCCGCCGACGCCCTGGTCCGCTTCGCCGAGGACGTGTTCTCCAGCAGCCTCACCGCCCTGACCCTGCACACGGCCGCGGGCCCGCAGTGGCTGGCCGTCAACGACCGTGACCAGCTCGACGAGCTGCTGGGCAGCCTGGCGCGGGCCCTGGGTGGCGGGACCGGCGGGGGTGCCTGCGGGTTCCCGCTCCCCGAGCCCGGTGCCGCCTTCTCGGTGCCCGACGTGCGGGCCGATCGTCGCTACGCCTGGAGCGCCGGCGTGGCACGGACCGGCCTGCGGGCCGTCCTCGTCCTCGGGTTGCCGCACGTGAGGCGGCGCCCGGTCACGCTCGACCTGTTCTCCCCGGTCCCGGCGGGGCTCACGGCGGCTCGCAGCCCCCAGGTGGACCGGGTGCTGCACGTCGCCGGGCTGGGCCTGCGTCAGCTGGACCGGGCCGAGAACCTCGAGGTCGCGCTGCGCACCCGCACCCTGATCGGTCAGGCCCAGGGCATCTTGATGCAGCGCCTCGGGCTGAGCTCCGAGCAGGCCCTGGCCTACCTCCGGAGGGTCTCGATGGAGCAGCACAGCAAGGTGAGCGTGCTCGCCGAGCGCCTCGTCCTCGAGGCGGAGGGTGCCGAGACCGCCCGTGACGACGTGGTGCCGTGAGCGAGATGTCCGACATCCTGATCGCCCTCCTCGACGACCCCCGCCGCGACCTCGGTCTGCCCGAGCTGGTGTGCCGCGACGCCGTACGCCGGCTCGGGAGCGTCGGAGGAGCGGCGCTGTGCCTGGGCCAGGACGAGCTCGAGCTCGACCTGGTGGCGGGCTCCGACGACGCCGCCGTCGCCCTGGAGCGCAAGCAGCTCGACCTGGGTGAGGGTCCCTGCCTCGACGCGCACCGCACCGGCGCGATCGTCCACCTCACCGACCCGGTGGACGATCGGGAACGCTGGCCGCTGTACTCCCGGGCCGTGCAGGAGGCCGGGGTGCGAGCCGTGCTGGCCCTGCCGCTGCGGGTGGGGGGCATCCGGCTGGGGGCGCTCGACCTCTACCTCGACCGGCCGGGCACCCTGACGGGGACCGAGCTGACCTGGGCGGTGGCCTACGCCGAGACCTCGGTGCTGGTGCTGCTGCACCTGCACGAGGAGGGCCGCGACCCTGCTGCCGCGGGGACCTCCGCCCCCGACGTCTCCTGGCTCTCCGAGCACCTGCTCGAGGACGACGCCTTCCTCGACGCCGCCTTCCAGGGCGCCCCGGAGGTGCACCAGGCCACGGGGATGGTCGCGGTCCAGGCGGACGTCACGCTGACCGAGGCCCTGCTGCTCCTGCGCGCCCGGGCCTTCGCCTCGGGCCGCTCCCTGCCGGAGGTCGCGCGCGCCGTCGTGTCCCGGCACCTGAGGTTCCCATGAGGACGACCGCCGGCTCGGCCCGGCGTGGAAAGGTGGGGGAATGACCCGCGAACAGCTCCTGGCCAGGACGTTCCTGGAGCTCGCCGACACCCTGGGCGACGACTTCGACGTCCTGGACTTCCTGCAGCGGCTGGTGGACCGGACGGCGGAGATCACGGGGGTGACCGCGGCGGGGCTGATCCTGCTCGACCACCGGGACCGCCTGCAGCTGGTCGCGTCCACCACGCACGGCGCGCGCGAGCTCGAGCTGTTCACCCTGGCGATCGACGAGGGGCCGTGCCTCGAGGTGGCCGGCCACGGGGTGTCCATGGTCAACCTCGGTGCCGAGGAGTCCCTCGAGCGCTGGCCCCGCTTCACCCAGGCCGCCCAGCTCCACGGGTTCCGCACCACCCACGTCGTGCCCATGCGCCTGCGGGAGCGGGTGCTCGGCGCTCTGAGCGGCTTCGACGTCGAGGAGTCCCGGCTCGACGTCGACACCGTGGCGGTGATGGAGGCGATGGCCGGCGTGGCCACGATCGGCCTGATCCAGGAGCGCACGCCCCGGCAACGGGAGCTGATGGCCCAGCAGCTCCAGCGGGCCCTGCGCCTGCGCGTCGAGGTGGAGCAGGCCAAGGGCATGGTGGCCGAGCTGGTGGACACCGACGTCGGCCGCGCCTTCGACCTGCTCGCCGGCTACAGCCGCCGGACGGGCACCCCCCTCGGCGCCGTGACCAGTGCCGTCCTGGAGCGGCGTCTGGGTCCCCGGGAGCTGCTCGCCGACGGGTGACCCCTGCGACGTCACCGCGTCGCGGCACGCCTGGTTTGACGCTCGGTTGACCGTGGTTTCACGCGCTCGTGCCCTCATGGGTAAAGAAACTGGAGGGCGCGATGGACACGGACATCTCTCAGGGCGCTTCCCGCGCCGACACCTACCTGCTGACGGCCGCCGTGGTGACCTGGTCGATGGTCGCCGTCGCCGCGGTCAGCCTGCTGACCCGCGCGGAGTGGCGGGGGGAGGTGCTGATCGCGGTCTGCCTGGCGACCGTGGTGCTCCCGGCGCTGGCGCTCACCCTGGTCCGGCTGCGTCGCGCGTGCCGTCGGGCCGACGCCGACCTGGCCGAGCTGGAGGTCGTCGCCCATCGCTCCGCTCGAGCGCTGCAGCACGACGAGGACCGTCTCCACGAGCTGAGGGAGACCTGCGCGGGCGTGGTCCTCAGCGAGCAGCTCATCCGCTCCGCCGAGTCGCGTCACGACCAGGCGACGCTGGCACGGTTGCGCAGTCTGCACGACCGTGAGCTCGACCGCCTCCAGCGGCTGCTGCGACCGGCGGGCCTCGGGCCCGGGCGGACCACCTTCTCGCTGCGCGAGGTCGTCGAGGAGTGCGTCGGTGCCGCCCGCCTGAGAGGGGTCAGGGTGCAGCACCGGTGGTCGGGGACCGACGTGCAGGTGCCGGGCCAGGTGCGGGAGATCCTGCACGTGCTGCTGGAGAACGCAGCGGCCCACGCCCCCGGCAGCCCGGTCGAGGTGGTCGTCGGCCGCACCGGCTCGGTCGCCACGGTCCGGGTGCGCGACCGCGGGGCCGGCGTACCCCCCGAGCTCGGGGACCGGATCTTCGAACGCGGCACCCGCGGCCCGACGTCCTCCGGGACCGGCACCGGCCTCGCGCTGGCCCGCCGCCTCTCGGAGGAGATCGGTGGCAGGCTGGCGCTGGGCGCACCGCTGCCCGGCGGCGGCGGGGACTTCGAGCTGCGGGTCGACGTCAGGGGTGAGGCATGCCGCGCACTCGAGGTATGACCCGGGTCGCGATCGTCGAGGACCACCGCCTCTTCGCCGAGTCCCTGGAGCTCGCCCTGGGCATGGAGGGCCACGAGGTGCACCGGGTGCTGGTCCCCACCTGCGGGGCGCCGGCCGGGGGGCTGCTCACGTCCGTGCTGAGGGTGCGCCCCCGGGTGGTCCTCCTCGACCTCGACCTGGGGACCGCGGGGTCGGGCTCCAGGTTGGTCCAACCCCTGGCCCGCGCCGGGTGCGGCGTCATCGTGGTCACCGGGTGCGGGGACCTCGCCCGCTGGGGCGAGTGCCTGCGCTACGGCGCCAGGGGCGTGCTGGAGAAGACCGCGCCCCTCAACAGCATCCTCGCCGCCATCCGGCTGACCGGTGAGGGGCGTGCGGTGCTGTCCCGCGAGGAGCGCGAACGACTGCTCCTGCTCTTCCACCAGGAGAAGCAGGAGCTCCAGGTCGTCCGGGACCGGCTCGAGCGGCTGACGGCCAGGGAGGCCCAGGTCCTCGAGCGACTGATGGACGGCAGGACGGTGCGTGAGATCGCCCACGAGGCGGTGGTCTCGGAGGCCACCGTCCGCACCCAGGTCAAGGCGGTGCTCTCCAAGCTCGAGGTCTCCTCGCAGCTCGCCGCCGTCGGCATGGCGCACCGCGCGCGCTGGCGTTCCTAGCCGCTCGCCGCGGTCGCGGCGGCAGGTACCCACTTCTGGCGATGTAGGCGGCCCCCGGCGTTCCTAGGTTGGCCACGAGGCCGGTGCACGTCCGGGGCGGACCCGGGTCGAGCCGGTCGAGGAGGCGACATGAAGGTCCTGCTCGTGTGCTCGTCGGGCGGCCACCTGGCCCAGCTCATGGCCCTGCGGCCGTGGTGGTCCCAGCACCAACGGCACTGGGTCACCTTCGACACCGCCGACGCCGTCAGCAAGCTCGACGGGGAGTCGGTCAGCTGGGCCCACCACCCCACCACCCGCAACGTGAAGAACCTCGTGCTCAACACCGGACTGGCGGTCCGCACCATGGCCCGCGAGCGGCCCGACGTGGTGGTCACCACCGGGGCGGCGGTCGCGGTCCCGTTCGTCTGGTTGCACCGCCCCTTCGGCGCCGCCTCGGTCTACCTCGAGGTCTTCGACCGGATCGAGACCCGCACCCTGACCGGCCGCCTCTGCCGGCCCGCGACCGATCTCTTCCTGGTCCAGTGGCCCGAGCAGCAGAGCCTGGTCCGCGGCAGCGTGCTGCTCGGCGGTGTCTGGTGACCGGCCCGCTGGTGGCCGTCCTGGTCGGCACCGACCACCACGACTTCAGCCGGCTCGTGGGGTGGGTCCACGACCTGGCCACGCGGCCCGTCCGGCACGGCCTGGAGGGCGCCTCCTGGACCCTCCAGCACGGGGCGACCCCGGTGGTGGGTCCGTTCCCCCCGGCGGTGCGGGCCGTCGAGCTGCTCGGGATCCACGAGCTCGAGGACCTGCTCTCCCGGGCCGCCGCCGTGGTCACGCACGGGGGACCGGGGCTGATCATGGAGGCGCGTGCCCTGGGCCACCTGCCGCTGGTGGTGCCGCGCGACCCTCGGCTCGGGGAGCACGTGGACGACCACCAGCAACGCTTCGCCCGACGCGCCGCCGAGGCCGGCCTCGTGCAGGCGGTGGGTTCGGTCGAGGAGCTCGCGGTGGGGCTGCGTCGCCGCCTCCGTCGCCCCGTGGACGCCGCCGGCGCCCGGCCGGCCATGGCCGGCGCCGGCGGCGCGGGGTCAGAGGCAGGGGCCGGCGCGGTCGCCCGCTTCGGTCAGCTGATGGACGAGCTCGTCAGGCCGCGTTGACCCGTGGCGACGCTGCTCGGCGAGATCGCCCGGCCCACCTCGGCCGGGACGGTCCCCGCCACGCCCCGGCTGAGACCGGACCGCCTGCTGCCCTGGGGCGACGGCCTGGCGGGTGCCGTGGCCGGCGGGGTCGGCCTCGGGCAGACCCCGCTGGGGCCGTGGCCGGTGGCCGCGGTGGCGATCGCCGTGGGCTGGACGCTGCTCCTGGCCTGGTTCCGGGCCTACGACCGGGTGTCGATGGCCCTGCCCGCGGTGCGGCACGCCGTGCCGCAGGCGGGCCTGGCGCTGGTCGGTCTCCCGCTGCTGCCGGCCGCGCTGCTCGGCGCCCGGGTGAACGCCCCCGTCCTGCTGGGGATGGCGGCCTGGTGCGCGGCCAGCGCGGTGCTGCTGCGCCTGCCGGCACGACGCCACCCCGCCAGGCTCGTGGTGGCCGGCCACCACGACGGCGTACGCCGGACGATGCACGCCCTGGAGCGGGACCCTCGCGTGCAGGTGGTGGGCGCCTGCGTGGCAGGTGCCCGCGGCGACCGTGGGCTGCCGGTGCCGACCGACGTGGGGTTCGAGCGCCTGCCCGAGCTGGCCCGACGCCTCGATGCCGACGGTGTCGTCGTGCTGCCCTGCCGGCACCTCGACGCCCCTCGGCTACGGCGGCTCGGGTGGACCCTCGAGCAGGAAGGGGTCCACCTCCTGCTCAGTCCCGGGCTGGTCGACGTGACGCGGGGGCGCGGTCACCTGCGCGAGTACGGCGACCTCGGGCTGCTCCACGTCCGGCACCCCGACCTCGTCGGGCCGCGCCGCGTGGTCAAGGAGGTGGGCGAGCGGGCCCTGGCCGCGACGGCGCTGCTGGTCGCGAGCCCGCTCCTGGTGTGCCTGGCGCTGCTCGTGCGCCTCGACACCCCCGGGCCGGCCTTCTTCACCCAGGAGCGGGTCGGCCGGCACGGTCGGGTGTTCCGGATGATCAAGCTGCGCAGCATGGTGCCGGACGCGAGCCACCGGCTGGCGATGCTGCTCGAGGACAACGAGGCCGACGGGGAGCTGTTCAAGATCCGTGCGGACCCCCGCGTGACCCGCCTGGGCCGCTGGCTGCGGCGTACGTCGTTGGACGAGCTGCCGCAGCTGGTCAACGTGGTCCTGGGCGACATGGCACTGGTCGGGCCCCGGCCGCCGCTGCCCCACGAGGTGGCGGGCTACGACGGCGACGCCCGTCGCCGGCTGGTGGTCAAGCCCGGACTCACCGGGTTGTGGCAGGTCTCGGGCCGCTCGGACCTCTCCTGGTCCGACACCGTGCGGCTGGACCTGCGCTACGTCGACAACTGGTCGCTGGGCCTGGACGCCGCGATCCTGGCGCGCACCCTGCGGGCGGTCGCGACCGGTCGCGGTGCCTACTGAGGCCGACGCTCGACCGGGCCGCCGCGCCCCACGGGGAGCGAGCGTCGGTAGGCCGCGACGGCCGCGAGCTGCGAGCTCACCTCCAGCTTGCGCAGCACCGCCTTCACCTGGCTGCGCACCGTGCCCTCGCTGACCCCCGTGAGGTCGGCGATGGCGCGGACGGTCAGCCCGTCGTAGAGCAGGGCCAGCACCGAGTGCTCGCGAGGGGAGAGACGGCGCATCCGCTGCTCCTCGGCGAGCCGGGCGGCGTCGTCCGCCCGCCACTCGCGGATCCGACGCTCGCGGTCGGCCCTGCTCATCACGAGCCGCCGCGCCATCAGCGCGTGCAGGGTGTGCACGAGCTGCTCGAGCGGGATCGTGGTCGGGACCACGGCCTGCAGCCCCGCGGCGACCAGCTCGCCCCACGCGACGTCCTGGGGGTCGTTGACCAGCAGCAGCCAGGGCATCGGCAGGGCCGAGACGAGGCCGGCGGCCTGCGTACGACGGCGCGGGTCGTCCAGGTCCCCCACGACCAGGCCGGCCATCGGCCGGTGGGCCATCACCTGGCGGCGGGCCGCCGCATCCAGCCGCGAGCGGGGCCAGAGCATGGCCTGGACGAGGAAGTCCCGGCTCTCGAGCGCGACGCGGACGGCGTCGCCGACCAGGGGCTGGTCCGACACCAGCACCAGCCGCACCCGCGGGGGGCGCAGGCCCGGGGTCTGCCCGCGGCCGGCGGGGCCGGTGGTCACGGCTGAGGGTCCGAGACCGCGACCACGACGTTGTCGATCCAGCCGTTGAACTGATCGGTGGAGGACACGGTGACCTCACCGTCGTCACCGACCTTCGTGCCCACTGTCAGGGGGGTGCGTCGTGGGAAGGAGACCGCGCCGGTCACACCGTCGGCTGTCGCCACCGCGGTCTCGGCCCGCCGCCCCTCCAGGGGGCGCAGGGACAGCGTGAGGCCCGCGGGGTTCCGCGTGCAGGTCAGCCGGTACCAGCGTCGGCGGTCCACCGCCTCGTCGAGCCGGGCGACCAGGGCCCCCTCCTCCCCGGCGACCCGGCACGAGCCCACCCCGTGGTCGACCTGCAGCTTGTACTGAGCGCTGTCGGCGTAGAGCCCGCGCTGCACCAGGTTGTCCCCGTCGTCGGTGCTGAGACCGTCCGAGGTCTTGTCCAGGCGGAAGTCGGCGCCGACGGTGAACGCGGCGTCCCCCGGCGAGAGCGGGTCGGCCTCGCCGCGCGGGACCCGGACCACGAGCCCGGCCGAGCGGGGTGCTGCCGCGGCGAGGCCCGGGAGCCGCGCCGAGTCCCCGGTGAGTCCCGGGCCGCGCCTGACGCGTCCGCCCGCCGCGGTCACCACCGCGACGTCGACCTGCGCGGTGCCGGTGCTCGCGGTGGTCGCCATGATGCTGCCGACCGGCCCCGGCCAGTCGTCGAAGCGCAGCTCGAGCACCGTCACGGCGTCCGGGTCGTGCGGGGTCAGGCCCTCCGCCTGCGTGCTCCGGGCCAGCGGGTCGGGGACGCCGGCCGGTGCTGCACACCCCGACAGCAGGGCCAGCGGGAGGAGCGCGGCCAGGGCCCGCACGCGGTCGGGGCCGGGAACCGGTGGCATCGCACGCTCCTCACCCTGTGGCATGCACGACGGAGAACATCAGGGTCCGGGTGACCGCAGGGTCGCTGGTGGCGACGTCGCCGCCCGGGTCGCCGGGTGCCACCGCGGCCCCCAGGTCGCCGCCGATCCCGGTCAGTCGCCCGCCTCCCGCGCCGGCGGCGCTGGTGCGGACCTCGAGCTGCGGGGGTGCGGTCCAGGTGACGGCTCCGGAGCGCTTGGCGACCCAGTGCCGCGACACCCAGCCACCACCCGGGGGCACAGTGACCGCCGGTGCCGTGTGCTGCGTGGCGGAACCCGACTGCACGCTGATCGCGTGGTCGACCACGCGGCTCTCACCCCCCGAGGACCGGTAGGCCTCCAGGGTGAAGACGTCCTTGGCGTAGCCGGAGGTCGGCACGGTGAGCGTGGATCCCGCGTCGGCGGCCGTCGCGGTGCGCGTCCAGCTGCGGCCCTGGATGCCGGTGCCGACCACCGAGTCGAGGACCGTCCACCCGGCGGGGTCGCTGATCGTGACCGCGGTGTTGTTCAGCGTCAGGTAGGCCACCAGCGTGTCGCCGGGACGGACCGCGCCGGGCACGGTGAGCCGGTGCCGGTCGGTGTTGCCGGCCGAGGAGTCGGCCGCCACGAAGGTGATCCCCCCGGTGGTCGGCGGCTGCACCGTCACCTGGCGCGAGGTGCTGGCGGTGCCGCCGGCGCTGGAGGTGACCGTGAGGGTCACGGTGTACGTGCCCGCTGCGGCGTACGGGTGGCTCGGCGTCGGTCCGGACCCGCTGGCCCCGTCGCCGAACTGCCACAGGTAGGTGGGGGTGCCGCCCGGCGTGGTGGAGGCGGTCCCGTCGAAGGTGCAGGTCTGACCGGTGCACGACTCGGAGAAGGACGCGGTCGGCGTCACCGGGTCGGGCGAGCCCTCGGGGCCCACGAAGAGCGTGCGCGCCGCCCAGTCGGTGCCGTCCACGCCCGGCCCGGAGACCACCTGCTCGGTGCCCGGGACCGGAGCGCCGGACTGCGCCCCCTGGCTCCAGGCGGCCCGGTGCAGGTCGCCGTCGGTCGTGGCCCAGAACAGGTGGGAGTCGGTGACGAACATGCCACGGGCGCCGCTGAGGTCCAGGCCGGTGGCGACCTGCAGGCGCTGGGCACCCACCACGCCGCTGCTCGGGGTGAAGTAGCGGTAGTACAACCGCGGGTCGCCGGCCCGGGTGAAGTAGAGCCGGCCCCCGTCCAGGAACATGCCGGTGCTGGCCGCCACGTCGTCGTGCCAGGCCGCGAGGGCGACGATCCGGTCGGCGGTGTCGACCGGGCTCGCCGGACCGTAGGTCGTACCGGTGAAGCGCCGGCTCGTCAGCGCGCCGTCGTCGGTCGCGGTGTAGAGCGTCTCGCCGACCATGAAGGCGCCGCGGACCCGGTCCCAGTCGATGCCGCCGGCCGGTGCCGTGCCGGTCGCCCCGGCGGTGCTCCCGTCGAAGGAGCGCCGCTGCAGGCCGCCGGTCGTGGGGGTGGGTGCCGGGAGGTCGGTCCGCAGGATCTCGATGCCGTTCACGAGCGGGTTCTCCACCACGTGCGCCAGGTCGATGTCCACGGTGCCGTCGCTGGTGATCGTGAACTCCTCCACGGTGCCGACGTCATGACCGGCCGCGACCACGATGTCGTAGTCGTCGAGGACCGTCGTGCCGTCGATCGCCACGTCGAAGACGCGCTGCCCGGGCTGGCTCGTGCCGCTGTAGCGGTTGGCGAAGTACAGGCGGACCTCCAGCGGCGTGCCTGCCGGCACCGGGAAGTCCCACTCCTGCTCCGGGACCGGCGAGGGGTCCCACAGCTCCGTGGCGAACACGGCGCGGGGAGTCCCCGCGGGCACGGCGGGGGTCACGGCCGGGATCGCGCCGTACCCCGCCGAGTTCTGACCCGAGGAGTGGTACGGCGACGGGTCGGTCGTGGTGTCGGCGTCCCACGCCGGGCCGCTGCCCGGCACCAGGGACGGGCCCCCGGCGTTGACCCGGTAGAGGACGCGGGGATCGGGGCTGGTCCCCGCCGAGCCGCCGAGGTAGACGTCGGCGGGCAGCCGGGGGGTGCGCACGGCGGGGTAGCTGGAGCCACCGCTCGGCAGCAGCGCGATCCTGCCGCGGTACTGGTAGTCGCCGATCCGGTCGGTGTCGGAGGCGACCCACAGGCCACGGGCGGTGAGCAGGTAGTCGAAGACCCCGACGCCCTTGTCGCGGGTCGGGTCCCAGTCCAGCGGGAGGCCGTTGGACGGGTCCAGGGCGGCGATGCCCTCCCGGGAGACCGCTCCCGGGCCGGGCCGGTCGCCGGCGAAGGGGTTGTTCCACCAGCGCTGGTGCCCACCGACGTACACCGCGGCGTCGGTCGCCTCCACGGCGTACGTCGTGTCACCGCCGGTGTGGTCGATCCAGGACGGGCGGACGTCGGCGCCGGTCGACGCGGTCTCGAACCTGGCCACCGTGTCGCAGGCGGTCGAAGGGCCGCCGTAGGCCCCGGTCGTGCTCACGACGAGGTAGCGGCCGTCGGGGGAGAAGTCCACGTCGCGCATGTAGGAGTCGAAGACCGAGGCACAGGGATCGGTGTAGAAGTCGGTCCGCCAGGGGCCCGGGGCCGCGCTCGGCCCGGTGAGGTCGAGCATCAGGAACTGGTGGTTCCGCACCCCGGCGAGGGTGTCGAAGTTGCCCACCGCCGCCAGGCGGGAGCCGTCGGGGGCGAGGTCCATCTGCAGGACCTGCGTCGCGCCCTCGTTGTGGTAGCCCGCGAGCGGGAGCGACATGTAGCCCTGGGGTGCGCCCGTGGTGGGGTCGACGGTGGTCAGCGCGGTCTGGCCGCGTCCACCGACGTGGGTGAAGGCACCGCCCACCCACAACCGTCCGTCGGCCAGCTCGAGGTCGCGCACCTGACCGGTGATCGCACCGGGGTTGAACCCGGTGACCAACCCGCCGTCGGAGACGCGGATCCGGGCCAGCCGCTGGCGCGAGGCGCCGGCGATCGAGGTGTAGGCGCCCCCGACGTACACGGTGCTGCCGTCCGGCGCCGGCAGCACCGTGCGCACGGTGCCGTTCGGGTTCGGGCGGAAGGCCGGATCGATCTTGCCGGTGCTGGCGCTGAAGGCCAGCAGCCCGTTGCGGGTGACCACGGCAGTGTCCCCGCTGTCGTTGCGCGCCCGGGTGAAGGAGCCACCCAGCACGATCGTGTCCCCGACCTGGACGACGGAGTACACCCGGCCGTCGAGCACGTGGGGGGTCCCCGGGGCGGGCCGCTCGGCGACCAGCTCCCCACCGGGGGTGTCGGCCGAGGCGACCGGGGTGGCCGTCCAGGTGGCGACCGCCGTGGCCAGGGCGGCGATGACGAGGAGTGCCGGACGAGCGCGCATGGGACTACCTGCCTCGGACGAAGGTGGGAGGCGACGGCCGGAGCCGTGGTGCAGGGGGCTGCGAGTGGGCCCCGACCGCCGCCGACCGGCAGCGGACCGGTCCTCTCGGACGCTAGGCGTGCCGTCGGTCGGCGGAGATCCTGCGGCACGAAGATCATCGATAGTGGTGACGAGCCGGGGCCCGGACCCGGCTTGGCTCGTTGGGTGGCCCTCCTCGTCCCTGCTGTGCCGGTGCTCCCGTCCCGGGGGTTCCGACGGGGTCCGAGCGCCTCGTGGCCGCTGCGGGTGCTGCTCTGGGGCTTCCCGGTCTGGTGGTTGCTGGGTGTCGCGTCGTTCGTCCCCGTCCTGCTGGCGGTGCCCATGGCGCGCCAGGTGGCCCGCAGGCTGGCGGCCCGGTCGACCGGGGACGAGGGGGACCGGGTCCGGCTGCCGCCGGGCACCACCTGGTGGGCGCTCTTCCTGGTCTGGGTGGTCCTGGGCGTGCTGCTGCTGGGGGTCGATGCCCCGGGCGCCGTGCCGGGCGGCGGCGGCTCGCGGCTGCTCGTCTTCGGTTTCCGACTGGCGTGGTACCTCACGTGCGGCGTGGTCCTGCTCTGGGTGGCCACCCTGGACCGGCGCACCGTCAGCGACGAGATCGTCCTGCGGCCGCTCGGCGTGCTCTTCGCCGTCACGGTCGCCGGTGGCCTGGTCGGGCTGCTCGCCCCGGAGCTCGAGCTGCGCTCGCCCTTCGAGGCGCTCCTGCCCGGCAGCGTGAGCGGCAACCCCTTCGTCGCCTCGCTCGTGCACGTCCAGGTCGCCGACGTCCAGACGGTCCTGGGGCGCCCCGAGCCGCGACCGAAGGCGCCGTTCCCCTACACCAACACCTGGGGGAGCTGCCTGTCCCTCACGCTCGTGGCCTGGTGCGCGCTGCGGTGGAGGAGCCGCTGGAGCCGGGTGCTCGCCGGGTCGCTCGTGGTGGTCGCCCTGGTGCCGGTGGCGTTCTCGCTCAACCGTGGTCTGTGGGCCACGTTGGCCGTGGGCCTGGTGGGCCTCCTCCTGCTGGGCGTGTCCCGGCGGGACGCCCGGTCCCTGGCGCTGCTGGTCGTGGCGACCGTCGTGACCGCCGTCCTCCTCGTCGCCAGTCCCCTGGGGACGCTGGTCAGCGAGCGCTTCGAGCACCAGCACTCCAACGACCGGCGCAGCCAGCTGCTCGAGGCGACCGTCTCCTCGGTGTCCCAGGGGTCCCCCGTGCTCGGGTTCGGCAGCACCCGGGACGTGCAGGGCAGCTTCGCCTCGATCACGGGCGCCGCGACGCCGGACTGCCCGGCCTGCGGCGTACCACCGCTGGGGACGCAGGGACAGCTGTGGCTCGTGCTGTTCTCGCAGGGCTGGGCAGGGCTGGTGCTCTTCCTCGGCTTCCTGGCCACGGCGCTGGGTGCGGCGGTGCGGTGCCGCACGAGGGTCGAGGTGGTGGCCACCTTCGTGACCGGGTTCTTCGTCCTGCAGCTGCCGGTCTACGACACCCTGGGCATGCCGCTGCTGGTGGTCATGGTCGTGCTGGGCCTGGCGGCCCGTCAGCGGGCCCCACAGCGGGCCTCACAGCCGGACCCGCAGCCGGTCCCGCAGCCGTGGAACCGCGGCTCGCTGGCCGCGGTGCTGCTGGTCCCGGTGCTGCTCGGAGGCGGGGCGGGCGCCCTGCTGCACGCCGTGACCGATGAAACCCGGTGGCGCGCGGTCGTCTCCATCGAGACCACCCCGGCCCCGGTGTACCTCGACACCGGCGGGACCACCGCGGTGCTGGCGGGCATGGTGGACACCACCCAGCCCCGGGACGTCACGGTCGACACCGAGGCGGCGCTGCTGCTCGCCCGGGACACCGTGCTGGTGGCCGCCCGTGAGGCCGGCCGACCGGCCGCGGACCTCCGGGACGGTGCCGCCATCACCGCGCCGCCCAGCTCGCAGGTCCTGGACCTGCGGGTCGAGGCCGGGGACGCGGCCGGGGCCGAGGTGTCCGCGGAGGCGCTGGCAGCGGCCTACCTCGTCGCCCGTGACGACTTCTTGTCCCAGCGTCGGGACGACCTGCTCGCGCGCCTGCGCCAGCAGCGTCGCGAGCTCGACGCCACCGACCCGGCGCAGCGCGACCTGCGCGCGCGCCTGGACCAGCAGGTCGACCGGCTGCTCACCGGAGCGGCATCGCCGGGGCGGGTGCTGCGCCGGTCCCCGGCGCTCGCCGTCCGCCCTCCCGCCCGGGTGCCGGTCGTCTCCGGCGCCGCGCTGGGGCTGCTGCTGGGTTCCGTCCTGATCCGCCGACGACCACTCAGGAGACGACCATGACCACACCACCGCCCATCGACCACCCCGACGTGGACGTGGTGGTCGCCACCCACGCGCGCCCCGAGCTCGTCCGCCGGACGCTCGAGGCCATCGGGGCCCAGCGCTACCCGGGCCGGATCCGCACCGTGGTGGTCCACGACCGGGAGCCCGTCGACCCGACCCTGGCCGACACCACCCCCGACCGGTCGGTGGTGGTGATGGCCAACGACCGCCGGCCGGGCCTCGCGGGGTCGCGCAACTGCGGCGTCCTGGCCGGGCACGCCCCGCTGGTGGCCTTCTGCGACGACGACGACACCTGGCGCCCGGACAAGCTCCGGCGCCAGGTGGAGGCCCTGCGCACCAGTGCGGCGCCGACCGTGGTCACCGGGATCGAGATCGGCTTCCGGGGGACCCGCACGGTGCGGGTGCCGACCGCGGACGAGCTCACCGTGCCCGTGCTCGTGCGCCGCCGCGTCATGGCCGCCCACCCCTCGACGGTGCTGGTGCGCCGCGACGCGCTGCTCGGCCCCATCGGACTGGTCGACGAGTCCATCCCCGGCGGCTACGGCGAGGACTACGACTGGATGCTCCGCGCCGCCGAGCACGGGGGCGTCGCCGTGGTGCCCGCGCCCTTGGTGGACGTGCGCTGGGGTGGGTCCCAGTTCGCCCGGGACTGGGCGGTGATCGTCGAGGCGCTGGACCACCTGCTCGCGAAGCACCCGGCCTTCGCCCGGGACCGCCGGGCCCTGGGCCGGATCCGTGGGCAGCAGGCCTTCGCCCTGGCCGCCATGCGGGCCCCGGGCGGGCTGCGCGCCGCGGTGCGGACCCTGGGCATCGCGCCCGGCGAGCGGCGGGGCTACCTGGCGACGGCCGTGGCGCTCCACCTGCTGTCCCCGGACCGCGTCCTGGACCTGGCCAACCGGCACGGCCGGGGGATCTGAGCGCGGCCCCCTGTCCGGTTCCGGTCGGGCTCCCCAGAAGTGGGTAGGCGCGCCGACATCGACGCCCGGCGCGGGGCTACGGTCCCCGTTCCCGCTCGGCCCCGATCGGAAGGCCCCCGCCGTGCCGTCACCGCTCGACCCGTCCAGCCACCGTCCCCGCCGCCCGCACCCCCGCCGCCCCTTCTCGCGGCCTGCGCCTGCGCACCGCCGTCGCGGAGGGCGCCTCCTGCGCCGGCTGCGCCGCGGCGCGGTCGCGGTGGTGGCCCTGGCCACGATCGCCCCGCTCGGGCTGGTCTGGTCGCCGGAGACCGCGCAGGCGGCGCCGTGCCGCACCGATCGCCGGGGAGTGCCGAGCTGCGGCGCGTACCTCGGGGCGGCCCACGGCGCCAACGACGTGCCCGGCCACCTCGAGCGTCGAGCCGGCCGGCCCCTCGGCGTGCGTCGCACCTACTTCACCGGGTCGCAGGTCAGCGGTGCCGTGCGCATCGCCGCGCAGGACCTGCGAGCCGGTCGGCTGCCCTGGCTCAGCTTCAAGCTGCCGCACTCCTGGCAGCAGATGGCAGCGGGCCGCGGGGACGCCTGGGCGCGCGACCTGAGTGCGCGGCTGGCCGACCTGGACGGCCCGGTGTGGGTCGCCTTCCACCACGAGCCCGAGGGCGACGGCGACATCCGCGCCTGGCGGGCGATGCAGGAGCGGCTGGCCCCACTGGTCCGGCGCGCGGCACCCAACGTGGCCTTCACGGTGATCCTCACCGGCTGGCACCAGCTCTACGGTGACCCGGCCTACGCGCTGCGACACGTGTGGCCGCGCGGTGTGAAGGTCGACGTGGCGGGGTTCGACGTCTACAACCTCTTCGGCGTGGAGTCGCACGGCAAGGTCATCGACGAGTGGCCACGCATGCACGCGCGGTACTTCCGCCACTTCAAGCGCTTCGCCCGCCACCACGACACCCGGTGGGCACTGGGCGAGACCGCCCTCACCGACGCGGCCGCCCGTCGCGCCCCACGCTGGGTGGAGCGGGTGCACGAGCGTCTGGTGCGCGACGAGGGAGTCGCCATGGCCTACTTCGACACCGAGATCAACGCCCTCGGCTCCTTCCCCCTGACCCGCCGCTCCCGGCAGACGGACTTCGTCAACGCCCTGCGGGGATCACTCCGACTGCCGTGACCGGCGACCGGCGAGTCGCGCCTCCAGGGCCCCCAGGGCGACGTGGGCGGCACCGGCGACGTCGGCCCCGCGGGCGGCGTCGAGCAACCCGAGGTACCTGGCGCTGATCGCGAGGAGGTAGAGGTCGCGGGGGTCCGCGTGCAGCGGGAGGTCCTCGCCCTGCGGTGCGAGGTCACGCAGGGCCGCCAGGACGACCTCGGTCCGCAGGCCCCGGGCGCGGGTCGCGCTGGCCACCCTGAAGTGCACCCTGTCCAGGCCCGCGGGCACGCCGGTCTCGAAGCGCTCCCAGTCCCAGAGCCGGATCCGGCGTCGGCCCCGTGCCATGTTCCACGGCGTCCAGTCCCCGTGCCACGCGCCGTGGACCACCGGACGGTCACTGCCGTCCTCCAGCACCTGCTCCAGGCAGCTCAGGTAGCGGCGGGCCAGCTCCTGGTCGGGCCAGGAGTGGGCCGCCCGGCGCAGGCCCATCGCCCAGGGGGAGGCGGTCAGGGCGAGGGGGTGGGTGGGGTGCAGCGCCTCGACCTCACCCATCGCCCGGGCGAGCAGGGGGTCGTCGTCGTGCACCGGCCTCGGCGAGGTGGGCAGCGGGGTCAGTGCGAGCACCACCATGTCCCGCCACCGCGACAGCGCCAGCACCCGCGGGACCTCGACGTACCGCAGCCGCCAAGCCTCGAGGCGGGCGAGCGCGAGGGCCTCGGCGGCGACGTCCGTGCGGGCCTGCGGACTGTCGCCGAGCTTCACGAACGCCCGGCAGCGACCTCGTTCGTCGAAGACCTGGAGCACCGGCTTGCGGTTGACGCGCGCGCTCCCGACCGCGACGGCGAAGGTGACCCTGCAGTCCAGCAGCTCCTCGAGGTGGTGGGCCAGCGAGTCGGGGGCGCCCATGCGGATGCCCACCCGCTGCGTGAGCACCCGCGCCCCGGTGACCCGCACGGCCGTGGCGGCGCCCAGCCGGCGCACCACCTCGGCCGGGGACGAGGCGGCGCTGAAGCGGCGCAGCGAGCAGGCTGCCGCCCGGGGTGGTGAGACCGGGACCAGCAGCCGCGGGTGGGCGGCGTCGGGCACCCAGGCGTACTCCGCGGCGAACTCCTCCGGGTGGGCGGCGTTCCGGGACGGTGGCACGGAGGCCTCCGGCCAGCAGGCGGCGAGGGCGGACAGCAGGGCCAGGCCCCGGTCCTCCTCCGCCGCCGCATCCGCTCCGGTGGTCATGCCTCACGCACGCAGGCGAAGAGGTGGCGGCCGTAATTGCCGCTGTAGGGACCCTCGTCGTCCTGGTCCGGCCCCAGGTCGACGACCCTGTCGAAGCCGCCGTGGCGCTCGAGGAACGCGGCGATCGCGGCGCTGTCCCACCCCCGCAGCGAGTCCTTGAACCACTCCTCGTGCTCCTGGCCGGTGTCGAGGAACAGCACGTGACCGGTGACCTTGCCCAGCAGGCGCACCAGCTCCTCGGGTCCGCAGCTGCCGCGCCCCAGGACGAAGTGGTGCAGCAGGCTGAAGCAGCTCACGACGTCGAAGGTCTCCGAGGTGTCCCGGAGCAGGTCGACGGCGTCCCCGGTCCGGATGCGGGCCGGATCCAGCCCGTAGGCGACAGCACCCAGTGGGAGGGCCAGCGGGTCGCGCTCGATCCCGTGGACCTCGAACCCGTGGCGTTGCATCCGGGCGAGGAACCAGCCGTAGCAGGACGCCACGTCGAGGTACCGGGCGCCGGGCCGGGTCAGGTGCTCGGGGCCGTAGCGGGCCAGCCACAGCTCCATGGCGCGGGCCCGGTCGGTGCAGTGGCGTGCGCGCGGCCACTCGGAGACCTCGGGGAGCGGGACGGGCTGGTACAGCTCGCGTCGACCACCGATCCAGGACATGTCCTCGAGCAGCTCCAGTGCCGGGGTCGACACCTGCCAGCGCCGGACCCGCACCCGCGCCGTCTCCTCCCCGCGCAGCGCCGCGGCGGCCAGCCGGTGGTGGCCGTCGACGACCTGGAAGCAGGAGGAGCCGCGGATCGGTGCCACCAGCACCGGGCTGCCCTCCCGGCTGCGGTGCGGCTCGGGCGTCGTCCCGGCCGGCTTCTTCCCGGTGGGCGCCGTCTCGGGGGAACCCTGCACGCTGGCGACGAACCGCCGCGCCACGTCGAGGATGCCCGCGTCGTCGGTGGCGGAGAAGTAGGCGCCGGTCTCGCGGATGCAGGTGCGGGCCATGGCGGCGTACTCGGAGGCCAGCACCTCCCCGTCGCTGAGCTCCCTGGCGGCGGCGGCCTCCAGCAGCCGGGCGTGCGGCCCCAGCGCCACCGGGGTGGACCCCCAGCCGAGGTCGCCGTGCGCGGCGGCGAAGGCCGCGGTGGAGAGCCCGTTCTGGCCCCCGAGCAGCACCCGGTCGACCGGGATCGTGCGCAGTCCGGCGTGCCAGACCAGGACCCGGGTCAGTGCTCCCCGGACCGGTGGTGGAAGGGGGGTCCGGCGGACCCGCTGGGCCATCTCCCCGCCGAGCCGGCGCCACCGGCGCCGGCTCCGGGTCCTGAGGTCGCGGGCGCGGGACCGGTGGCCGACGACCGCGCTCATCGTCCGGCCTCGCTGCGCCAGGAGGGCTCCTCGCCGAGGAGGTCGGTGAGCGCCTCGTCGTGGGGCTCGAAGTGGAGCAGGAGCGCGCGACGGCGCTCGTCGTCGAGGGGCGGCTTGTCGGCGGCGTTCCACCTCCGGACGTGGTCGGGTCGCCATACCGGCACGCCGAGGGCGCGCTGGAGGTCCACGAACCGGTCGACCGGGTCGGCGAAGAAGCGTCCGTAGTCGACGACGTGGACCCGGTCGCGGCCCAGGGCCGCCACGAAGCGGTCGAGCTGGCGGGCGTACTCCCCGCGTTGGAGGTAGGCGTGGTGGCGGTGGGCGAAGCTGCGGTACGTCGGGTCCTCGCGCAGACGCTGCTCCTCCCCGTGCGTGCGCACCGCCTCCGCGCGCACGGCCGAGTCGAAGTCGAGGGTCTCGAAGCCGCGCACCTGCTCGTGCCGGTGCGCGGACCTGGCGCGCTCCACCGGGTCACGGACCAGGGCGACCACGTGCACGTGCGGGAGGTCGCGGGCGATCCGCTCGGCGGCCAACGGGTGGAAGAGGTAGTAGCCGCTGGCCTCGAAGCTGTGCACCGGCCCGGCCCGCAGGGCGCCGCCCCAGGTGCGCAGCGCGAAGTGCCCGCGGTACCAGTGGGAGGAGTGGTGGTAGCCGTCGTCGAAGTAGCCGGTGCCCTTGGACACGGTGGGTCGCAGCAGGTGCGGGTGCTCGGCCAGCAGCCGGAAGAGCGTGGTGGTCCCGCAGCGCTGCGCGCCGATCACGAGGAAGGAGGGCAGCCGTCTGGCGGGAGCGGTCGCCCGGCCCGCGGCGAGGGCTGCGTGCCGCATCGACTCCGTCGCGGTCTCGGGCAGGCGGTGGGCCAGCGTGTGGGTCAGGGTGCGGACGGGCACGGTGTCTCCTCGGTCGATCGGCTCGGGGGCAGGGTCGGGGTCGGGGTAGGTGTCGTCGGGGCGGCTGCAGGGCGGCGGTGGCGCAGGGCGTCGGCGAGCAGGTCGAGACCGAGCCGGTGCCGCCACCGGTGCAGCGCGAGGACGTAGGGCACGCCGGCCAGCACGGTGACCAGCAGCCAGGTGGTCGGGGAGCGTCCGCCCGACCACGTCCAGGTGGCGACCGGCAGCCCGACCGCCACCACCGGGACCAGGGCGGCACGGGTGAGGGTCGCGAGGGGCAGGACGGTGCCCGTGGTCCGGGCGACCTGGATCGTGGCCAGGCCGCTGCGCACCAGCACCGCGCACGCCCACGCCACGGCCGCTCCGACCAGGCCCAGCACGGGCAGCAGGACCACGCACAGCACCAGGTCGACCGCCATCGCCACCAGGGCGATCGCGAGGCTGGCCCCGGAGCGCCCGGCCATCAGCAGGAGGGTGTCGAGGGGGCCGGTGGCGACCGCCACCATCATCGCGAGCGCCATCAGCACGACGACCGAGGTGCCGGCGGCGTACGACGAGGTCGCACCACCGAAGAGGCCGAGGTAGGTGGGGGCCGCGGCGCCGACGGCCAGGTAGAAGGGCCACACCAGCAGCAGGCCCCAGGTCGTGGCGGTCGTGAACACCTGGTCGAGCGCGCGGCGGTCCCCGGCCACCAGGAGGGCGGTCAGCCGGGGTTGCAGCACCTGGTGCACCGCCTGGTTGGCCAGCTGGCCGATGGCCACGAACCGGGTGGCGACGACGTAGACGGCTGCGGGGGCGGGTCCCAGGAGGAGCGCGACGAGGAGGATGTCGGCCTTCTGGACGCTGACCTGGGCCAGCCCCGCGACGCCGCGCGGCGCGGTGAAGGACCAGAAGGACCGGGCCAGCCCCCGAGTCGGGGCCGGGTCTGGGGAGCCGCCCCCGGTGTCCGGACGCGGCCGGGACGCCAGGGCCCGGCGCAGTGCGAGCACCGCGAGGGCGGTGCTCACCAGGTAGACCGAGGCCCAGCCCACCAGCGCTGCCCCCACCCCGCCGGTCGCGAGCACCACCAGCACGACCACCGGCTGCGTGCCGGCGCGCAGCAGGCGGTCGACCGCGACCGTGGGGCGCACCTGGCCGAAGGAGCGGGTGGCGGCCAGGTGCAGCTCGGCGGCGACGGCGCAGGGCAGGGCCAGGGCCAGCAGCCGCAGCACGGTCGGCGACAGGCCGTCGGGGGCGAGGTGCGCGGCCGCGAGGGCCGCCACGACCCCGATCACCGTCGCCGTCGCCAGGGCCGGCGCCATCGCCACGCGCATCAGCCGCCCCAGCTCGCGGGAGCGGCCCTCCGCCTCGAGGCGGAGGGCGAACCTGGCCAGCCCGCTGTCCACACCGAGCAGGCACCCGACCGCCAGCAACGAGAACGCCGCGGTGGTGGTGAAGAACAGGCCCGCGGCGTCGGCCGGGAGCCCGTGGCTCACCGCCAGCGCCAGCGCGAGACCGGCGCCGGCAGCGACCGCGGAGCCGGCCAGGGCGAGCAGCCCGCCGCGGGCGAGGTGTCCCAGGTGCTCCGTCGCGAGGTCACGCTGGCTCATGCGACGTCCTGGCGCGGTGGCCGCTCAGGGACCAGGACCGGCCCCGGACGCGTCCAACGCTGGCCCCCGGACCCCGGGCCGGTCACCAGCACGGTGGAGACCTGCACCGCTCCCCAGGTCCGGGCGTCCTGTACCGCGGACCACAGCGACCGCCGCGACGTGCGACCACCGTGGACCTGGAGGAGCACCAGGTCGGTGTGTGCTGCCGCGGCCTGGGCCAGGGGTGAGGCCAGGGTGCGGCCGCGGAGCACCACGACGTCCATGCGCAGCCGCAGCTCCTGGAGCACCGCGCCCGTCCGAGCGGCCACCGCGACCTCGTCGAGGTGTTCGGCCGCGGTGGCGCCGCCCACCCGCAGGACGCCGTCGGGGTCCGCGTCGAGAGCGGTGGAGCGGGACGGGTCGAGGAGGAGGTCCAGGAGGCTCGCCGCGGTGCCCACGGGTTCGACCGCGCCGTCAAGCTCCAGCTCGGCCACCCTCAGTCCTCCGGCGGCCAGCGACCTCACCAGGGCGTCCACAACCTCGCGGTCGGGGAGGTCGTCGCGCGGCGAGCACCCGGCCGTCAGCAGCACGGAGGGGTGTCGCGGCAGTGCGGCCAGCAGGGCGGCGCGCAGACCGCTCACCCCGGCCGGGTCCTGCCCCGCATCGGCGGAGACGCACCCCAGGAGGGGCACCTCGTCGCCCCGGAGCTCGGTGGCCGCGCGGACCCGCGGGTCGAGGCGGGCCACGGCCAGCACCAGCAGCAGGCCCAGCGCGGCACCCACCAGACCGCCGGCCACGGCGGCACCCACGGTCCCCCCGGGCAGCCCCACCGGTGCGGCGGACGCCGGGGTGATCACCTGCCCCGAGTCCAGCGAGCCGGCCTCCAGCTCGCTCGCCCTGGCCCGCAGCAGGCCGATCTGGGTGGAGAGGTCGACGATCTGCTGGCCGATGAGGGTCGCGGCCGCCGAGTCGGGGGCGGCCGCTTGGAGCTTGTCGACCAGGTCGACCCGTTCGCGCACCCGCTCCTTGACCTGCTGACGGGCCAGCTCCAGCTGGTCGAACATGCTGGACTGGGTCCGCGCCGATCGATAGGCCAAGAAGGTGTCGGCGAAGCCCTGGGCGAGTCGGCGCGCATCGGTGTCGCTCCCGGCCTCGGCGGTGATGCGCAGCAGCTGGGTGTTGGCGGGGACGTCGACCGAGACGACCTCCAGCAGCTCCGAGGGCTCCGCGCTCAGCCCCAGGTCGCGGGCGACCAGCTCGGCCACGGCGTCGGAGCGCACCAGCTGAGCCTCCGTCTCCAGGTTGACCAGCTCGTCCCCGCGACCCCCGGGGGAGAACGGGTTGCCCGGGAGCGGGGTGACCAGCAGCACCGAGGTCGCCCGGTGCCGGTCCGCCGCCTGCTGCGCCACCCACCACCCGCCGACCGAGCCGGCCGCGGTGAGGGTCAGGACGGCGGTGGTCGCGGCGAGGAAGCGCAGGTGGGTCCGCAGTGAGCGGCTCCGGTGGCGTGCGGGCGAGGACGCGCCGGCCGGTGCTTGGTCCGACATGGTGGGAGGCTCCCGGGGCTGGTGAGGAGGACGCCCTCACCCTGCGCCCCGGCCGGGCGGTGCCGGCGCGCCGGCACCGGATCTACCCAAGGTTGGGGATGAGGACTGCAGGCGCCGCGCGTGAAGGTGGGGACGACCGCACCGGGGCCGTCGGGGTCCGGCGGCGCCGGGGCGGTCACCACGCACGTTTTCACCCCGCCAGGGGATGGGTACGCTGCAAGCACGCCCATGCGGTCGTACCAGTGCCCATGACGGGGTCCGCCACGCGACGGACCGGATGTCAGGAGAGCACTCAGTGCAGCACGGCCACCACCGCGGTCCCAGGGTCCGACTGCTCGGCGACCTGGAGGTGCGGCGCCACGACGGCACCCTCGTCCAGGCCCACGAGTGGCGGACGGGCAAGACCATGGACCTCCTGCGTCTCCTCGCCCTCGAGGACGGCAGGCCGGTCCAGGTGGACGGCCTGCTGGAGAAGCTGTGGCCCGACGCCCCGCGCATGCGGGGCCTGGGAAGCCTGCGGACGGCGGCCAGCGAGATCCGCCGGGTGCTGGGCGACCCGTTGTCGGTACGCCGCCACCTCGACGGCCTGGCGCTGCCGGACGCCTGGGTCGACGTCGTCGAGCTCCGGGCCCTGCACTCTGACATCCGGCAGGCCCGCGACTCGCTGGAGCACGAGGTCGTGCTCGCGCTGGCGCGCCGGGCCTGCTCGCTCTACCGCGGCCCCTTCCAGGCCCACGACGCCGCCAGCCTGTGGTCGGTCGAGGTCAGGGACGAGCTGACGGTCCTGCACCTCGACGTCCTGACCTGGGGAGCGGAGTCGGCCAACGCCGCGGCCCACTACCGCGAGGCCGTGGAGATGGCATCGACGGCCGTCCGGACCGACCCGGGCTCCGAGAGCGCCCACCGCACCCTCATGCGGGCCTACGCCGCCCTCGGGGAGATCGGCCACGCGCTGCGTGCCTACGAGAGCTACCGCCGCTTCCTCGCCACAGAGCTGGGGGCCGACCCCTCCGTCCAGACCCAGGACCTGCACCTGAGGCTGCTCAGGAGCAGCGGCAGCAGCTGATCCTCGTCCTGGCCTGCGGCCCGCGGGCTCAGGCGAGCAGACCCTCGAAGAGCAGGCGGCAGACCGCGTCACCGAGCGCGTCGGGGGCGATCGGGCCGTCGGGGGAGTACCAGTCCACGAGGGAGTTGACGGTGCCGAAGACCAGCCGGCTCACGACCTCGGGCGGCAGGTCCGAGCGCAGACTGCCCTCGGCGACGGCCTCGGCCACCAGGTCGGCCAGCTCGACGTCGATACGGCGCCGGCGCTCGAGCGCCGCGATCTCCAGTGCGCTGTTGCCGCGGACCCGCAGCAGCAGGGTCACGGCCGGACGGTGCTCGGCCAGCAGTCGTACGGCGGCGAGGACCGTCGCCCGCAGCCGGTCGTGCGCGCTGCGACCGTCGGTGGCGCGCGCGGCCTCGGCGACCGCGGCGTCCAGGCCCTCCAGCGCCTCGTCGAGGGCCGCGGCCAGCAGCGCCTCCTTGCTGGGGAAGTGGTGGTAGACCGCCGACTTGGTGACGCCGAGGGAGGAGGCCAGGTCGCTGAGCGAGGTGGCGTCGTAGCCCTGGGCGATGAACAGGTCGATCGCGGCGCGCAGCACCGCCGCCCGGTCGTGCCCCGGGCGGCCGCGGCGTCGTGCGGCCGGGGCGGGGGCAGGCGCCGGGGCAGGGACCGGGGCAGGCTCCGGTGAGGAGGGGGCCATGCGCCGATCCTGGCAGAGGCCCGTCCGTCGACGGGAGGGCTTGTCCAGAGGCGTGGGCCGTGCCACTCTTTCCTGAACGAACGGTCAGGAAAGGGGTGGGGCATGGTCGACACGCTGGCCCACGAGGACGAGCTGCAGGAGTTGTTCGAGGCCACGATCGCCCGGCACGACCGGCTCGAGCCGCGCGACTGGATGCCGGAGGGCTACCGCCGGACCCTGGTGCGCCAGATCGCCCAGCACGCGCACTCGGAGATCATCGGCATGCAGCCCGAGGGCAACTGGATCGGCCGGGCGCCGTCCCTGCGCCGCAAGGCCGTGCTGCTGGCGAAGGTGCAGGACGAGGCCGGCCACGGGCTCTACCTCTACTCCGCGACCGAGACCCTCGGCGTGAGCCGGGACGAGCTCACCGAGATGCTCATCGACGGTCGGCAGAAGTACTCCTCGATCTTCAACTACCCCACGCTCTCCTACGCCGACGTCGGCACCATCGGCTGGCTGGTCGACGGCGCGGCGATCTGCAACCAGGTGCCGCTGTGCCGGACCTCCTTCGGTCCCTACGGCCGGGCGATGATCCGGGTCTGCAAGGAGGAGTCCTTCCACCAGCGGCAGGGCTTCGAGCTGCTGATGACGATGATGCGTGGCACCGAGGAGCAGCAGGCGATGGTGCAGGAGTCGGTCGACCGGTTCTGGTGGCCGGCGCTGATGATGTTCGGCCCGCCCGACGCCGACTCCCCGAACACCGCGCAGTCCATGGCGTGGGGCATCAAGACCCACACCAACGACGAGCTGCGGCAGAAGTTCGTGGACATGACCGTGCCGCAGGCCGCCCGGCTGGGCGTGACCCTGCCCGACCCCGACCTGCGGTGGAACCCCGAGCGTGGGCACCACGACTTCGGCCAGCCGGACTGGCAGGAGTTCGCCCGGGTGGTGAAGGGCCACGGCCCGTGCAACGCCCAGCGGGTCGCCCACCGTCGGCAGGCCTGGGAGGACGGTGCGTGGGTGCGCGAGGCTGCGACGGCGTACGCCGCGAAGCAGGAGGAGTCCGCATGACCGAGCCGAGCACCGGCCCCCGCGCCGAGTGGCCGCTATACGAGGTGTTCGTCCGCGGCAACCGCGGGCTCAACCACGTCCACGTCGGCTCCCTGCACGCGGCCGACGACCGGATGGCGCTGCTGCACGCCCGCGACGTCTACACCCGTCGCAACGAGGGCGTGAGCATCTGGGTGGTCCGGTCCTCGGCCATCACCGCCTCGAGCCCCGACGAGAAGAGCCCGCTCTTCGACCCGAGCGCCGACAAGGTCTACCGCCACCCGACCTTCTACGACATCCCCGACGACGTCCCGCACATCTGAGGGAGGACGAGCAGATGAGCCACGAGGACAGCGTGTACGACGGGTTGCTGGTCGACGACGCCCACTGGGCCTTCGGCGGCAGCTTCGAGGACCCCCTGGCCGGTGTCGACACGACGGTGCCGGAGGGTGCCGACCCGGTCGTGCTCGGCAGCTACGCGCTCATGCTCGGCGACGACGCCCTGGTGATGGCCCAGCGTCTGGCCGAGTGGTGCAGCCGCGCGCCCGACCTGGAGGAGGACATCGCGCTGGCCAACGTCGCCCTCGACCTCCTCGGCCAGGCGCGGCTGCTGCTGGCCCGCGCCGCCGCGGCCGACCCGGGCCTCGTGCCGGCACTGCCCGAGGGCTCGCCGGTGCCGCCGGAGGACCGACTGGCGTTCTTCCGCGACGACCACGCCTTCCGCAACGTGCGCCTGGTCGAGCTGCCGCGCGGTGACTTCGCCGAGACGATGGCCCGGCTGCTGCTGTTCTCCACCTGGCGGCTGGCGCTGCTGGGCCGGCTGCGCGGCAGCCGGGACGCCGTGCTGGCCGCGGTCGCGGCCAAGGGGTGCGCCGAGGTCACCTACCACCGCGACCTCGCGGCCCGGTGGTGCGTGACGCTGGCCGGCGGGACCGAGGAGTCCCGGCGCCGGCTGGTCGCCGGGCTCGACGGGCTCTGGCCGTGGTGGGGCGAGCTGGTCGAGGCCCACCCGGTCGAGGTGACGGCCGCCGCCGACGGCGTCGGGGTCGACCCGACCACGCTGCGCGAGGAGTGCGAGGGCGTGCTCGACCAGGTCCTGGCCGCCTGTGACCTCACCCGCCCCGACGTCCCCCCACGCGAGGGGATCCGTGGCGGCAAGGGCCGCGACGGGCGGCACACCGAGGAGCTCTCGCGGCTGCTGACGGAGATGCAGGTCGTGGCCCGCGCGCACCCGGAGGGCACGTGGTGACCGGGACGACGCGGACAGCGGGGACGACGGGGACGGTGGCGACCGGCACGCTCGAGCACGCCCGGGCCCTGGCGGCCACCGTGACCGACCCCGAGCTGCCGATGCTGACCCTGGCCGACCTGGGGGTGCTGGGCGAGGTCGCCGTGGACGAGACCGGCACCGTGGTCGTCGCCCTGACCCCGACGTACTCCGGGTGCCCGGCGATGGCCACCATGCGTGACGACCTGGTCCGCACCCTCGGCGAGGCGGGCCTGAGGGCCCGCGTGCGCGTGGTGCTGGACCCGCCCTGGAGCTCGGACCGGATCACCCCCGCGGGCCGGGCGGCGCTGGCCGCGGCCGGCATCTCCCCGCCGGGCCCCGCCCCGCGCCACGACGGTCCCGTGCCCCTCACGCTGGCCCCCGTACGCCGCCGCGTGACCTGCCCGCGGTGCGGCTCGGCCGACGCGGGGCTGACCTCGGAGTTCGGCTCCACCGCGTGCAAGGCGCTCTACCGCTGCAACGCGTGCCTGGAGCCCTTCGACCACGTGAAGGAGATCTGAGGTGGGCGTCCCGACCCAGGAGCTGGCTCAGGAGCCGGTCCAGCCGCGCTCGCGCAGCGGGTTCCACGCCCTCACCGTCGCGCGCGTGGACGCGCAGACCGAGGACTCCGTGGCGATCACCTTCGAGGTGCCGGGGGACCTCGCCGAGGTCTTCGCCTTCGAGGCCGGCCAGTCGCTGACGGTGCGGCGCAGTGTCGACGGGGTGGAGCACCGGCGCAGCTACTCGATCTGCGCGCCCGCCGGCGCCGCTCCCCGCATCGGGGTGCGCGAGGTGCCCGGGGGCGTGGTGTCGTCGTGGCTGGTCCACGGCGTGCGGCCGGGGGACGTCGTCGAGGTCGGTCCGCCGACCGGCAGCTTCCGCGCGACACCCGGCCCCGGCCGGCACCTGTGCATCGCGGCGGGGTCGGGCATCACGCCGATGCTCTCGATCGCCTCGACGGTGCTGCGCGACCCCCGGGCGTCGGTCGCGCTGCTCTACGGCAACCGCACGACCGGGTCGGTGATGTTCGCCGAGGACCTGGCCGACCTCAAGGACCAGCACGCCGACCGCCTCGACCTGGTGCACGTGCTCTCGCGCGAGCCGCGCGAGGTCGACCTGTTCTCCGGCCGCCTCGACGCCGACCGGCTGCGTCGCCTGCTGACCACGCTGGTGCCCACCGACGGCCTCGACCACGTGTGGCTGTGCGGGCCGTTCGGGCTGATCGAGGACGCGCGCGCGGTGCTCGGGGAGCTGGGTGTCCCGGCCGAGCGCGTGCACGTGGAGCACTTCTACGTCGACCAGCCGCCCCCGGTGCTGCGTCACCCCGACCGGGTCGTGGAGGGCGACACCTCCGAGGTGACGGTCGTGCTGGACGGCCGGCGTACGACCTCGGCGATGCCGCGTGACGAGACGGTCCTCGACGCGGCGCAGCGGGTGCGCAGCGACCTGCCGTTCGCCTGCAAGGGCGGGGTCTGCGGCACCTGTCGCGCCCGGGTCTGCGACGGCGAGGTCGACATGGTCCGCAACTTCGCCCTGGAGCCGCACGAGGTGCAGCGCGGCTTCGTGCTGACCTGTCAGTCGTTCCCGGTGAGCGACGAGGTCACGGTCGACTTCGACGCCTGACGCTGACCGAGTGGGCGGTGAGCGGTGAACCGATCGACGCGACGAAAGGGTTCAGGAGTCACCGCTGCTCGCCGGGCCCGGCGTGGGCGGTGCGGGGTCAACCGTGCGCGTCGCGAGAACGGTTGAGGACTCACCGCTCCCGTGCGCCGGCGGCACCGTCGACATCGCCAGCTCTGCCAGTGCGGTGATCGTGAGCGAGGGGTTGCTGCCGAGGTTGGCGGGGATCACCGAGCCGTCACAGACCAGCAACCGGTCGTAGCCGAAGACCCGCTGGTCGGCGTCCACCACGCCCTCCTCGGAGGTGGCCCCGATGACCGCGCCACCCAGCGGGTGCGCGGTCATGCCGAGCCCGGCCAGCGAGTCCAGCAGCTGGGCCTGGGGCAGGCCGCCGGCCAGGGCCGCCATCTCGCGGGAGACCTCGACCGACAGCGGCAGGTGCGTGGGCAGCGGCTCGTCGGGGTCCTGCTCGGTGCGCACGCGGCCGTCGCGGAGCACCAGCCGCAGGGCACCCGGCGCGTGCTGCATGTGCAGCAGCATCACCGCGCGCCGCGACCCGGCCCGCAGTCCGTCGAGCACCTGGCCGGGGTGCCGCAGCACCGAGCCCAGCAGCTGGAGGGTGCGCCGCCAGGTCGGCCCGGGCCGGGTGTGGAAGGTCAGGGCCGCGGTCATCATCGCCGCGTGCTCGCCGTACACGAGCGTCTGCACGTGCGTGTCCTCGTCGAGGCGTACGTCGGAGGTGATCGAGACGCGGTGCGAGACCTCGGGACCCGTGCCGGGAGGCAGCCGCACGGCGGGCACGAACTCGCCGTTGGTGCGGAACATCGACCCGACCCGCGGGGAGACCCGGGGCAGGTCGCCCCGGTCACGCAGCGCGAGAAGGAGCGAGGTCGTGCCGACGGCCCCCCCGGCCAGCACGACTCCCCCGGCGGTGAGGGTGCGGGCCGGGCGGCGGCGCCAGCGGCGGGAGGAGTCCTCGGCCACGACGCGGTAGCCGGTCGTGCCGCGTGCGCCGTCCAGCGGACGCACCGAGCTGACCTCGTGCCCGGGAAGGATGTCGACACCGCGGCGTTCGGCGAGGTGCAGGTAGTTCTTGACCAACGTGTTCTTCGCGCCGACCCGGCACCCGAGCAGGCAGTCGCCGCAACGTGTGCAGCCGGTGCGCTCGGGCCCCTCGCCGTCCAGGAAGGGGTCGGGGACCCGCACGCCGGGAGTGCCGAGGAAGACGCCCACGTCGGTCGGGCGGTACTCCGCCTGGATCCCACGCGCGACCGCGAGCCGATGCAGCAGGCCGTCCGCAGGGTCGTGCTCGCCGACGTCGTGGGTGTAGGTGGTCGCGCCGAGCATCCGGCGTGCCTCGGCGTAGTGGGGAGCCAGGTCGGCCACCCAGTCCCGGAGCCCCGACCAGTGCGGGTGGCTGAAGACCTCCTCGTCAGGGACCAGCAGGGTGTTCGCGTAGGACAGCGAGCCGCCACCGACACCGACCCCACTGGCGACAGAGACGTGGTCGAGGACGCTGAGCCGCAGGAACCCGCGCAGCCCGAGGCCGGGTGCCCAGACGTAGCGCCGGAGCTGCCATGCCGACCGGGGGAACTCGTCGTCGGCCCAGCGCCGGCCCGTCTCGAGCACCGCCACCCGGTAGCCACGCTCGGCCAACCGCAGGGCACTCACGCTGCCCCCGAACCCCGAGCCGACGACCACCCAGTCGTAGTCGTGTCTGCCTGCCATGACCGGCAGCGTGTCAGACCGGCGGCCCGCGCGGCGGGCAACGCTCTCCCCGAGCTGGCCGCTCTCCGCCACACTGGGCCCGTGCTCGACCGACTCTCCCGACGCGCCTACACGGCGCTGGGCCCGCGCTACCCCGTCGCCGTGGTCGGCGTCGGGGTGCTGGAGGCGGTCTTCGTGGCGGTCGTCTCGGTCGTGGTCATCGCGCTGTTCTACCGACCGGACGTCCCGGCCGTGGTCGCGGTCGCCGCCGTCGCTGCCCTGATGACGGGCACCTCGGTCGGCCTCGCCGCCTGGCGGGCCCGGGAGGACCGCTGCCGGCTCGGGGACTGGATGGGGCTGGCCCGCCCGACGCCGCGGGAGACGGTGCAGGCGTGGGAGATCGCCACGACCTTGACCCTCGAGCAGTACCGCCGCTCCTCCGCGGTGGTCGTGCTCGTCTCGATCCTCCCCACGGCGGTCGCGGCGATGCTGCTGTGGGGGATCGGCTGGTGGGGTCTGCTGGCCATGACGGTCGCCGGCGTGATCCCCGGTCTGTACGCCACGGTGCTGTCCTACTCCATCGGCGAGCGGCTGCTGCGACCCGTCGTCGAGCACGTCGCCTCCGAGCTGCCCGACGACTTCAGCTTCGAGCCGCGCGGACTGCCGCTGCGCAAGCGGCTGCTGCTGGCGGTCCCGGCGTACACCACCACCTCGGCGGTCCTCGTCGGTGGTCTGGTGGGGGTGGGGGCCGAGGACGGTTCGCCCTCGGCGCGGCTCGCCCTGACCGTCGCCCTCTCGCTCGGGGTGGGGCTGTTCATGTCGCTGGAGCTCACCGGGCTGTTGTCGGGCAGCATCACCCGGCCGCTGCTCGACGTGCGCGAGCAGCTGGCCAGGGTGCGCGACGGCGACCTGGCCGCGCGCGCCCCGGTCGCGAGCAGCGACGAGCTGGGTGAGCTGGCCCGGGACTTCAACACCATGGCGCGGGGTCTGGCCGAGCGCGAGGAGCTGCGTGAGCACTTCGGCACCTACGTCGACCGCGAGATCGTCCGGCTCATCCTGGCTGGGCAGGTGCCGCAGGAGGGCTTCGAGGTCGAGGTGTCGGTGCTCTTCGTCGACGTCCGCGGCTTCACCCGGTTCGCCGAGTCGGTGCCGGCGCCGCAGGTCGTGGAGACGCTCAACGGCCTCTTCGCCGAGATGGTGCCGGTCGTCGAGGCCTTCGGCGGCCACGTCGACAAGTTCATCGGCGACGGACTGATGGCGGTCTTCGGTGCCCCCGAGGCCCAGCCCGACCACGCCGACCGGGCACTGGAGGCCGCCCGGATGATCGTCGACGCCGTGCACCTGGGCAGCACGGGGCTGCGGGTCGCCGCCGGCATCAACTCCGGCACCGTCGTGGCCGGGCCCATCGGCGGCGCCGGGCGGCTGAACTTCTCCGTCGTCGGTGACGTCGTCAACACCGCGGCCCGGGTCGAGGCGGCGACCCGGGAGACCGGCGACGACGTCCTCGTCACCGGTGACACCCGCGGGCTGCTGACCCGTCCGCACGACCTGGTCTCCCGGGGCGAGGTCACGGTGAAGGGCAAGAGCCACCCCATCGAGGTCTGGGCGCCTCCCACGGTGAACGCCTGGGACACCGACGCCGACGGGCAGGCGACCCTGGGGGCCTGACGGCCCCGCCCGACTCGTCCCGGGCGGCTGGCTCAGGAGCGGGAGCCGTAGAGCAACGACCGGTAGTCGGGGTGCCGGTCGATCCAGCCCTTGATGAACGGGCAGGTGGCGATGACCTTGCGGGTGCCCTGGTCACGGACGTCGTCGAGCGCCGCCCGCGCGAGGGCCGACCCGACGCCCTGTCCCTCGAAACGGTCGTCGACCTCGGTGTGGGTGAAGACCACGATGCCCTCGGCCAGCTGGTACTCCGCGAAGCCGGCGAGCTCGCCCGCGACCCGGGCCTCGTAGCGGTGCAGGTCCTCGGCGTGGCTGGTCTCGATCTCGCTCATGGGCCCACGCTAGCCCCGGGAGGGGAACGCGAACCGCGTGTGCACGCCCGGGCTGAAGGCCAGGTGGTCGGGCTCGCGGTCCGTGACGCCGGGGAGGCCGGCCGCCGCGACCAGCCGGTCGTCGAGGTCGAGGAGGGTGACGTCGTGCAGCGGCCAGGGGGCGTGGCTGTTGCGGATGTAGAGCGGGCGGCCGGCGACCTGCGTGTGCAGCGCCCACCGCGCGGTAAGGAACACGTCGAGCTCGGTGGGCTCGCGACGGTCACCGACGACCAGGTCGACGCGGGTCCGCGCTCCGGCGGCGTCGTCCCCGGGCCAGCGGACCTGCGAGGCCCAGTGGTGCCGGACGCCCCGCGCGTGCGGCAGCACGTCGTGCCGCATCCGGGCCCAGCGGTACGGCGTCCCGAACCCGCTCCGCGCGCCGAGCACCACCGCGAGCCGGTCGCAGTCCAGGCTCCGGAAGACCACACCGGGTCGGCCCCGCCGGTCCACGGAGTACAGGCGCACGTTGGTCTCCAGGAAGGTGCCGAGCCAGGGGACCGGTCGGTCGCGACCGGGGCCGGCGCCGACCATCGTGAACGGCACGAGGCCGACGTACGTCCGACCGTGCAGCACGTCGGGCGCCACGCCCGGGGGCAGCAGCGGTCGCACCCGGTCGGGGTCGACGGCCCAGTGCAGGAACGCCAGGTCCCGCCAGTCCTGGGCCATCAGCACCCGGCCGGGCAGCGGTGGCGGCCGGTCGTCCGGTCGGGTCGCCGGGGGGTTCACCCGGCGGCGCGCTCGGGCTCGCGCCGGGGCTGGGGGCGCTGGCGGCCCAGCTCGCCGCCCACGCGACCCGCGTAGGGGCGGCCGTGGTCGGCGTACTCCTCGCGGGTGAAGACCAGGCAGTGCTCCCCGACCTCGAGCCGGGTGCCGGTGCGCAGCAGGCCCTGGCCGACGCGGGCGCCGTGCACGCGGACCTCGCCGTCGACGGCGTGCACGACGAACTCGTCGCGCTCGTCGTGGACGATGCGGCAGTGCCGCTCGGCGAGCCCGGCGAGCCGGATGTCGCACCCGGCGCCGGAGCCGACCATCACCTCCTCGCCGAGGTGGTAGATCGTGCGTCGCGACTGCGGGAGCGCGAGGTCGGGGGACAGCACGAGGCGGGGACTCCCGGCGCGTGCCGGGTCGTGGGTGCCGGTCACCCGTCGGGGCCTCGCGGCGAAGGTCGGCAGCATCGGCACCAACGTCGGGGGCGGGGCCGACAACAGGCCGGGCAGGACGGGCTCGCGGCCCTGGGCCCGGGCCTGCGCCGCGGTCCACAGACCGCGCAGGCTGCCCACCCGCAGGTGCCGCGAGCGCGTGATGCGTCGCTGCCACCACGGCGCGTGCACGTCGCCCAGGCGGACCAGGGTGGAGCGGCCGTCGGTCACGCGCAGCTCCAGGTGCCGGGCCGCGAGCTCGCGGGCGACGTACCGCACGACCGCGGCGTCACCGGCCCCGGCGAAGGCGCCGGGGTCGTCGACCTGCAACGTCAGCTCGCCGCCGGTGCCGGTGAGGTGTCCCTCGACCCGGTTGCCCTCGGGGTCCTCGACGCGGAAGCAGAGGTCGGCGGAGACGGAGGTCCTCACGACGGGTCCGCGCCGCGTCGAGTGACCTCGTCGGAGGTGGAGACCGAGATCGTCCCCGCGAAGCGCCAGGTGGCCCGCGGCGAGGTCGGGCCCGTGTCGCGGGGGACCTCCACCACGACGTCGTCGAGGTGGTAGCTGATCTCGGCCTGCCGGCCGGTGAGGAAGTCCCACATCTTGCGCCCGAGCTGGGTCCAGTCGACGACGTCGTCCTCGGGAGCGCCGTCGAGCCGCTGCCGGTCGATGTGGATCTGGGGTGCCTGGGTCATGTCTGCCTCCGGGGATAAATCTCAACACGGCGTTGAGGTGTCCTCCATAACAGTGAACCGATTGTGGAGGATTCTCCTCACTCGGAAGGGTGAGGTGGCTCCGGGCAGGTGCCCGCGGTCACCCGTGTCCCGGCGCGGCCCGCGTCGTTGGTCGGTCATGCGTCGCACGTCGATGACCTCCCTCGCCCTCGCCCTGCTCGCCCCCGGGCTGGTCGCGCCGTTCCTGACCACGTCCCCCGCCGCGGCCGGGGAGCGCGAGGACGCCGACTGGTCCGAGGTCTACTTCGACACCGAGGACGGCACGACCCTGCACGCCGACGTGCTCCGGCCGGCCGGGATGCCGGAGACCACCCGCACCCCCGTCGTGCTGACCGTCAGCCCCTACACCAGCCACTCCGGCGGCGCCTCCGCGCCGGACCCGAGCGGTGCGCCGCCCAGCGACCGGTTCCACGACTTCCTCGACCTCACCGGGGCCCTCGACGACGGCTACACCTACGTGATGGTCGACCTGCCCGGGACCGGCGGCAGCGGCGGCTGCAACGACTGGGGCGGCCCCGCCGAGCAGGGGGCCGTCGAGGCGGCGGTCGAGTGGGCGGCCGACCAGCCCTGGTCGAGCGGCAAGGTGGCCCTGCTCGGCAAGTCCTACGACGGGTGGACCGGCCTGATGGGCGTCTCGCGTCGCCCGCGCGGCCTGGCCGCGGTGGTGTCGATGGAGCCGGTGTTCTCCGGCTACAGCTACCTCTACAACCGCGGCGTGCGGTTCGCGAACTCCGTCGGCACGCCCGTGATCTTCCAGGCCAACGACCTCTTCCCCGGGTCCCTCCAGGACGACCCGGCCTACCACCTCAACGGCCTGCCGCTGACCCCCTGCCACGCCCTCAACGTCCTGCAGCAGCAGGACGACGCGGAGGACTCCGCCTTCTGGGCCGAGCGCGACCTCGTGCCCACCTCGCGCGGCTCCCGGCTGCCGGTGCTGCTCACCCAGGGCTTCTTGGAGACCAACACCAAGCCCGACCGCGCCTTCGACTACTGGTCGGCCCTGCGCGGCCGGTCCAACATCGGCTGGTTCGGGCAGTTCGACCACGTCCGTGGCTGGGAGACCGACGCCGACGGCCGCTCACAGACCGGGCGCGACCCCCGGGCGTTCGTCGCCCAGGTCGAGGCGTTCCTGGCCACGCACCTGCGCGGTGAGCGGGGCCGCTCGGTCCGCGCCGCGAAGCCCGGCGTCCAGGTCCAGGACAACCTCGGCCGCTGGCGCCGCGAGCGGGCCTGGCCCCCCGCCGACGTGCGGGTGCGGCGTACGACGCTGAACACCGGGTCGTACGCCGACGACGGCTCCAACACCGCGACCGGGCCGGACGCGGGGCAGGGTGTGTGGTCGGTCTCCGGCCCGCTGCGCCGCCCGGCCTGGATCTCCGGGGAGCCGGTCCTCGACGTGACGGTGACGACCTCGCTGCCGCGCACCAACCTGGTGGGCCTGGTCTACGACATCGCTCCCGACGGCACCGCGACGGTCATCAGCCGCGGCACCCAGCTGGTGCGCAGCACCGGGACCTCCACCTGGTCGCTGCCGCTCTACGGCCAGGACTGGCGGCTCGCGAAGGGCCACCGCCTGGGTGTGCTGCTCACGGGCGCCGACGCCGACTGGTGGGTGCACCTGCCCACCGGGAGCACCGTCGAGATCGATGAGGCCGACATCGCGCTCCCCTTCCTCTCCCGGGACCGCCGGGCCTTCCTGCGCGGCGAGGCCACTCCCCGGTTGGAGGAGCACCTCGCCGACACCGCGACCGTCGACGCCGCGGTGCTGGAGGGGTCACAGGTGCGGTTCAGGACCCAGCGGCTGCGCCGACCCTGAGGTCGGCCCCGGCCTCGGTGCGGACGTGGTGGCGCCCGATGGGCAGCACGATCGGACGCCCGGACACCGGGTCGGGCACGACCTGCGACGCCATCCCGAACACCTCGCGCACCACGTCGGCGGTGAGCACGTCGGCCGGGTGGCCGGCCGCGTGCAGGCGGCCGTCGCGCAGGGCGACCAGCCGGTCGGCGTACCGCGCGGCGAGGTTGAGGTCGTGCAGGACCATCGCGATCGTCGTGCCACGCGCCCGGTTGAGGTCGGTCAGCAGGTCGAGCACCTCGACCTGGTGGGCCACGTCGAGGTAGGTCGTCGGCTCGTCGAGCAGCAGCAGGTCGGTCTGCTGGGCCAGCGCCATCGCGATCCACACCCGCTGTCGCTGACCCCCGGAGAGCTCGTCCACGGCCCGGTCGGCGAGGGCGGCGGTGTCGGTGAGCCGGAGCGCCTCGGCGACCGCCTCGTCGTCCTCGCGGGTCCAGCGCGCCAGGGCGCCCTGGTGGGGATGACGACCGCGGGCGACCAGGTCGGCCACGACGATCCCCTCCGGTGCCACGGGTGACTGGGGGAGCAGGCCGAGGGTGCGGGCGACCTGCTTGGTCGGCATCGAGTGCAGGTCGCGGCCGTCGAGCACGACCTGCCCGCCACGGGGACGCAGCAGCCGCGCCATCGAGCGCAGCACCGTGGACTTGCCGCAGGCGTTGGCCCCGACGATGCAGGTGATCCGGCCCGGCTCGAGGGCCAGGTCGAGGTCGGTGACGACCATGCGGTCGGCGTAGCCGAGGGTGACGCCCCGGACCTCCAGGGAGTGGGTGTCGGTCACAGGGAGCCTCCGGAGCGGTGCGTGCGGATGAGCAGGTAGACGAGGTAGGGGGCGCCCAGCACGCCGGTCACGACGCCGACCGGGTAGCGCGCGTCGAAGGCGAACTGACCGGCCAGGTCCGCGCCGAGGACGAGCAGCGCACCCACCAGGGCGGCGGGCACCATGAGCGAGCCGCCGGGGCCGACCACGCGGGCGGCGATCGGCCCGGCGAGGAAGGCGACGAAGGCGATCGGGCCGGACGCCGCGGTGGCGAAGGCGATCAGCACGACCGCGGTGGTGATGCACAGCAGCCGGGTGCGCTCCACGGGCACGCCCAGGGAGGCGGCCGAGTCGTCGCCGTGCTGCAGCAGCTCCAGCGACCGGGCCTGCGAGAGCAGGACGGGCACGGCGACGAGGACCGCCACGGCGAGCGGGGCCACCTCGTCCCAGGTGGCGTTGTTCAGCGACCCGGTCAGCCACCGCATCGCGACCTGCAGGTCCCACTGCGCCGCCCGGACGATGACGTAGGCGACGACGCTGTCGAGCATCGCGGCCACCCCGATCCCGATGAGGATCAGCCGGGACCCGACGACCCCGTCCTTGAACGCCAACGCGTAGATCATCAGCGCCGTGGCGAGGGCCGCGAGGATCGCGACCACCGACGTGGTGGTCGCCGACAGCTCGAGCACGACCAGCGCGACCACCGCGGCAGCGCTGGCGCCGGAGCTGATGCCGATGACGTCGGGGGAGGCCAGCGGGTTGCGCAGCATCGTCTGGAAGGTCACGCCGGCGAGCCCGAAGGCGATGCCGGTCAGCACCGCCATGCTCGCCCGCGGCAGGCGCAGCTCGCCGACGGTGAAGGAGGCGCCCGGCACCGTCTCACCGCGCAGCACCGCCCACACCTCGCCGGGTCCGTAGAACGTGTTGCCCACCATCAGGCTGGTCACGTAGACGACGACGACCAGCACGGCCAGGACGCCGGTGATCACGGCGCGCCGCCGGCGGCGCCGTTGCCGCGCCCGCGCGACGTCGTGGCCGGTCAGGGGTCTCGACGCCCGCTCGCTGGCGCTCGCTGCCCGACCAGCGGGGAGGTAGGTGGTCACAGCGCACGCACCTTCTGGCGGCGCACGATCGCGATGAAGACCGGTGCGCCCAGCATCGCGGTCACGATCCCGACGTCGACCTCGGCAGGGCGGGCGACCAGCCGGCCGACGACGTCGGCCGCGGTCAGCAGCGCCGCGCCCAGGACGGCGGAGAACGGCAGCAGCCACCGGTGGTCCACGCCCACCAGCAACCGGCACAGGTGCGGCACCGCCAGGCCCACGAAGCCGATCGGCCCCGCGACGGCGGTCGCCGCGCCCGCGAGCGTGACGGCCCCGACCGCGGCCAGCAGCCGGGTACGACCCACGTGCTCGCCCAGCCCGCGGGCCAGGTCGTCGCCGAGGGCCAGGGAGTTCAGACCCCGCGCGGTGGCCAGCGAGAGCAGGGCGCCCACCGCGAGGAACGGCAGCACCTGCAGGGTCTTCTCGGTCTGTGCGCCGCCGACCCCGCCGATCTGCCAGAAGCGGAAGGTGTCCATGACGTCGAGGCGGGGCAGCAGGATCGCGCTGATCAGGGAGGTGAAGGCCGCCGAGCACGCCGCCCCCGCCAGGGCCAGCTTCAGGGGCGTCGGGCCCCCCCGGCCCAGCGAGCCGACGGCGTACACGAAGGCGGCCGCGAGGGCGGCGCCCGCGATCGCGACCCAGATGTACGACGTCGGGTCGGCCAGCCCGAGGAAGGCGATGCCCACCACGACGAACAGCGCGGCCCCGGCCGTCACGCCCAGGATGCCGGGGTCGGCCAGGGGGTTGCGCGTGACGCCCTGCATCACGGCGCCGGAGACCGCCAGGGCCGCCCCGACCAGCATCGCCAGCACGGTGCGGGGGACCCGCTTGGCGACGGCGGCCTCCCCGATGGTATCGGTGCTGCCGAGCACGCCGCTCACGACCTCGTCGAGGCCGACCGAGCGGACGCCGAGGGCGACGGAGGCGACGGCGGCCGCTCCGAGCAGGGCCAGGCCGGTCATCATCCACAGGGCGCGGGACGACGCCGACCGCCGGGAGGTGGCGGTCGGCGTCGGGACCCGGGTGTCCGAGAGGGTCGTCATGGGGGTGGGTGTCCTCGTCCGGTGCTCGTGACCTGCCGGCCAGCGCTCGGGCCGGCGCTCAGGCCAGCGCCCCGGCCAGCAGGTCGAGGTACTCGTCGAGGTTGTAGGTGATCGACAGCGGCGTCGGGTTGGCCGCGGCCGCCAGCGGGGTGGCGTCGGGGAGCATCGCGATGGCGCCCTGCTCGACGGCGGGGATGCGGGAGAGCAGCGGGTCGTCCTGGGCAGCCCGAGCGAGGCTCTGGTCGCCGTAGGTCACGATGAGGTCGACGTCGTCGAAGGCGTCGGCCCGCTCGGCGCTGACGGTCGTGTAGAACTCGTCGGTGCCCGCCGAGGACTCGGTGACCACCTCGGGGGTGCCCATCCCGTACTCCGCGAGGAAGCCGGGCCGGGTGTCCAGCGTGGTGTAGAAGCCGATCTGGCTGAGGTCGTTGGGGTCGAGGTAGCTGAAGACGACGTTCTTGCCGGCGAGCTCCTCGTGCTCGGCGAAGGCCTCGGTCACGGTGGCGTCGAGCTCCTCGACGAGCTGCTCGCCCTCGTCGGCCAGCCCGAGCGCGGCGGAGTTCATCGAGATCATGTCCTGGTAGGTGGTGCCCCAGGCGACCTCCGGGTAGGCGATCACCGGGGCGATCTTCGAGAGCGTGTCGTACTCCTCCTGGGTCAGGCCGGAGTAGGAGGCCAAGATGACGTCCGGAGCGGTGTCGGCGACGGCCTCGAAGTCGATGCCCTCGGTCTCGTCGAAGAGCACCGGGGTCTCCGCGCCGAGCTCCTCGAGCCGCTCCTCCACCCAGGGCAGGACGCCGTCGCCGTCGTCGTCGCCCCAGGTCGCCTTGCTCATGCCGACCGGCACCACCCCGAGCGCGAGGGGGACCTCGTGGTTCATCCAGGCCACGGAGGCGACCCGCTCGGGCTTCTCCTCGATGACGGTCTCGCCGAAGACGTGCTCGACGGTGACAGGGAAGACGCCGGAGGAGTCGCTCCCCGTCGAGCCGGACCCCGCCGTCGTGGAGGTGTCGTCGCTCCCGCACGCGGCGAGGACGAGGGTGGAGGCCGCGACGGCGGCCGTGGTGAGCAGGCGTGAGGGACGCATGGGTCGGATCTCCTTGAGTAGGTAAGGCAAACCTAAATTAGCATTGCCTCACCTTGGTCGTATCCACCCCCCCTGGTCCAGACCACGACCCCTCCCATGGTTGAACCCCCTACGGGCCGGGGTATTCACTAGAAGACGGCCGGTTCCATGGGGGTGGGCGCCGGGCCTGAGATGTCCCAGGGGAGGGACGAGATGGATCTCGTTGATGTACCTGCCAGCACGCGTGTGCTCGACCAGCACGAGCACCTCGACGTGCCGCACCGTCTGATCGCCGCGCCGCGCCCGCTCGAGGTCGGCCAGGTCGTCGTCCTGCGCGACCTGGACGGCCGGCACCGCTGGGCGGCCGTCGACCGGCTGCGCTTCACCGAGACCGACACGATCTACGAGATGCAGCTCGGGCACCCGATGCCGCTGGAACGTGCCGTCGAGGTCGGTGCCTACGAGAGTCGTCGGATGTCACGCCCCTTCGTGCGGGTGCCCGACGTGCACCGGATGCTCGACGGCATGCGAGAGCAGCGCGCCCGCGCCCGCGCCGAGGAGACCGCCCGCCGCTCCCGGGTGCGCCCGGCCTGACCCGGGGCGCCGCCCGGCCCGCTCCCCCGCCTGTTCCCCCCCGCCCGCCCCCGACGGATCGACCCCTGATGGGGCAGGATCAAGACGTGCCTGCCGAGACGACCCGATACCCCGTGACCCACCCGGTCGCCTCCCCGCTGGTGCTGGGCGGGGCGCGACTGCTCCCGGTGGCCCCGCTGCGCGTGTACACCTGCGGGATCACGCCGTACGCCGTCACCCACGTCGGCCACGCCGCCACGTTCGTGTGGGCCGACGCGCTGGCCTCGGTGGCCCGGGCCGCCGGTGCCCAGCCGGTGCTGGCGCGCAACGTCACCGACGTCGACGACGTGCTCACGGCCGCCGCCGCCCGAGCGGGGGAGCCCTACGACGAGCTCGCGGTCGTCCAGGAGTTCCAGTTCGACCGTGACATGACCGCCCTGTCCGTGGCGCGGCCCGCCCAGACGCCCCACGCCCGGGGCCACGTCCCCGCAGTGGTCCGCCTCGCGGCCGCGCTGCTCGACGCGGGCGCGGCCTACGAGCACGACGGCCACGTCTACTTCGACGGCTCCGGGGTGCCGGCCCGCGCCGGGCTCGACGAGGAGAGCGCCCTGCGCCTCTCCCGCGAGTACGGCGACCAGGACTCCGTGCCCGGTCGCCGCTCGCCCTTCGACGTGGCCGTGTGGCGACCCTCCAGCGAGGAGCAGCCGGCCTGGCCGAGCCCGTGGGGCTGGGGTCGGCCCGGGTGGCACGCCGAGTGCGCGGCGATGGCCGCGGCCTCCCTCGGGCACTCGATCGACGTGCTCGTCGGTGGCGTCGACCTCGCCTTCCCGCACCACGCCTACCAGGCCGCGATGGTCGAGGCGGCGACGGGCGTCGCGCCCTTCGCCCGCGCCACGGTGCACGTCGGCGAGGTGCGCCTGGGTGGGGAGAAGATGGCCAAGTCCACCGGCAACCTGGTGCTGGTCTCGGACCTGCTCGAGCGCTTCCCCGGCCCGGTGGTCCGGTTGGGGCTGCTGCACCGACCCGTCGGTGAGGCGTGGGAGTGCGAGGACGCGGTCTTCGCCGAGGCGGGCCGGCTGCTGGACCGGTTGCACGAGGCGGCCGGGCCGCCGAGCGGTCGCACCGAGGACCCGCAGGGACGCTCGGCCGTGCTGGCCGCCCTGCTCGACGGGCTCGACGTGCCGGCAGCGGTCGAGGTCGCGCTCGGCACCGGCGGGGACGCCGTGGGCTACCTCCTCGACGTGCTGAGGCTGCGCGAGCGGGCCTCCTGAGCACGTCTCGGACTGGAACGATCAAACGAACCCGCTCCCGGTGCCGCCCTCCCGCGCGGCTAGCGTGGCCGCCACCTGGCGGATCCCGGAAGGCGTAGGCGATGGTCGACAGCACCGCAGTGACGAACAGCGACGTGGAGAAGGTCCTCGACGAGGCGGGGGTCTCCAACCCGCACGTCCGGGAGTACGTCACCTACTGGGCCGGCATCACCGGCCCGGCCCGCGTGGAGGTCGTCAACGCCTCCGACGACGCGCGCCTGGTCGCGGAGGCCCTGGAGGCCGGCGAGCTCCAGCCGGCCGGTGAGGGGCTGTACTACTCGCGGTCCTACTACAAGGACACCGCGCGCTCGGAGGAGCGCACGATCGTGGCCACCTCGCAGCCCCTCGACAAGGGCGTCTACAACAACTGGCACGACGGCCAGGAGATGACCGAGGCGCAGCTGGGCCGGATGCGCGGCCAGTCGGCCGGCAAGACGATGTACGTCGTCCCCTACCTGATGGCCCCCCAGGGCTCGCCGCTCGAGGCGTACGCCGCCGGCGTGGAGCTCACCGACAACCGCCCGGTCGTGCTGCACATGATCCGGATGGCGCGCGTCGGTGTCTCCTACCTCGACCAGCTCGAGGACCCCGCCCACTTCGTCCGCGCCGTCCACGTGACCGGTGACCTGGAGAACCTCGGCCAGGGCACCCCGGAGGACCAGCGCTACTTCGTGACGGTGGCCGACCAGCGCACGATCCTGCACTTCGGCTCGTCCTACGGCGGCAACGCACTGCTGGGCAAGATCGCCCACGGCCTGCGCCAGGCCTGCTACGACGGCCGCGCGTCGGGCCGCTTCCTGGCCGAGCAGTTCATGCTGCTGGGCATCTCCGACCTCGAGACCGGCAAGCGCTGGCACATCGCCGGCGGCTTCCCCAGCGCCTCGGGCAAGACCAACCTGGCGATGACCCTGGCCCCCGACGCGCTGGGCTCGCGCTACCGCGTCGACTTCTACGGCGACGACATCGCCTGGCTGTGGGTCGGCGACGACGGCCGCGTCTACGCGATGAACCCCGAGTTCGGCGTCTTCGGCGTCGCCAAGGACACCAACGCCTCGACCAACCCCGGCGCCCTGGACTCCATCCAGCCCGGCAGCGGCGCGATCTTCACCAACGTCGCCTACAACGAGAAGACGCAGGAGGTGTGGTGGGAGGGCAAGACCAAGAACCCGCCCGCCGACCTCGACGGCTGGCTGGACTGGAAGGGCGAGAAGATCGCCGACCGGGAGAACGGCGACGACTCGCCGTGGGCCCACCCCAACAGCCGCTTCACCACCACGCTGGCCAACGTCCCCAACGTCGCCGCCGACTTCGAGGCGCCTCAGGGCGTGCCGGTCGACGCGATCATCTTCGGCGGCCGCACCCGTGACCGCGAGCCGCTGGTCCGCGCCATCACCGACCTGGCCGAGGGCGTCTACGACGGCCTGACCCTCGGGGCCGAGGCGACCTTCGCCGCCGACGGCCTCGACGGGCAGCTGCGCTACGACCCGATGTCGATGCGCCCGTTCATGGCCTACGGCGAGGGCGACTACGCCGCGCACTGGCTCGAGGTCATCGGCAAGGCGTCGCAGCCGCCGATCTTCGCCCACGTCAACTGGTTCCAGCGTGATGCCCAGGACGGCCACTTCCTGTGGCCCGGCTACCGCGAGAACCTCCGCCCGCTGCTGTGGCTGATGCAGTTCAAGGAGGGCGAGGTCGAGGGCGTGAAGACCCCCGTCGGCGTCATCCCTGCCGAGTCCGAGCTCGTCATGGACGGCCTGGAGGTCCCGGCCGAGGACATGTCGCGCATCCTGACCATCGACACCGAGCGCTGGCGCCAGGAGATGGGCTTCCGTGAGGAGCACCTCGCCCAGTTCGACCGCCTGCCCGAGGAGATCTGGGAGGCCCACCGCCGGGTCGCCGCCGACCTCGGCTGACCCCGCTCACACGCCGAGCCGGCGCAACCTCCCGTACACGTCGTACGGAATGTTGCGCCGGTTCGGCGTCCTGCGTCAGGAGAGCCGGACGGGCAGGGTCTCCCAGCCGCGCAGGATGCGGGTGGGGCGTCGTACGCCGCCGGGCGCGACCGCGAGGTCCGGGAACCGCTCGTGCAGCGCCCTCAGTCCGACCTCGCCCTCCATCCGGGCCAGGGCCGCGCCCAGGCAGTAGTGCCGGCCCGCGGAGAACGCCACGTGGTCGCGGGCGTTCTCCCGCGCCACGTCGAAGGTGTGCGGGTCCTCGAAGACGTCCGGGTCGCGGTTGGCGCCGGCCAGCAGCGTGGTCACCAGACTGCCGGCGGGCAGCTCGACACCGGCCACGGTGGTGCGCCGCGCTGCGAAGCGACCGGTCAGCAGGACCGGCGGGTCGTGGCGCAGCACCTCGTCGACCGCGTTGGACCACAGCTCCGGCTGCTCGCGCAGCCGCCGGCGCTGCTCGGGGTGGGCGTCGAGGAGTGCGACGCCGTTGCCCAGCAGGTTCACCGTCGTCTCGAAGCCGGCCGCCAGGACCAGCCCGGCGGTGGCCAGCAGCTCGGCCTGGCTCAGCCCGCCGTCCTCGTCCTGCACGGCGACGAGCCGGGAGAGCAGGTCGTCGCCCGGGTGCAGCCGGAGGTGGTCGAGGTGGTCGATGAGCCAGGCCCGGAAGTCGTCGAGGGCGCTCTCGACCTGCCGCATCTCCCGCAGGGACAGCCCGAGGTCCAGGCTCGGCGCCGCGGCGGTGCCGAAGTCGAGGACGCGCTGGCGGTCCTCCTCGGGCACCCCGAGGACCTCGGCGATCACGGTGACCGGGAGCGCCGCGCAGTACGCCGGCACCAGGTCGATCGGCTCCCCGCCCGCCGCCCGACGCTCGAGGTCGTCGAGGAGCTGCTCGGCGATCTGCTCGGTGCGCTCGCGCAGCTCCTCGACCGCCCGCACCGTGAACACCCGCGTCACCAGCTTGCGGTAGCGCGTGTGCTCGGGCGGTTCCACGACCAGCAGGGACGGCGGGTTGAGCGGTCCGATCCGCTGCGGCTCCTCGGCCCAGCGTGCGATCCGGCCGAGCAGCCCGCCGTCGGGCATGAACACCCCGGTCTGGAAGTCGGGGCTGCTCAGCACCTCCTTGACCGCGGGCAGGGACGCGGTGACGTAGGAGAACGCTGCCCGGTGCAGCGGTCCGGAGGCCCGGATCTGCTCCATCAGCGGCAGCAGGGCCGCCTCGTCGCCGGCAGCGAGACGGGTGTCGAGCTGACCCTGCAGGTCACCGCGGCGCCCCGCCCGTCGCAGTGCGAGGCCGGGGAGTCCGTGGTTGACCGACCACCGGGCGAGCTGACGGGCGGGAGCGAGCAGGTCCGACATACCGACAGTCTGCACGCCAGGGCCGGTGCCGTGGTGTGGGACGGGTCACCGCGACTCGGGCAGGGGCCGGTCAGCGGACGCGGCGTGGCCACCAGAAGCGCTCGCCCAGCAGCACGACCAGCGAGGGCACCAGCACCGTGCGCACGAGCAGCGTGTCGAGCAGGACGCCGATGCCGATGACGACACCGAGCTGGGCCAGCACGACGAGCGGCAGCACGCCCAGGGTGGCGAAGACCGCGGCGAGGAGCACGCCCGCGCTGGTGATCACGCCACCGGTGGCGGCCAGGGCGCGCAGGACGCCGGGGCCGGTGCCGTGCTCGGGGGCCTCCTCGCGGGCGCGGGTGACCAGGAAGATGTTGTAGTCCACGCCGAGGGCGACCAGGAACAAGAAGGCGAACAGGGGGGTCGAGACGTCCAGGGCCTCGAAGCCCAGCAGCTGGGTGAAGACCACCCAGGAGGCCCCCAGGGCGGCCAGGTAGGTGGCCACGACCGTCACCACGAGCACGAGCGGCGCCACGATCGAGCGCAGCAGCAGCACGAGCGCGCCGAGGACCAGGACCAGGATCAGCGGCAGCACCAGCAGTCGGTCACGCGAGGCCCCGTCGCGCTCGTCGATGCGCGAGGCGTCGCTGCCGCTGACCACGGTGGTGTCCGCGAGGTCGGGATCGGCTGCGATGTCGGCCCGCAGGGTCTCCACCGCGTCGACCGCCTCACTGGTGCCCGGTCGGGCGTCGAGGACCGCGTCGACCTGGACGACGCCGTCGCCGGAGGCGGTCGGACGCGCGGAGCGGACCGCCGAGGAGGACTCGACCAGGGCCAGCACGTCCTCCTGCGGCCCGGTGGACAGCACCCGGGCCGGCTCGGCCGATCCCGCGGGGAACGACTCGGCCAGCCGCTCGGAGGCCGAGATCGCCTCGGGCTCGTCGAGGAACTGCTCGGACTGGCTCAGCCCGGTCCGGATGCCGAGCCCCGGGAGCGCGAGCGCGACCAGGACGAGCGAGGACACCACGGCGACGGTCACCGGACGGCGACCGACCAGGCCGCCGACGGCGTTCCACACCCGGGCGGTCTGGACGGTGGTGGGATCCCCGACGCGGGGGACCTTGGGCCAGAAGACCCAGCGGCCGAAGAGCACCAGTGCCGCCGGGAGGGCCGTCATGACCATGAGGGCCGCGACCACGATGCCGACCGCACTGGCCAGCCCGAGGCCGCGCGTGGACGGGGTGAGGGAGAGCAGCAGGGTCAGGACGCCGACCACGACGGTCGTCGAGGAGCTGAGCACGGCCTCCGCCGTACGGTGCAGGGCCCGGGCCATCGCCAGGTGCCGGGACTCCTCACCCTTCAGCTCGTCGCGGTAGCGGGAGATCAGCAGCAGGGCGTAGTCGGTCCCGGCGCCGAAGACCAGCACCGAGAGGATGCCGGTGGTCGACTCGTTCCAGGCCGTGCCGACCAGCTCGAGGACGTGGGTGGCCAGCACCGTCGCGAGCCGGTCGGCGACCCCCACGACGACCAGCGGCACGACCCAGAGCACGGGGCTGCGGTAGGTCAGCACCAGCAGCACCGTGACGACGGCGGCCGTGGTCGCCAGCAGGGTCAGATCGGCACCCTCGAAGACCTTCGCCAGGTCGGCCTGCACCGCTGCGGGGCCGGTCACCTGCGTGAGCACACCGTCGGGGGCGGAGGAGTCGAGCTGCTCGCGGAGCTCCGCGACGGCCTCGGAGGTGTCCGAGGCGGTGGCGGTGTCGAGCTCGAGCGGGAGGATGGCGGCGGTGCCGTCCTCGGACGGGATCGGCGCCGCGTCCCCGGACCCACCCGGCAGGTCCCCGGCCAGGCGCTGGATCTCCTGCAGCGTCTCCTGGGACAGCTCGCCGTCCTCGGCGGTCCACAGGACGATCGCGGTGCTGGTGGCGTCGTCGGGCAACCGCTCCGCGAGGGCCGCGGCCTCCGCGACCCCACTGCCCTCCGGCAGCTCGTCCGCCGGCCCGACGGTGCGCTCGGCGGTGCCGAGCAGACCGATCAGCAGCCCGCCGAGCAGCAGCGGCAGCAGGGCGACGAACGGGGCGACACGGCGACTGGTCAGGCGGCGGGCCCAGCCCGGAGGAGGCGTGCTCACGCTGCGAACCTACGCAGGTGATGACTCATCCACTCGGGTGGGTGACCACCCCTCGGCGTCAGCGCCGGCGCGCCAGCGTGAGGGCGAAGTCGCCGGTCGGCACCCCGTCGCCGTCGTCCCAGACCCGCTCCACGCCGAAGCCCGCGTCGGTCAGCTCCTCGGCGATGAGGTGGGTGCGGAACTTCGTGGAGATCTCGACCCGGATCTCCTCGCCCAGGGCCAGGTCGAGCTCGAGGTCGGCACCGGGGATGCGGACGTGCTGGGGGGCCTCGGAGCGCAGTCGCAGGTCCATCCGCTCCATCGCGCCGTCCCAGAACGGCACGTAGCTGAACGCGCCGAGGTCGAAGTCGGCGCCGAGCTCGCGGTTGAGCACCCGCAGGCTGTTGCGGACGAACGCCTCCGTGGTGCCGGAGGCGTCGTGGTACGCCGCGACCAACCGGTCGACGGGCTTGACCAGGTCGGTGCCGAGCAGCAGCCAGTCGCCGGGCTCGAGGGAGTCGGCCAGCGCACCGAGGAACGCGCGCCGCTCCTCGACGTAGAGGTTGCCGATCGTGCTGCCCAGGAACGCCACCATCCGGCTGCCCGTCTCGGTGCGGGCCGGCAGGTGGGCCAGGTGCAGGGTGAAGTCGCCGACCAGCGCCTGCACCGCGAGCCCGGGGTAGCGGCGGCTGAGCATGTCGGCCGCCTCGCGCAGGGTCTGCTCGGCGACGTCGACGGGCACGAAGCGCTCCAGGCGGCCGGCCGAGGCGAAGGCGTCGAGCAGCATCCGGGTCTTGTCGGAGGTGCCGCTGCCCAGCTCGACCACGGTGGTCGCGTCGCAGGCCGCGACGACGTCGCGGGCGTGACGCACCAGGATCGCGCGCTCGGTCTCGGTCGGGTAGTACTCCGGGAGCCGGGTGATCTCGTCGAAGAGTCGCGATCCCTCGTCGTCGTAGAGCCACTTGGGCGGCAGCGAGAGCGGTCGCGCGCCCAGCCCGCGGCGTACGTCGTCGACCAGCGAGCCGGAGGCCCAGTCGGCGTCGAGGAGCACCGAGACGGTCGGCTCCACCGGTGAGGTCATGCGTGGGCCTCCTGCCCGGTCGTGGCGGTCGGTGCCCCGCCGTCGGCGAGGCGGACCCCGGACATCGCCCAGCGGGCGGCGTGGGGGAAGAAGTTGCGGTAGGTCAGCCGGGCGTGGTCGGGCGGGGTGAGGGCGCACCCGCCACGCAGCACCATCTGGTTGGACATGAACTTGCCGTTGTACTCACCGATCGCGCCCTCGGGCGGGTGGAAGCCGGGGTAGGGGTGGTAGGCCGAGGCGGTCCACTCCCAGCAGTCGCCGTAGACCTGGCGCAACCGGCTGCCCGCCGGTGCCGAGGCCGGGGCGGCCGCGGGGTGGAAGGCCTGCTGGTCAGCGAGGTTGCCGCCCGCGCGGGCGGCGTCGCCCTGGCCGTCGGCCACGACGGCGTGCTCCCACTCGGCCTCGGTCGGCAGCCGCTTGCCGGCCCACGTGGCGTAGGCCTCGGCCTCGTAGAAGGACACGTGGGTGACCGGGGCGCCGGGGTCGACGGGCCAGGTGCCGTGCAGGGTGTGCTCGAGCCAGACGCCGTCGTGCTCGACCCAGTAGAACGGTGCACGCCAGCCCTCCGCGTTGACCCGAGCCCAGCCGTCGGAGAGCCACAGCCCGGCGCGCTGGTAGCCGCCGTCGGACATGAAGGCCAGCCACTCCGCGTTGGTCACCAGCCGGTCGGCCAGCCGGTAGGGCTCCAGCCACTGGCGGTGCCGGGGCAGCTCGTTGTCGAAGGCGAAGCCCGCCCCCTCGTGGCCGACCTCGACCAACCCTCCCTCGACCTCGACCCAGCCGAGGTCGTCGGGCTCCGAGGGGGTGCGACGGGTGCCGGCGTAGACCGGCTGGAGCGGGTTGCGGGAGAGCACGTGCTTGATGTCCATCAGCAGCAGCTCCTGGTGCTGCTGCTCGTGGTGGAAGCCGAGCTCGACGACGGGGGCCAGCTTGGTCAGGGTGCCCTCGTCCAGCCCCTCGACCAGCTCGCGGACGCGGTCGTCGACGTTGCGCCGGTAGTCGCCGACCTCGTGCGCGCCCGGGCGGGTCACCAGGCCGCGGTCGGGCCGGGAGTAGCGGGGTCCGAGCGACTCGTAGTAGCTGTTGAACAGGAACCAGTACTGGTCCTGGAAGGGCGCGAAGCCGCTCTCGTGCTCGGCGAGCAGGAAGGTCTCGAAGAACCACGTCACGTGCGCGCGGTGCCACTTGGTGGGCGAGACGTCCGGCATCGACTGGACGGTCTGGTCCTCCGGGGAGAGCGGGGCGGCCAGGGCCTCGGTGTGGGCGCGGACCTGTGCGTAGCGCTCGACGACACGGGTGGGGTCCCAGGTGGTCATCGCCGGTGTCCTCTCGTGGGTCACGGGTCAACCGTGACGCAGACCACCGACGATTTCGACCCCGGAAGGGTGACGAGGTGATGACGACGCCGATCCGATTCCCACTCGGAGGGGTGGGCGCAGGAGTCGTCGCGGGGGACACCGTGGGGAGGTGACTCCCAGCTCCCTCTCCGTCCCGGGGACGACCGACGGCCTGCACGACGCGCTCGTGCGCCTCGGTCGTGGTCGGCGCGGCGAGCTGGGACAGGTCTACGACCAGAGCGTGACCCCGGCGCTGCGGCTCGCCCTGGCGCGCACCCGGGGTGATCGTCGCGCCGCGGAGGCGCTGCTTGTCCGGGCGTACGCCGAGGTGCGCCGGCTCGCCGTGGAGTACCCGGGCTCCGGCATCCGGGCGTTGCCCTGGGTGCTCGCGGTGGTGGCCCGGGCCTGACCGGGCCGCGCCGGGCGGTGCGGGCACGGAATTGGCTCGCGGCGGGCGGCCGCGCCCGTCATCCTCGTCCCGTGACCACCGACCGCGAGGCCCCGCTGCTGTGGGCGGCGACGGTGCTCGAGGGCCTCGGTCTCGAGCCCGTCGGCCAGGTCGGCTGGCCGCACCTGCGTCGCTGGTCGGCCCTCGCGCGCATCCCGACCACGGGTGGGCCGGTGTGGTTGAAGGTGGTCCCCCCGGAGCTGCGCCACGAGGCGGCGCTCACCGCCCTGGTGGCCGGTCGCCGCCCCGACGCGGTGGTGGAGGTGCACGGGCACGAGCCCGACCGCGGCTGGTTGCTGATGGCCGATGCCGGTCGCAGCCTGCGCGAGCTGGTGCCCGAGGAACGGGACCTGTCGCGGTGGCGGCCCGCCCTGGCCCTGTACGCCGGAGTGCAGCGCGACCTCGTCGGTGACGTGGACGCCATGCTCGCCGCCGGCGTCCCCGACCTGCGGGGGGACCGGCTGCTGACCTCCTACGCCGCTCTCGTCGATGACCTCGATCTCGGGGCGGATGCCCGGGCCGCGGTGCCCGAGGTCGGGGGCCTGGTCGAGGCGCTCGCGGACTCGGGCGTGCCCGACAGCGTGCAGCACGACGACCTCCACGACGCGCAGGTCTTCGTCGGCGCCACCGGGAGGATGCAGATCACCGACTGGGGTGACGCCTGTGTGGCCCACCCGTTCCTCAGCCTGGCCGTGACGCTCGACGGGGTCATCGGCTGGGGTCTGGACGACGTCGAGGGCGCAGAGGACGTCCGCCCCTACCAGCGCAGCTACCTGGAGGTGTGGGCCGAGCACCTCGGGCGGGCGGTGGCCGACCTCGAGGCACCGGCCCGGGCGGCCCGGGTCCTCGGCTGGGCCTGCCGGGTCGTCAACGGGCACGTTCCCGGGGACCCGGAGCCCACCAGGGCCCGCGCGGGCATGCTGGTCAGCGGGCTGCGACGGGCTCGCTGAGGGAGGCGGCCGTGGCCCCGGCCAGCTCCCGGGGCTCGCCCAGGGCGACGGCGTACACGACGACGTTGGAGGCGTAGCCGCTGCCGTCCCAGTCGGTGCAGCTGACCAGCACCAGGCGGCCACGCCCGCTCTCCTGGCCGAAGATGCTCACGGCGTTCACCGCCAGCTCGTCCTTGTCGTAGACCTTCTTGCGCTGGACGAGGTAGCGCATCGTGCCCTCGGCGGTGCGCACGTCCACGACGGCGCCACGACGCACGCCGCGCAGGGGGTCCAGCGCGCCGCCGCCGGTGTGCACGGAGTGCCCGGCGATGACCGTCGAGCCGGTCTCGGAGCCGGGCTGGGCGCTGCGGTCCCACCAGCCGACGTCGACGACGTCCTGCGGCGGGTCGAGGACGCGGTCCTCGGACAGGGCCACGGGCACGACGGGGGCCTCGATGTCGACCGAGGGCACCAGCAGCAGCACCGGGTCGGCCGGGTCGAGGGAGCGGTACGGCGCGGGCGGCGGCGGCTGCGGGGAGGGCACGACCAACCCGCCGACCACCAGGCCACCGCTGAGCACCAGCAGCGCCGTGCTCATCGCTGCCAGCGTCGAGGTGAGGCGGCCCCAGAACGCATCCAGCCGGCCACCGTCGGCCCCGGGGGTCTCCGGGGCCGGATCGGTGGCCGGCTGGTCGCTCATGCGCTCGGTGCGGTCGCTCAGCCGCGCAGCGCGCGGCGGTAGCTCGCCACACCGGCGCCGGCGGAGAGGGCCACCAGCAGGAGCAGGGCGAGGTTGCCGCCCGTGCCGATCCCACCGGTGCCGGACACGGACTCGACGCCGGCCGGGACCGAGGTCGGCACCGGCTCAGGGGTCGGGGACGGGGTCGGCGTCGGGTCGGGGTCGTCGACGCTCACCCGGCTGTTGGGGCCGCAGGCGGTCTCACCGATCTGGGCGCCGACGAGCTCGACGCCCGCGGCCTCGGCAGCGGGCAGCACGTGCAGGTCCAGCGCGGTGACCTGGATCGAGTCGCTGGAGGGGCGCTCCTGCTTGTTGAGCGTGATCTCGAGGACGTTCTCCTCCAGCGGGGCCAGCGCCTCGCCGACCTGCTCGAGGGCCTCGGCGAGGACCTCGGCGCCGTCGATCACGGCCGTCAGGGGGCCGAGCGCGCCGTCGATGGCGGTCTCGAACTCGGTGCGCAGCGCGTCGAGCACCGACTGCACCACCACACCGAGGTCGGTGACCACCCGGGTGTTCGGCGGCGGGTTGGTCGGCAGCGTCACCAGGTTGATGCTCTGCCCGCCCAGCGAGGCGTCCAGGGTGGCGTCGGTGATGTCGGTGTCACCGTCGGCGCTGCCGGGCTGCGCGGTGCAGTAGGACTGCACGGCACCGAGGTTCAGGCCCAGGGCGATGCCGCCGCCGTCGAGGACCGTCTGCAGCGCGGTGGTGAGACCGCCGAGCAGCGGGTCGAGGACCGGCTGGAGGGCGTCCTGCAGCTCTTGGGGGAACTGGTCGCCGAGGATCTGGATGCCGGTCAGGTCCACCGTGCCGGCGTTGAGGTCGAGGTTCTGGCCCGGGACGAGGCAGCCACCCTCGGCCACCTCCACGAGGGTGGCGCCGTCACCGGCCAGACCGGCGCACGCGGCGGAGTACCCCTTCTTGTCGCGGATCACCGTCCCGGCGTCCTGGCTCAGCGTGCCGGCCTGGATGAACGACTGGCCGCCGAGGGCGCTGATGGCCGGCTCGTTGGAGCCGCTCGCGGTCTCCTTCGTCCCGTCGTGGGTGACGGTGTAGGTGCCGCTGTCGGTGGGCGTGCTCGCGATCGTGAGTCGCAGCCCGGTGGCGCTGGCCTGGGCGACCGGCTCGGCCGCCAGGGCGGGGCCGGCGCTGACGGTGACGACGGCGGCCGCAGTGGCCATCGCGCCGATCCGGAGCAGGTGGGTCCTGATGCTCCCCATGTGGATGTCTCCCTCGTGGTGTGTCGGTGGGCCGGCGCGGGTGGCGGCGGCAACCCCCCGACGGGGACGACGAAGGAGCCCCGTGGCCGGGTCGCGGTCATGGGCCAGAGGTCGATGTGGGTGACGGGGGGGGGTGGGGGGTGCGCACGGCGTGGGTCGGCCGCGGGCGCTTGGGGGGGTGTTGCCCAGGGTAGGCCCTGCTGAAACCCCGCGTCCGGGCCGGGGGTTGGGTGTGCTATTGCACGAAGCGGAACAGCGGACTCTCCGGCGGCACCGGCTCCACGCGCAGCGGCGAGGTCGCCATCCGCTCCAGCAGCGGGGCGTGGTCGGCAGGGTCCTGCAGCTCGACACCCACCAGGGCCGGGCCCGTCTCGCGGTTGTTGCGCTTGACGTACTCGAAGAGCGTGATGTCGTCGTCGGGGCCGAGCACCTCGTCCAGGAAGCGGCGCAGGGCGCCGGGCTCCTGGGGGAACTCCACCAGGAAGTAGTGCTTGAGGCCCTCGTGCACGAGTGCCCGCTCCACGACCTCGGCGTAGCGGCTCACGTCGTTGTTGCCGCCGGAGAGGATGACGACCACAGCCTGCCCCGCGGCTGGCCGCTCGTCGTCCAGGAGCTGCCCCAGCGCCGCGCTGGAGAGCGCTCCGGCGGGCTCCGCGATGATCCCGTCGGACTGGTAGAGCGCCAGCATCTCCACGCACACCGCGCCCTCCGGCACCGCGACCAGCCGCGGTCGGTGCGCGGCGGTGACGGCGTGGGTCCACCCGCCGACCCGGCGTACGGCGGCACCGTCGACGAAGCCGTCGAAGCCGTCGAGCCCGGAGAGCTCCACAGGGGCCCCGGCGGCCAGGGCGGCGGCCATGCTGGCGGCGCCGGCCGGCTCCGCCCCGACCACGGTGGTCGCCGGGCTGTGCTCGGCCAGCCAGGTGAGCGCGCCGGCGATCAGCCCGCCGCCTCCCACCGGGACCACGAGGGTCCCGAGGCCGAGACCCTGGTCGGCCAGCTGCTCGACGACCTCGCGGGCGAGCGTGCCCTGACCGGCGATCGTGCGGAGGTCGTCGAAGGCCGGCACGGGGGTGGCGCCGGACTCGCGGGCGAACGCGGCGCTCGCGGCAGCGGCGTCGTCGTAGGTGTCGCCCCCGATGACGACCTCGACCAGGTCGCCGCCCAGCGCCGCGATCCGCTCGCGCTTCTGTCGCGGGGTGGTGCGGGGCAGGTGAACCCGGGCGCGGACGCCGGCACGCGCGCAGGCGAAGGCCACGCCCTGGGCGTGGTTGCCGGCCGAGGCGCAGGTGACGCCGCGTTCGCGCGCGGTCTCGTCGAGGCTGCTCAACAGCGTGGAGGCCCCCCGCACCTTGTAGGAGCGCACCGGCTGCAGGTCCTCACGCTTGACCCACACCTCCAGCCCCGTCGCGGCCGAGAGCCGGGCGCTGCGCTGCAGGGGGGTGGGGGACAGCACCTCGGCGAGCCGCACCGCGGCCGCGTCGACGTCGGCGGCCGTGGGCAGGGGGGAGGGGGTGGTGCTCACCGTCCGAGGGTTCCAGACCTGCCGGTCGACCCACGACGAGGCCCCCACGACGAGGCCCCCACGACGGGGGTCGTGGGGGCCGGTGTCGTACGTCCGACGTGGAGCAGATGACGGTGGCTCAGGCCTCCGCGGACTCCGAGGCCGTCGGCTCCTCGGTCGGCTCGCTCGTCTCCGAGGGCTCGGTGGTCTCGGTGGGCTCCTCGGTCGGCTCCTGCTCGGCCTGGCACTTCTCGAGCTTGGCCTGCTTCTTCTCGACCCGCTTGGCCTGGGCCTTCTTGGCCTTCTTGGCCTTCCGGGCCTCGCGCTTCTCGGCCGACTCGTCGTCGGTCCCCTCGGCCTCGGCGGCCTCCTGCTTCTCCTCCGCGAACTTCGCGTGCAGCCGCTCGTACTTGTCAACGGCCTTGTCGTACTGCTTCTGCTCCTGCGAGCAGGGCGCCTTCTCCTTGCCGCGGGCCTCGTCGGCGCTGGAGAGGGTGGCGGCGCCGGTGACCATCCCGACGCTGAGGGCGAGGCCGGCCAGGGAGGCCAGGGCAGTGCGGGCGTGTGACATACGAAGACTCCGATCTGTGGTGCCGGCCCTCCCGAGCGAGGGACCGGGGAACCCCGTCACGGTAGATGAATCCCGGGGAGGGGTCCACGGTCGTAGTACCAAGGGGCCATCGGTGTGACCCGAGTGCACGAGACCCCCGCGACCGAGGTCACGGGGGTCTCGCGGGGGTGGTCCGGCGGGCCTCAGAAGCAGAAGACCTCGAGGATCGGGTCGCAGATCTCCTCCTCGGGCGAGCCCGACGCGCTGCTGGTGGCGGTGGGGCTGGTCGACGCGGTGGGGCTGGTCGAGGCCGTCGGGCTGGTCGTGGCGGTGGGCGACGGGCTGGGCTCCTCGTCGTCACAGAAGCCCGGGATGGGCAGGAAGTCGCAGATCGAGGGGAACCCCGGCTCCTCGGTCGGCTGCTCGGTCGGCTCCTCGGTCGGGGAGGAGGTCGCCGTCGGGCTGGTGGTGCCGGTCGGGCTGGCCGTGCCGGTGGGCGAGGTGGTCCCCGTGGGGCTGGTCGTGGCCGTGGGGCTGCCGGTCGGCGAGGTGGTCGCCGTGGGCGAGGCGGTCTCGGTCGGCTGCGCCTGGCAGTCCTCGAGCTCCTGCTCGGCCTTCTCGAGCTTGCGCTCCTTGGCCTTGAACGTCTTGCGGGCGCTCTTGACCTTCTTCTTGGCCTTGGTGCGCTCGGCCTTCGACGTCGCCTGCTTCTGCTGGGACCTGGCCTTCTTCAGCTTCTTCTGCGCCTTGCGGTGCTCGACCTGGGCGTCCTCGACCGCCTGCTCCTCCGCGGAGCAGTGGTTGCGCTGGGCGGCCTGCGCAGCGGAGCCCGCACCGGCCGTGGCGCCGTGGTGGGTTCCGGTGCCGGCCCACCCGACGGTCGCCAGGGCGGTGGAGCCGGTGAGCAGCAGGACGCCGAGCAGGGCGGCGAGAGCGACCTTGAGCTGGGTGCGGACCATGGGGGGACCTTCCGGGGGGTTCAGGCAGGGGGCTTTACCTCCGGTCCAACGAGCGGGGGGCGGCGCGGTCACGCGGACCGCGCCGCCCCTGGCGACGACCTGCTGGTCGGTCAGCCGGCCGCGGTGACCACGGGCTCCCCTCCGGTGGCCACGCCGGTCCCGGACCCCTCGGCGCGACGCACGGCCCGCTCCTGGCGCACGGCCCACACGATCAGCGAGACCCACACGACGGCGAGGGTCGCGGCCAGCGCCGCCACGCCCGCTCCGGGGAGGCCGAGCGCCTCGGCGATGGTCCTGGAGTTGGTCAGCACGATCAGGCCGCCGGCCGCGACGCCCAGCACGCGGGCGGCGAGGTGCTTGACCAGCCACGCGGCGAACGGTGCCGCGATGACGCCGCCGACCAGCAGCGCACCGGCGTACCCCCACAGGATGCCCTGGGAGCCGAGGGCGAGCAGGAACCCGAGCGAGCCGCCCACCGCGACCACGAACTCCGAGGTGTCGATCGAGCCCACGACCTTGCGCGGCTCCAGGCGACCCGACGAGAGCAGCGTGGTGGTGCCCACCGGGCCCCAGCCGCCGCCGCCGACGGCGTCGAGGGCGCCGCCGACCAGACCCATGGGGGCGAGCATCCGGGCCGAGGGGCGGCTGCGGAAGGTGGGGCGCTGGCCGCCCAGGACGAGGAAGCGGTAGATCACGTAGAGACCGAGCGCGAGCAGGATGCCGGCCACCATCGGCTTGGCCGCGGCGCCGTCGAGGCTGGCCAGGAAGGTCGCGCCGGCGAAGGCGCCCACGAAGCCGGGCACGGCCAGGATGCCGACGGTGCGCCAGTCCACGTTGCCGAACTTCTGGTGCGAGATGCCCGAGACCAGCGAGGTCCCGATCTCGGAGAAGTGGACCGCCGCCGAGGCGGCGGCCGGGGCGATGCCGGCGGCCAGCAGCAGCGTCGACGACGTGACGCCGTAGGCCATGCCGAGGGAACCGTCGACCAGCTGGGCCAGGAGGCCCACGAAGCCGAGGACGAGGAGCTTGCGCATGAAGGGAACTTCCTCACTAAAGACAACTGAATTACTAGAGATTATGCAGATAGGCGGGCCCCGTGACAATCGCCGCGCCGACGCGCTTGGATGCCGGGGTGAGCCCACGCTGGAGCGCCGACGAGATCACCGAGGCCTACGCCGCCTTCCACGGGCGGGTGCAGGAGTTCGCCGAGACCGGTCGGTGGGAGGGTTTCGCGGACCTGTTCACCGAGGACGCGACGTACGTCGAGCACGCCTTCGGCACCTTCCACGGGCGCGAGGAGATCCGCGAGTGGTCGGTGCGGACGATGACGACCTTCCCGGGTGGGACGATGACCGGCTTCCCGCTGGCGTGGCAGGTCGTCGACCCCGAGGCCGGCCGACTGGTCTGCGAGGTGCGCAACCTGATGCCCGACCCCGGCGACGGCTCGCTGCACGAGGAGTCGAACATCACGATCATGACCTACGCCGGCGACGGGATGTTCTGTCGCGAGGAGGACGTCTACAACCCGATGCGCTTCGCTGCCATGACCGTGCGGTGGGCGCGGGTCGCCGCCGAGCACGGCCGGTTGGACGACGAGGGGCGGGCCTACCTGGAGAAGTACGGCGCGCTCGTCCGCGACTGAGGCCGACACCCACGCCGGGTGTGGACCGGAGGGCGTGTCGTGAGAGGGGTTCACGGCAGACCCTCCGGACGTTCACCTGCCGGACGGCGGACGCTGTCACCGTGCCCGGATGCGCCGGCTGCTCCTGTCGACCCTCGGCTGGCTCCTGGTGCTGGTGGGCGTGGTGCTCTACCCCCTGCCGGGGCCGGGGCTGCTCGTCCTGGTGCTGGGCCTTGCGCTGCTCAGCAGGTACGACCCCTGGGCGGCCCGCCGGCTGGCGCCGCTGCAGCGGCGTGCCCTCGTCGAGACCCGGCGCAGCGTCGCCACCTTGCCGCGGCTGCTCGTCACGGCCTCGGTCACCGTCGCCCTCGGGGTCAGCGGCCTGGTGTGGCTGGCCGACCCGGCGCGGCCCGACTGGTGGCTGTTGCCCACCTGGACCTGGCTGCCCGGTGGCACCTGGGCGGGTGTGGGTCAGATCGTGTCCGGGGTCGCCGGGCTCGCCGTCGTCGTGTGGGCGCGGGTGGCGCTGCTCCCCGACCCCGACAGGTCCAGCGACATGAACACGCTGAGCGGGTCGGGCCGGTAGTGGCCGAACGGCGGGCACTCCACGAAGCCGTGCCGGGCGTAGAGCCGGCGGGCCGGGGCGAAGAATTCCTCGGCGCCGGTCTCGAGCCACAGCCGGTCGAGGCCGTTGTCGCGCGCGTGGGCCAGCACGTGCTGCAGCACGGCGGTCCCGATGCCACGACCGGTGGCGGCGCTGTCGGTGCGCATCGACTTCAGCTCGGGGTGGGTGGGATCGACGAGACTGAGGGCGAGGCAGCCGACGGGCGATCCGTCGTCGTCGCGGGCCACCCAGAGCGTCACGGCCTCGCGGCGAAGCCCGTCGAGGTCGAGCGCATGGGTGCTCTCCGGCGGGCTGGTCGCACGGAGCTGGGCGACGTGGGCCTCGAGCAGACCCACCACGGCGGGATCGGAGAGGTCGTCGATCTCGATGCTCCAGGGCACGGCGGCAGTGTAGGGATCCGCCTCAGCGGTCTGGTCCGGTGACCGCCTGCCTGGCATGCTCGTGCCCATGAAGGCCGCGGCCCGGCGCCTGACCCTCGAGATCGTGGGGTGGACCCTGCTGCTCGCCGGCATCGCCGCGCTGGTGCTGCCGGGTCCGGGCCTGCTCATGGTCTTCGCCGGGATGGCCGTGCTCTCCCAGCAGTACGACTGGGCCGAGCGCCGCGTGGAGCCGCTGCGCCTGCGGGCGATGCGCGCCGCGGCGTACGGCGTGGCGAAGCCGTCGCGGATCGTGGCCTCGGGCTTCGGTGTGGTCTGGATGTGGGCGTGGGGCCTGGTGTGGTGCCTCGACCCGGCGGTGCCCTCGTGGTGGTCGCTGCCCGACTCGTTCTGGCTGCCCGGCGGGCTCGCGACCGGGATCTCCCTGGTCGCGTCGGGCTTCCTGGCGCTCGCGCTGCTGGTGTGGAGCTACCGCCGCTTCCACGGCCGCCCCGAGGAGCTGCGGGAGCTCGAGCGGGACATCGAGCGCGCCGACGCCGCCTGAGACCCACGCCGCCTGAGACCTACTCCGGCGGCACCCGCACCAGCGCGCTGATGACGGCTCGCACCATCGCCTCGGCGTCGATGTCGGGCAGGCCGGCCGCCGCGATCGCGTCGGCGTCGCGGCGCAGCATGGCGTAGCCGTGGATCGTGGACCAGCAGGCCATGTTGAGCACGTCGGCCGCGACCCCGGGGGCCCAGCCCTGGGCCTGGGTCCGCTCGACGACCCGCCGGCCGTGCTCCCACAGGGCCAGCCGGGCCTCCACGAGCCGCGGGTCGTCGTGGTGGACCAGCTCGGGCCGGAACATCACGTCGAAGGTCGTCGGCTGGTCGGCCGCGAAGCCGAGGTAGGCCATCGCGGCGGCGACGAGCGGGTCGTCACCGGTGCGCGCGGCGGTCGCGATCGCGGCCTGCGAGCGCCCGAGCAGCGCGTGGAACCCCTCGGTCGCGAGCACCGTGAAGAGCCCGGCGCGGTCGTCGAAGTGGTGCGCCGTGGCCTGGTGGGAGACCCCGCAACGTCGGGCGATGGCGCGCAGCGACACCTTGCCGATGCCGTTCTGCTCGATCTCGGCCAGCGCGGCGTGCAGCAGGCTGCGGCGTACGTCGCTCATCGGCTGCTCGTCTGCGGTGCGGCGTCCACGGGAGCAACCGTAGGCCGCGGGGCGCGACGACGCGGCCACCACAGCCGGGGCCCGAGCATGGCGGCGACGGCCGGCACCAGCATCGTGCGCACCACGAAGGTGTCGATGAGCAGGCCGGCGCCGATGACGAAGCCGGTCTGCACGAGCGAGTCGACGCTGCCTGCCATCAGGGCGAACATGCTCGCTGCGAAGATCACCCCGGCCGCGGTGATGACGCCGCCGGTCGCGGCGGCGGCGCGGGCGATCCCGGCGCGGCTGCCGTCGGGGGCCTCCTCCTGCATCCGCTTGGTCAGGAGCAGGTTGTAGTCGGCGCCGACGGCCACGAGCAGGATGAAGGCGAGCGAGGGGACCGACCACTCCAGCGGCTCGTCGAGGATCCACTGGAAGACCAGCACCCCCAGCCCCACGGCCGAGGCGTAGGACAGCACGACCGTGGCCAGCAGGAACACCGCCGCGACGACCGAGCGCAGCAGCACGAGCAGGATGACGAAGACGGTCAGGAGCGCCACGGCGACGATGAGCCGGAAGTCGCGCGCCTCGATCGCGGCCAGGTCGGCGTTGGCCGAGGCCATGCCGGTCGTGACGACGTCGGCGTCCTGCAGCCGGGAGTCGCGCAGGCTGTTCTCGATGACCTGCCGCACCTGCGTCGACCGCTCGGCCGCGGCGCTGCTGAAGGCGTCGTCGGTGCCGAGCACGGCGATGCGGGCGGTGCGGCCGTCGGGGGAGATGAAGAGCCGGCTGGCGGCGGCGAACCGGTCGTCGGCCAGCGCCGAGGGCGGCAGGTAGAACCCGCCCATCGCGGAGGTGTCGGCCCGCTCGGCGGTCGAGGTGAGGTAGTCGGCGGCCTCGCCCAGACCGCCCTCGAGGTCGCCGACGGACCCGGCGACCTCGCTGGTGCCGGCCGCGACCCGGCCCGTGCCCTCGGCCAGCTGCTCGGTGCCGTCGGCGAGCTCGTCCAGCCGCTGGCGGAACTGGCGCTGGCCCGCGGTGATCTCCTCGACGCCGGCGCGTGCCTGCTCGAGGCCGTCGTCGAGCTGACGGAGCCCGGTCTGCAGGTCCCCGCTGCCCTCGGCGACCTGTCGTGCCGCGGCGGCCGCGTCGCGCAGCCCCGGGAGGAGCTGGTCGCGCTCGCCCTCGTAGACCTCGCGCACGCCGTCGCGGGCCTGGCGGCAGATCGGGTCGAGGGTGCACGGCAGGCTCGACTCGAGCGCGTCGAGGGCCATGCCGAGGCCGTCGACGGCGGTGCGGGTCTGGGAGTACGCCGCGTCCAGCCCGACCGCGAGCATCCGGGCGCCCGCGCGGAGCTCGCCGGTGCCCGCGACCGCCTCATCGGCGCCGGACTCCAGCCGGGTCAGGCCCGAGCGCAGCTCCTCGAGCGCGGTGACGAGCATGCCGGCGCCCTCGACCGCCTGGTCGGCCCCCGCTGCCAGCTCCTCGGCGCCCTCGTCGACCTGGGCCGAGCCGTCTGCCAGCGTGCGTGCGCCCTCGGTGCCGGAGGCGACCTCGTCCCCGGCGCGGCGCAGCCTCCGCCCGATCACCCCGGCCTGGTAGGACACCCGCGCCTGGTCGATCGCCTCGCCGTCGGGCCGGGTGACCGAGCGGACGAGCGCGACGCCGGGGGTCCGGGCCGCCGCGGAGGCCGCCTGCTCGAGGGTCGCCAGGTCGCGGGCGTTGCGCATGTCGTGGTCGCTGCTGACCAGCACGTACTCCGGCAGCACCTCGTTGACCGGGTAGTGCCGCGCCAGGGTGTCGTAGCCGCGGTTGCTCTCGGTGTCCTCCGGCTGGATGCCGCGGGTGTCGTAGGACGGCTCCATCGTCGGCATCAGGGCGGCGAGCGCCACCAGCGGCACCAGGGCCGCCAGCGCCATGGGGACCCGCCGGTGCACGGCCAGCGCCGCGAGCCGGGCCCAGCCGCCCGCGCCGGTGCTGGCCGGCCGCGGCTCGAACAGGCCCCGCGGCCCGAGCAGCGCGAGCATCGCCGGGAGCAGCGTGATGGAGACCAGCAGCGTCGCGGTGACGCTGACCGCGATGGCCGGGCCGGTCGTCGTGTAGACGCCGAGCTCGGCGACGAGCATGCAGGCGTTGGCCAGCACGACGGTCAGCGCGGAGCCGATGATCACCGCGGAGACCCGCCCGGCGGCGTACGACGCGGCGGTGCGTGCGGGGACGCCCAGACGGCGCTGCTCGTGGTAGCGGCTGACCAGGAAGATCGCGTAGTCGGTGCCGGCGCCCAGCACGATCGCGGTGAGGAAGGAGCCGGTGAAGGTGGAGACGTCGAAGACCCCGTGCAGGCCCAGCCACGCGGTCAGCCCGCGCGCGACGCCGAGGGAGAGGCCGACGGTGCCGAGGATGATCAGCGCGACCGAGAGCCGGCGGTAGATCAGCAGCAGGAGCGCGAAGATCAGCCCGATGGTGACCAGCGTGATCACCAGGATGCTCGACTCGGCCTCCACGGCCATGTCCGAGACGGTGGCCGACGGGCCGGTGACGAGCAGGTCGAGGCCGTCGGGTGCGCCGTCGCGGACCACCTCGCGGACGTGCTCGACCTGCTGGATGGCCGACGGGGCGCCGGTGAACCCCGGGATCCCGACCTGGAGGTAGACCGCCTCGCCGTCGTCGCTGGTCAGCGCCTCGCGGACCTGGTCGTCCCTGACGTCCTGGACGAAGCTGACGTTCTCGGTGTCCGCGCTCAGCCGGGGGACCAGGCCCTCGACGTAGCGGACGTCGGCGCGGGTGAGGCCACCCTCCCGCTCGGCGAGGACCACGAGGAAGGAGTGGCTGCGCCCGCTGCCGAACTCCCGGTCCATCAGCGAGACCGCGCGGGAGGAGTCGGCGTCCAGCGGCACGACCGGCGTGGAGTCCCGGGCCACGACCTCCTCGAGCTGGGGGACGGCGAGGTTGACCGCGCCGGCGACCACCAGCCACGCCGCGAGCACCCAGACGGCCCGGCGCACGACGAGGGAGGCAAGGCCGCGCAGCAGGCGGTTCGGCTCGTGGTCCACGACGGGGACGCTAGGGAGCGTCGCTTGCCAGTGGCAAGGAGATGTGGCGCTTGCCACTGGCAAGGAGTGCTAGTCCGGTGGTCGAGCAGCGAGGAGCGCCAGCGACGAGCGGGCGTCGAGACCACCGCCCGTCGGAGCCACGCTGTCGGCCCGGCCGTCTAGCTGTTCTGCCCGGGGAGGTTGGGCACGCGGTCGATGGGTGACTTGCCTTTGAGGCTGGTGTGGCCGCGGTGGTGATTGTAGTGATGGAGCCACTCCGGGTAGGCGGACGCGCGGTCGGCTTCTGAGGTGTAGGCGCAGGCGTAGGCCCATTCCTCGAGCAGGGTGCGGTTGAAGCGTTCGACCTTGCCGTTGGTCTGGGGCCGGTAGGGGCGGGTGCGGCGGTGTTTGACGTCCTGGCCCAGGGTCGCGGCCCAGAGCCGTGATCGGTAGCAGGAGCCGTTGTCGGTCAAGACGGCGCTGACCGCGATGCCGTGCTCGGCGAAGTAGGCGCGGGCGCGTTGCCAGAACCCTGCGGCGGTCTCCTTGCGTTCGTCGGTGAGGATCTCGGAGTAGGCCAGCCGGGAGTGGTCGTCTACGGCGTGGTGGAGGTAGACGTAGCCGCGCGAGGGTGTGGCACCGGAGCGGGCGGCCCGGTCGCGTGTGGCGCCGGCGCTGCGGTCTTGGGCTGATCCGCGGCCGTGGACGCGCCAGCCGCCGCCGTCGGGGATCTTGCCGAGCTTCTTGATGTCGACGTGGACCAGATCGCCCGGTGCGGCGTGCTCGTAGCGTCGCTTGTCCCGCGAGGAGGTCTTGATCCGGGTGCCGGTGGCGGGGTCGGTCCACTTCAGCCGTGGGCAGCCGTAGCGGCGCAGGACCTGGTGGACGGTCGAGGGGTTCTGCCCGAGGTGGTAGGCGATCCGGGCCGGTCCCCAGCGCCGGGTGACTCGCAGGCTCACGATCCGACGCTCGGTTCGTCGGGGCAGCTGGTTTGGGCAGCGGTGCGGTCGTGAGGACCGGTCGACCATGCCGGCCCTGCCGGATTCGCGGTAACGCAGGGCCCAGCGGCGGGCGGTGGTGATGCTGACGGAGAACCGTTCGGCGGCACGGGCGTAGGTCCAGTCGTGGTCGACGACGAGCTGGGCCAGACGCAGTCGCCCGGCTGGGGTGAGGGTGGCGTTAGCGTGGGTCATGAAGACCTCCGTGGTGGATGTGGTTGCTGTGGTAGCTCCACACCTCACCCGGAGGTCTTCGTCATGGTCCAGCCGACCCGCCGTACCTAACGTCCGTGGTCAGAACATCTAGCGTGCTCCCCGATGACCCTGCTCCTGCACCGTGCCGCCCGCACCGACCGTCTGGCCGACGGTCTCGCCGGGCTGCTCGCGGTGCCGCCGGCCGACCCCTTCGCCGAGGACCTCGTGGTGGTGCCGGCCCGAGGGGTCGAGCGCTGGCTGACCCAGCGCCTCTCGCACCGGTTGGGTGCGGCCCCGGGGCGTGAGGACGGGCTCTGCGCAGGTGTCGCGCTGCGCTCGCCGTGGTCCCTGGTGGCCGAGCTGCTCGGCACCCGCGACGAGGACCCGTGGGCGCCCGGCACCCTGGCCTGGCCGCTGGTGCAGGTGCTCGACGAGGTGCTCGACGAGCCCTGGGCCGAGCCGCTGGCCCGCCACCTCGGTGCCGGGCGCTCGGGCGAGGAGCTCGACCTGCGCCGCGGTCGGAGGTTCGCGGTCGCGCGCCGCCTGGCCGGGTTGTTCTCGGCGTACGCCGTCCAGCGGCCGGGCGTGCTGGCCGACTGGCAGGGCGGCGGGCACGGCGACGGCCGGGGCGGGAGCCTCCCGACCGACCTGAGGTGGCAGCCGCCGCTGTGGCGGCGCCTGGCCGAGCGGGTCGACGGCCCCCCGCCGCACGTGCGCCACGAGCAGACCGTGACCCGGCTGCGTCAGGACCCGGGCTCCTTCGAGCTCCCGGCGCGGCTCTCGCTCTTCGGTCACACCAGGATCGCCGGCACCGAGGCCGCGCTGCTGGCGGCGCTCGGCGAGCACCGCGACGTGCACCTGTGGCTGCCGCACCCCTCCGACGCGCTCTGGCGCTCGCTGGAGCCGGTGGTGGAGACCGGCCCGGTGCCACGTCGCGAGGACGCCTCGCACCGTGCCGTCGCCCACCCGCTGCTCGCCGCGCTGGGCCGCGACGTCCGCGAGCTCCAGCGCACCCTGGCGACCGTGCCGGTCGTCGACGAGGGGGCGGCACCGGACCCGCCCGAGCAGCAGACGCTGCTGGGCTGGTTGCAGGCCGACCTGCGTGCTGACCGCGCGCCCGACGCCGAGCTGGCCGCCGCCCGCACCATGGCCGCCGACGACCGCTCGGTGCAGGTGCACGCCTGCCACGGGCCGGCGCGCCAGGTCGAGGTGCTGCGCGAGGTGCTCCTCGGGCTGCTCGCCGACGACCCGACGCTGCAGCCGCGCGACGTGCTCGTCATGTGCCCCGACATCGAGGCCTACGCGCCGCTGGTCGAGGCCGGCTTCGGCCTGGGCGAGGTCGTCGGGGAGGACGGCCACCCCGCGCACCGGCTCCGGGTGCGGCTGGCCGACCGCGCGCTCTCGAGCACCAACCCGCTGCTGGCGGTGGCCCGGCGGCTGCTCGACCTCGCCGGGGGCAGGGCCACCGCGGGCGAGGTGGTCGACCTGGCCCACGAGCCCGCCGTGCGGCACCGGTTCGGGCTGCGTGACGACGACCTGGTGCAGCTGACGTCCTGGGTGCGCGCGACCGGGGTGCGGTGGGCCTTCGACGCCGAGCACCGCGCCGACTACGGCTTGGAGTCGGTGGTCTCCCACACCTGGGAGTTCGGCCTGGACCGGCTGCTGGCCGGCGTTGCCATGAGCGACGACACGGGGGCGTGGCTGGGGCGCACGCTGCCGCTCGACGACGTGGGCTCGGGCCAGGTCGACCTGGCCGGGCGCGTGGTGGAGCTGGTGCGCCGGCTCCGTGAGGTGACCGACCTGCTGACCGGCGCCCACCCGCTCGAGCACTGGCTCTCCACGCTGGGGGAGGCGGTCGCGGCGCTGACCTCGGTCCCGCCCTCGGAGTCCTGGCAGTCCGGCCAGGTGCAGCGCGAGCTGGCCCGCGTCCGTGAGGACGCCGCCGGGCGGGGCGACCTCGAGCTGCGGCTGCCCGACGTGCGCGCGATGCTCGACGACCGGCTCGCCGGCCGGCCGACCCGCGCGAACTTCCGCACCGGCACGCTGACGGTCTGCACCATGGTGCCGATGCGCTCGGTGCCGCACCGCGTCATCTGCCTGGTGGGCCTCGACGACGGGGTCTTCCCGCGGGTGGGTGCGGTCGACGGCGACGACGTGCTCGCGCGCGACCCGCTCACCGGGGAGCGCGACCCCCGCAGCGAGGACCGCCAGCTCTTCCTCGACGCCGTCCTGGCCGCCACCGACACCCTGGTCATCACCTGCACCGGCAGCAACGAGTACTCCGGCCAGGAGCGGCCCCCCGCCGTCCCGGTGGGCGAGCTGCTCGACGCCCTCGACGTCACGGCCACGCCGCCGGGGGCGGCCGCGTCGGTGCGGGGCGTGGTGCGGGTCGAGCACCCGCTGCAGCCCTTCGACGAGCGCAACTTCGAGGCCGGCCGGCTCGGCACCGACGCCCCCTTCTCCCACGACCGCACGGCGTTGGCCGCGGCCCGCGCCGCCCGCGGGGAGCGCGTCCCGGCCCCGCCTTTGCTCAGCGCGCCGCTGCCGCCGCCCGGCCCCGGCGACGTCCAGCTCGAGGACCTCGTCGCCTTCTTCTGCCGTCGCGGCGGGCCGGTCGCCGGGTTCCTCTCCGCCCAACGCCTCGACGTCGCCCTCCCCCGTGCGGACGAACCGCTCGAGGACGGCCTGCCGGTCGAGCTCGACCAGCTGCAGCGCTGGCAGGTGGGGGACCGACTGCTCGCCGACCTGCTCTCCGGCGCAGACCCAGACCAGGTCCGCCAGCAGGAGTGGCGCCGAGGCGCCCTCCCGCCGGGGCAGCTGGGCTGGCGGCTGCTCACCGACCTGCTCGGCGAGGTGGCCCCGATCGCGGCGGCGGCCCGCGACCTGCGCACCCGACCCGCGAGCCAGGTCGACGTCGACGTCGACCTCGGGGGCGGGCGTAGGCTGCGGGGCACCGTCCCGGACGTCTTCGGCGACCGGTTGGTGCCGGTCTCCTTCTCGCGCCTCGGCGCCGCGCACCGGCTGACGTCGTGGTTGCGGCTGCTGGCGCTCGCGGCCAGTGACGAGGAGCGCAGCTGGACCGCCCACACGCTGGGGCGGCCCACCTCGTCGCGGTCCCGTGACGTGGTGGGCACCTCGCTGCTGGGCCCCCTCGACCACACCGCCCGCGACCTGCTCGGCGACCTGGTCGCGATGCGTGACCGGGGCCTGTGCGAGCCGCTGCCGCTGCCGCTGAAGGCCTCCTTCGCCTACGCCAAGCTCCGGCGCACGCAGGGCACCGTCGACGAGGCGCTGCGCAAGGCCGGCTGGGACTGGGACGACGGCAAGTACCCCGGCGAGTGCTCAGACCCTGCGCACGTGGCGGCGTGGGGCGCGGGTGCCGGGCTGCCGGGGCTGGACCAGCCTCCGGGGCCGGACGAGGACCACCCGGGGGAGACCACCCGCTTCGGGGCGCTCTCACTGCGGCTGTGGGGCCCGCTGCTGACCAGGGAGCAGGGCAGCTGGTGAGCGCCGAGGTGGACGGAGCGACGATGCGCGACTTCGACGTGACGGGGCCGTTGCCCCAGCAGGGGACCACCCTGCTCGAGGCCAGCGCCGGCACCGGCAAGACCTACACGGTGGGCGCCCTGGTCACCCGCTACGTCGCCGAGGGGCGCGCCCGGCTGGGCGAGATGCTGGTCATCACCTTCGGCCGGGCCGCGAGCCAGGAGCTGCGCGAGCGGGTCCGCGACGCCCTCGTCGGGGCGGAGCGGGCGCTGGCGGACCCGGCCACCGCGGACACCGACGACACCCTCGTGTGGTGGCTGCTGGCGCAGGAGCCCGCCCAGCGCCCGGTGATGCGCGAGCGGCTGCGCGACGCGCTGGCCGACTTCGACAGCGCCACGATCGCCACCACCCACCAGTTCTGCCAGCTGGTGCTGCGCTCGCTCGGTGTCGCCGGCGACACCGAGGCCGGCGCCCGGTTGGTCGAGGACCTCGACGACCTGGTGGTCGAGGTCGTCGACGACCTCTACCTCGGCCGGTTCGCCGCCGACCGGGAGCCGCCGCCGTTCGGCCGCGACGTGGCGCTGGAGCTGGGGCGGGCCGCCGTCGGCGACCCGCAGGCTCAGCTCCCCGACGCGCCGGGCGCGTCCCCGGCCGGGCAGGCCCGGGTCGGGTTCGCCCGCGACGTACGCCGTGAGCTCGACCGCCGCAAGCGACGGCTGGGCCTGCTGGGCTACGACGACCTGCTCTCACGGCTCGACGCCACCCTCGCCGACCCGGCCGCGCCGGCCCGGGACCGGATGCGCGACCGCTGGCGGGTGGTGCTGGTCGACGAGTTCCAGGACACCGACCCGGTGCAGTGGAGCGTGCTGCGCCGCGCCTTCCACGGGCACGCCACGATGGTCCTGATCGGCGACCCCAAGCAGGCGATCTACGCCTTCCGCGGAGGCGACGTCGTGACCTACCTCGCCGCCGCCCGCGACGCCTCGGACCGGGCCACCCTGGCGGTCAACCGGCGCTCCGACACCGCCCTGGTGCAGCGGCTCCAGGTGGTGCTCGAGGGTGCCGCGCTGGGCGACCCCGGCATCGTGGTGCACCCGGTCGGGTCGGTCCACGACGAGCGGCGCCTGGTGGGGGCCCCGCACCCCTCGCCGTTCCGGGTGCGGCGGCTGCCCCGTGACGGGTTCCGGCTGCGCAAGGGCCTCGTCGCGGCGCCCGAGGCCCGCCAGGCCGTCGCCGAGGACTGCGCCGCCGACATCGCCGAGCTGCTCGCCTCCGGGGCCACCTGGTGCGGTGAGCCGCTGGTCGCCGAGCAGGTCGCGGTGATCGTCGCGGTGCGCGACCACGGCCTGCTGGTCCAGCGCGAGCTGCAGGCGCGCGGGGTCCCGGCGGTCCTGGCCGGCGGCGGCAACCTGCTGCGCACCCCCGCCGCGGCGGAGTGGACCACGCTGCTGGAGGCGATGACCCAGCCGCACCGCTCGGGCCTGGTCCGTGCGGCGGCGCTGACCAGCTTCTTCGGTCACGACGCCGCCACCCTCGACGCGCGGGGCGAGCAGCTGACCGGCGAGGTGGCCGACGTGCTGCGCGGCTGGGCACTGCTCGTGCGCGGTCGTGGCGTGGCGGCGCTGCTCGAGGCGGCCGAGGAGCGGGGGCTCGGGGCCCGGGTGCTGGCCCGTGTCGACGGCGAGCGGCTGCTCACCGACCTGCGTCACCTCGGTCAGCTGCTCCACGAGGCCGCGCTGCGCGACCAGCTGGGGCTCACCGGCGTCCTGGGATGGCTGCGGGAGGAGTCGCGCGGGTCGGCCGAGCGCCCCCGCCGCCTGGACTCCGACGCGGCCGCGGTGCAGATCGTGACCGTCCACGGCTCCAAGGGCCTGCAGTACCCCGTCACCTACCTCCCCTTCGCCTACCAGCAGTTCCCCTTCCCCTCGCAGGTCGCTCGCTACCACGAGGGCGGGGAGCGGATGCTCGACGTCAGCGGCCGCGGTGATGAGTGGGCCCGCCGTGAGGCGCTGCACCGCGCCGAGGAGGCCGGCGAGGAGCTGCGCGACCTCTACGTCGCCCTCACCCGGGCCCAGTCCCAGGTCGTGACGTGGTGGGCCCCCACGGCCAACACCCGTCACGGCGGGCTGCACCGGTTGCTGTTCGGGCGACAGCCGGGGACCGCCGAGGTCCCCGACGTGCAGGAGCCACGCGAGGACGAGTACGCCGAGCGGGTCCTGGGCCTGCTCGAGCAGCTCGGCGGCCCGACCGCCGAGGTCGTCGAGCCGGCCACCGAGCGCCCGGAGCCGGCCGCGGGCGAGCGGCCCCGGCTGGCCGTGCGGACCTTCGGTCGCGAGGTCGACACCGCCTGGCGGCGTACCTCCTACTCCGGCCTGGTGCGGGTCGAGGAGCAGGCGGCGCCTGCGGTCGGCAGCGAGCCCCCCGTCACCGTGCTGACCGACGAGCCCGACGAGTCCCTCGCCGACCTGCCGGACCTGCCCGACCCCACCCCGGACGCCGAGCCGGCGCATCCTTCACCGGTCTCCCCGATGGCCGAGCTCCCTGCCGGGGCGGCCTTCGGCTCCCTGGTGCACGCCGTGCTCGAGCACGCCGACCCCGACGCCCCCGACCTGGAGGCGGAGCTGCGCGCCCGCGTGGGGGAGGAGCTGCGCTGGTGGCCGGTCGACGTCGACCCCGACGCGCTGGCCGCCGCCCTGGTGCCGCTGCACCACACGCCCCTGGGGCCGCTGGCCGGTGACCGCACGCTCGCGCAGGTCCCCCTGCGCGACCGGCTGCGCGAGCTGGACTTCGAGCTGCCCCTGGCCGGCGGCGACCGAGCGGGGGGTGGTCGTCCCGCCCACCGCGTCGGCGACGTCGCCGACCTGCTGCGGGCGCACCTCCCGGACGGCGACCCGCTCCTGCCGTACGCCGACCGGCTGGCCCGCCCGCCCTTGGCCGACCAGTCGCTCACCGGCTACCTCGGCGGGTCGGTCGACGCCGTCCTGCGGGTGGGCTCCGGCGCCGACCAGCGGTTCCTGGTCGTGGACTACAAGACGAACCTCCTCGGGGAGGCGGGGCGCCCCCCGACGGCCGCCGACTACGCACCGGCGGCGCTGGCCGAGGCGATGCTGCACAGCCACTACCCCCTCCAGGCGCTGCTCTACAGCGTGGTCGCCCACCGCTACCTGCGCTGGCGGCTGCCCGGCTACGACCCCGACACGCACCTCGGCGGCGTGCTCTACCTCTACCTGCGCGGCATGTGCGGCCCGGACACCCCGACCACCGCCGGCGTCCCCGCCGGCGTGTTCTCCTGGCGCCCGCCCGCCGCGCTGGTCACCGCGCTCTCCGACCTGCTCGACGCGCCCGTCCCGACCGTGACCGGGGAGGCCCGATGATCGAGCGCTTCGAGCCCACCGACGCCCACGACCGCCGGCTGGTCCCGGGCCTCGGCGGCCTGCTGGGGACCTTCAACGCCGCCGGTGTGCTGACCGCCGCCGACGTCCACACGGCGGTGCGGCTGGGCGAGCTGGTCGGCGAGGACGACGAGCGGCTGCGACTCGGGGTCGCCCTGGCGGTGCGCGCGGCCCGGCACGGCTCGGTCTGCGTGGACCTGACGGGTCTCGCCGACGGCGACGACCTGCCCTGGCCCGACAGTGACGGCTGGGCCGAGGACCTGGCGGCCTCGGCCTTCGCCGCCTCGTCGGTGGTGCGGGTCGAGCACGGCCTGGTCTACCTCGACCGGTACTGGCGCGAGGAGGGTCAGGTCCGCGACGACCTCGTACGCCGCGCGGAGGCCGCACCGCCCCAGGTCGACGCGACGCTCCTGGCTGCCCATGCCGAACGACTCTTCCCCGGTGCGGGGTCGGCCGACCAGCGCGCCGTCGCGCTCGCCGCGGCGCAGCAGTGGACCACCGTCCTCACCGGCGGCCCCGGCACCGGCAAGACCACCACCGTCGCGGGCCTGCTGGCCGTGCTGGCGGCGGAGGCGGCGTCCGGCCCCGACCCCCGCGAGCTGCGGATCGCCCTGACCGCTCCGACCGGCAAGGCCGCGGCGCGGCTGCTGGAATCGGTGCGGGAGGCGCAGGAGCGGCCGGGCGCGGGGTTCGACGCCGACGACCGGCGACGCCTCGACGGGCTGACGGCCACCACGATGCACCGGCTGCTGGGCTGGCGCCCGGACTCCACGACCCGCTTCCGGCACCACCGCGGCAACACCCTGCCCCACGACGTCGTCGTGGTCGACGAGACCTCGATGGTCTCGCTCACGATGATGGCGCGGCTGCTCGAGGCGGTGCGCTCCGATGCCCGGCTGGTGCTGGTCGGCGACCCCGACCAGCTGGCGTCGGTCGAGGCCGGAGCGGTGCTGGCCGACCTGGTCGGGGGGCTGGCGGCACGGGCGCCGGCCGCGGTCACCGGGCTCACCACCACCCGGCGCTACGGCGCGGAGATCGGCGCGCTGGCCCAGGCGCTGCGCGACGGGGACGCCGAGGAGGTGCTGCGCCGCCTGGACGCCGGGGCCGACGGCGTACGACGCCTCGACCCGGAGGACCCGGCGGCCCTCGCCGCCCTGCGCGAGCGCCTGCTGGCCCAGGCTCGCTCGCTGCACGTGCTCGCCGAGGCCGGCCGCGCCGAGGAGGCGCTCTCGCTCACCGAGGAGCACCGGTTGCTGTGCGCCCACCGCGACGGCCCGCACGGCGCCCGCCACTGGAACGCCCTGGTCGAGCGCTCACTGGGGGAGGAGCTGGGCGCGTTCCTGGGCGCGCACGGCCAGGAGTGGTACCCCGGCCGCCCGGTGCTGGTCACCAGCAACGACTACGGGCTGGGGCTGTTCAACGGCGACACCGGGGTCACCGTGCGCGACGGCGAGCAGCTGCGCGTGGTGGTGGCCGGCGCGTCGGCGTACTCCACGTCGCGGCTCTCCGACGTCGAGACCCTGCACGCGATGACGGTGCACAAGAGCCAGGGCAGCCAGGCGCGGCACGTGAGCGTGCTGCTGCCGCCGCAGGACTCTCCGCTGCTGACGCGCGAGCTGCTCTACACCGCGGTGACCCGCGCCCGCGAGAGCGTGACCGTGGTCGCCTCGCCCGAGGCGGTCCGGGCCGCGGTCGAGCGGCGCGTCCAGCGGGCCAGCGGGTTGCGGCCCCGACTGGCGCTCCCGTCCTGACCCTCGGCCGCTCGGCGGCTGCCACGGTCGCGGGACCGTGACGTGGGTGTCACACGTGGCGGTTAGGGTTCCCGGGTGCCGTTCCTGCTGCGTGTCGAGCTCCCCGACGTCCCCGGATCCCTGGGACGCCTGGCGGGAGCCATCGGTGAGGCCGGTGGCGACATCGAGGCGATCGAGATCGTCGAGAAGCGCCACGACGGCACCGCCGTCGACGACGTGCTGCTCGAGCTGCCGCCCACGGCCATGCCCGACACCATCGTCTCGGCCTGCAACCAGCTGCCCGGCGTGCACGTGGTGTGGATCAGCCGGTACGGCGCGGGCGGCAACCTCTTCCTCGACCTCGAGGCCGTCGAGGACCTCACCGCCAACCCGACGGAGGCGCTGGACCGGCTCGTCGACCTGCTGCCGGTGACCTTCCGGGCCGACTGGGCCGCGCGGGTGCACCGCGCCGACGGGCTGCGCTACGCCACCGAGGCCGCGCCGACCGACCTGCCGTTCGTCGAGCTGGTCCGCACCGAGCGGGTCGAGGTCGAGGGCGACGACGTCAACGTCATGGTCGCCGCCCGGCTCGGGGGCAACGAGATCGTCGTCGTCGGTCGCCGCGGTGGTCCGGAGTTCCTCGACTCCGAGCTCGCGCGCGTCGGCCACCTCGCCGGCCTGGCGATGTCGATCCAGCGCGACTGAGCGGCCGGGCACGAGGCACGAGTGCTCGGCGACGCGAAGGAAGCTCGAGCAAGGCGCACGTCCGAGGGACGAGGACGTCGTCGCCGGGTCGAGACCCGGTGACGTACGCGCCTACCCCAGGTCAGACCCGCTCGAGGATGAACACCGGGATCTCGCGGTCGGTGTTGGCCTGGTACTCCGCGTACGGCGCGTAGACCGCGACCGCGCGCTCCCACCACTGCGCGCGCTCCTCGCCCTCGGCGACCCGGGCGCGGTAGGTGTGCTTCTCGGCGCCGTCCTGGAGCTCGACCTCGGGGTGGGCGAGGAAGTTGTGGTACCACTCCGGGTGCTCGGGGTGGCCGCCCTTGGAGGCGACGGCGGCGTAGACGCCGTCGTGCTCGACCCGCATGACCGGGTTCTTGCGCAGGGCGCCGGACTTCACGCCGACCGAGGTGATGACCACGATCGGCCACTCCGGGTGGTCGGGGAGGGTGTTCGCGCGCTGCCCGTCGGAGGCCTCGTACTCGGCCACCTGGTTGCGGACCCACTCGGAGGGGCTGGGGACGTACTCACCTGTCAGTGCCATGCCCACCACAACACCGGTGGACCGCCGACTCTTCCACCCCCGCTAGGTTGCCTGCCATGAGCGCGATCGACGGCGTGTCCGACATCTTCGACCCCGAGCAGTGGGACGAGGTCCCCGGCTTCGAGGGACTCACCGACCTGACCTACCACCGCGCGAAGGCGCACGGCACCGTCCGGGTGGCCTTCGACCGGCCCGACGTGCTCAACGCCTTCCGCCCGCACACCGTCGACGAGCTGCTGACGGTGCTGGAGCACGCGCGCACCTCCGCCGACGTCGGCTGCGTGCTCCTGACCGGCAACGGGCCGAGCGAGAAGAACGGCAAGCACTCCTTCTGCACCGGCGGCGACCAGCGCATCCGCGGCAAGGCCGGCTACCAGTACGAGACCGACGGTCACGATGACGCCGGCGCCCCGCCGAACCCGATCGACAAGGCCCGGCTGGCGCGGCTGCACATCCTCGAGGTGCAGCGGCTGATCCGGTTCATGCCCAAGGTCGTCATCTGCGTGGTCCCGGGCTGGGCCGCCGGTGGTGGGCACTCGCTGCACGTCGTCTCCGACCTGACGCTGGCCAGCCTCGAGCACGCCCGCTTCAAGCAGACCGACGCCGACGTCGGCTCCTTCGACGGAGGCTTCGGGTCGGCGTACCTCGCGCGCCAGGTCGGCCAGAAGATCGCCCGCGAGATCTTCTTCCTCGCCCAGGAGTACTCCGCCGAGGACGGGGTGCGGATGGGCACCGTCAACCGGGCCGTCCCGCACGCCGAGCTCGAGCAGGTCGCCCTGGAGTGGGGCCGGCTCATCAACGGCAAGAGCCCCACCGCCCAGCGGATGCTGAAGTACTCCTTCAACGCCATCGACGACGGCTTGGTCGGCCAGCAGCTCTTCGCCGGCGAGACCACGCGCCTGGCATACATGACCGACGAGGCCCAGGAGGGCCGCGACCAGTTCCTCGAGAAGCGGGACCCCGACTGGAGCCCGTACCCCTGGTACTACTGAGCCGTCCGGCGAGCCCGGACCAGACCACACCCCGCCGTACGCCGGCGAGGAGGAGACTCGCCGCATGCGCTCCTCGTTGGTCGTCCTCGCCGTGTCCGCCGCCCTCGCCTCGCCTGCCCTGACCGGGTGCTCCTTCGAGGCCTCGGTGGGTGGTGCGCCCGCGATCGACCGGGAGGCGCTGGAGCAGAAGATCAGCGACCAGCTGGCCGAGCAGGTGGGGCGTGCACCGGAGGAGATCGTCTGCCCGGGCGACCTCGACGCCGAGGTCGACACCACCATGGAGTGCACGCTCAACGACAGCGGCGAGTCCTACGCCGTCGCCATCACCGTCACCTCCGTGGACGAGGACACCGAGCAGGTCCTCTTCGACATCGAGGTGGCCGAGACCGCCAGCTGAGCCGCAGGATGCGCCGGCTCGGTGCGGAAGGATGCGCCGGTTCGGCGGGTCTAGGGTGTCGGGCGTGAAGGTCGTCGTGCTCACCGGGGCCGGCATCTCCGCGGAGAGCGGGGTGCCGACCTTCCGTGACGCCGACGGCCTGTGGGAGGGCCACCGCGTCGAGGAGGTCGCGACGCCGGAGGCCTACGACCACGCCCCGATGACGGTGCACCGCTTCTACGACGCACGCCGCTCCGCCCTGCTGGGCGTGCAGCCCAACGCCGCCCACCACGCGCTGGCGCGGCTGGAGGAGGTCCTGGGCGACGACCTGCTGGTCATCACCCAGAACATCGACGACCTGCACGAGCGGGCCGGGTCGCGCCGCGTGCTGCACATGCACGGCGAGCTGCTCTCGGCGCTCTGCCGTGCGTGCGACGGTCGGGTCCGCTGGGAGTCCGACCTGGTCGACCTGCCACCGTGCCCGGGCTGCGGCGTCACCGAGCTGCGGCCCGACGTCGTGTGGTTCGGCGAGGTCCCCTACGGCATGGACCGGATCTCGATCGAGCTCGCCCGTGCCGACCTGTTCGTCTCGATCGGCACGTCCGGCGCGGTCTACCCCGCCGCCGGCTTCGTCCAGCACGCCCTGCGGTACGGCGCCAGGACCCTCGAGCTCAACCTCGAGCCCTCCGAGGGCACGGCGTGGTTCCACGAGGCGCGCCACGGCCGGGCCGGCGAGCTCGTGCCGCACTGGGTCGAGGAGCTGCTGGAGACCGCTCACTCCGCGAGCTGATCGAACCGGCGTATCAATACGCCGGTTCGGCATGGCGGACGGGTCGAGCCGGCGTATCAATACGCCGGCTCGGCGGGAGGTCAGTCGCGCAGGTGGGAGCGGATCAGCGCCTCGAGGCGGTCCAGGTCGTGCTCCAGGCCCATCCGCGGGGCGAAGCGCAGGATCGTGTCGACGAACAGGTCGCCGCTCTCGACCAGCCGCGGGTCCATGTGGCCGAACACCTCGAGCGTGACGATGCCGTAGAGCTGGGTCCAGCCCTGCATGTAGACCCACAGCAACCCGCGGTCGGCCTCGGCGACGCCCTCGCTCTCGGCGGGGATGAGCGGGTCGAGCACCGCCTCACGGGCGGCCGGCGGCAGGTCGTCGACGGCGGGGATCGGGAAGCCGTTGGACTCCCAGATCGCCTTCATCTGGTCGGTGAACAAGTGTCCTGAGCTGCTGAGCGTGAGCATCTCCCGGCGCGCGCAGGAGGTGTCGGCGATGGGGTTGGCGAAGACCAGCCCGAACTCGCGCGGCGACTCGTGCGCCCACTGCCGGAACGCGGTCGCGCTCAGGCACAGCCGGCCGGCCACGTCGTCCTCGGGCAGGGTGTCGGCCGCCGCGCGGAACCGCTCGGTGGCCGACCGGTCGACCTCGTAGGCGACCAGGTCGACGAGCTCCTGGTAGCTGGCGACGTACCGGTACAGCGCGGGCGCGGTCATCCCCATCCGCTGGGCCACGGCACGCAGCGAGAGGTCCTCGCCGTCGCGGAGCAGGGCGATCGAGGTGGCCACGATCTCGGAGTACGTCGCCTCGCGCTGGCGCTCGCGGCGGGTCGTCGGCTCCACGGTCACGCGGCGGCTCCTGCGGCAGGTCGGGGTGGTGCGGACAGCATCAGTGATGCATTGACACCCACGTTAACACCATTTACGGTTTACGCCGTTCACTTCTGTGGATGCCCTGTCACCCATCCTGTCACGCCGAGCGCGAGGAACCGTCATGATCGATCGTTGGGGAGCACTCGTGGGCCGCCGAGCCCTCGCCGTCCTGCTCATCGGGGTGCTGCTCACCCTCGGGGCCGGTGCCTTCGGCGCCGGTGTCTTCGACTCCCTGTCCCAGGGCGGGTTCGACGACGCCTCCTCGGAGTCCGCACGCGAGCTCGACGCCGAGCGCGAGGCGTTCGGCAACAAGGGCATCGACGTCGTCGCGATCTACGCGGACGAGGACGGCGACCTCTCCGCCGACGACCCGGCCTTCCGGGCGGCGGTCGAGGAGGTCGTGGCCGACATCCCCGCGGACGCGGTCGCCTCCGTCGTGCCCTACTACGAGGCCCCGCCCGAGGCCGGGCTGGTGAGTGACGACGGCAGCCACGCGCAGGTGCTGATCTCCCTGGCCGGGGACACCCAGGACGACTTCCTGGTCAGCTACGACCGCGTCGCGGCCGTCCTCGACGCACCGGAGGCCAGCGGCCTGGAGACCTCGATCGCCGGGGCGTACGCGGTCTACAACGACGTCAACGAGATCACGTCGGAGGACCTCAAGCGCGCCGAGCTCATCTCGCTGCCGATCGTCGTCCTGCTCGCGCTGCTGATCTTCGGCTCCGCGGTCGCCGCCCTGATGCCGGCCATGGTCGGCGTCATCGCGATGCTCGGCGCGCTGGCGGTGGTCCGGGTGATCGCGGAGTTCACCGAGGTCTCGATCTTCTCGGTCAACGTGATCTCGCTGCTGGGCATCGGCCTGGCCATCGACTACGCGCTCTTCGTCATCAGCCGCTTCCGCGAGGAGCTGGCGCTGCAGCCGCTCGACGAGCCCGACGCCGCCTCGATCGCGATCCGCCGGACCATGTCCACCGCGGGCCGCACCGTGCTCTTCTCCGGCCTGACCGTCGCGGCCGCGATGGCCAGCCTGCTGATCTTCCCGCAGGCCTTCCTCCGCTCGATGGGGTACGGCGGCATCGCCGCCGTGGTCGTGGCGATGCTGGCCGCGCTGACGATCCTGCCGGCCGTCCTGCGCCTGCTCGGACGCCGCGTCGACGCGGGCCGGCTGCCCTGGCGCCGGCACCGCTCGCTGGCCCCGGCCGACGGCGGTCGCTGGGCCGCCCTGGCCCACGCGGTGATGCGTCGTCCGGTGCTGGTCATGGTCGTCACGATCGCCGCGCTGCTCGCGATCGCCAGCCCGTTCCTCGGCGCGAAGTGGGGCAGCGTGGACTACCGCGTGCTCCCCGAGGACGCCCCGGCCCACCAGGCGGCCGTGGTCCTCAACGAGGAGTTCGGCGGTGGCGAGGTCTCGACCGCGCAGCTGCTGCTGCAGGGCACCGAGCCGGCCGACGTGACGGCGTACACCGAGAGCGTCCGGGAGGTGCCCGGCGTGCTGGACGTGGTGCCGGTCGCCGAGGCCGACGGCACGACGCTGCTGCGCGCCAGCTGGGACGGCAACAGCCAGACCGAGGCCTCGCAGGAGCTCGTCCGCGACCTCCGCGAGGTGCAGCCCGCCTCCGGGGAGGTGCTCGTGGGTGGCCTCACCGCCGAGACCGTCGACCTCGTCGCCTCCGTCGCGAGCCACCTCCCGTGGATGGGGCTGATCGTCGTCGGCGTGATGCTGGTGCTGCTCTTCGTCGCGTTCGGGTCGGTGGTGCTGCCGGTCAAGGCGGTCGTGATGAACCTGTTCTCCATCACCGCCTCCTTCGGCGTCGTGACCTGGATCTTCAGCGACGGCAACCTCGCCGACACCCTCGGCTTCGCGCCGCAGGGCTTCCTGGACGCGACCAACCCGATCCTGATGCTGGCGATCCTCTTCGGCCTGTCGATGGACTACGAGGTCTTCCTGCTCAGCCGGGTCCGCGAGGAGTGGGACCGCAGCCACGACAACGACCGCGCGGTCGCCGCGGGCGTGCAGAAGACCGGCCGGATCATCACGTCCGCGGCGCTGCTGCTCGGCGTGGTGATCGGGGCCTTCGGCACCAGCGGCATCGTGTTCATGAAGATGCTCGGGGTCGGGATGCTGGTCGCCCTGCTCATCGACGCCACCGTCGTCCGCGCGCTGCTGGTGCCGGCCACGATGAAGCTGCTGGGCCGCTGGAACTGGTACGCCCCCGGACCGCTCGCCCGCTGGTGGGACCGGCACGGCTTCCGCGAGGAGGGCGACCCCGAGCCGGCCCGGGAGGGCCGGGCCGACGCGCCGGTACCTGTCTGAACCACCTCGCAATGAGCACGCCCGCCGGCCGCCGTCGTCCTAGCCTGAGGGTCATGACGACGGCGGCTGACGGGCTGACCATGAACCGGCTGATCCACGGGGCGGTGCGCCGCGACGTCAGGCGCCTGGCCGAGGCGCTCGAGGCCGACCCCGACCAGGACCGTGCCGTCGACCTGCTGCGTGCCTACCGGTTCCTGCGCGCCGAGCTCACCCGGCACCACGAGGGCGAGGACGACCACATCTGGCCGATGATGGCGCGCCTGGGCGCCGACTAGGAGCTGCTGGAGCAGATGGAGTCCGAGCACGAGGCGATGGCCGACGCTCTCGGGGGTGTCGAGGCCGCGCTCGTCGCGCTCGCCTCCGACCCCTCTCGCAGCAGCCTCGACGCGGCCCGGGAGGAGGTGGCCACGATGTCCGGCATCGTTGACGCCCACCTGCGCCACGAGGAGGACGAGCTCGAGCCGGTGCTGGTGCCGATGACCGACACCGAGGAGTGGGCCGCGGTGGAGAAGAAGCTGCGCGGCGGCTCGGTCGTCGAGGCCGGCCGGTTTTTCGCCTGGCTCACCGACGACATGCCCGCCGAGGAGCGGGCGTTCCTCGGCACGCTGGTCCCGCCGCCGGTGACCGCGCTGCTCGCCCGGCTGCTCGGGCGCCGCTACACCCGCGAGATCGCGCCGGTCTGGTCCTGACCCGACGGGTGCCGCCGCCCGCGCGGCAGCAGCGCCGCCAGCAGCAGCACCACGAGTGCCGCGCCGGCCGCGATCGCGACGTCGCGCCACAGGCCGGCCACCAGGGCGTCCCAGACCGCCAGGCCCAGCTCACGTTGCTCGCCGGGGTCGGCCGTCGCCTCCAGCACGCTGCGCGCGCCGAGCAGCCCCAGGGCCAGCAACCCCAGGGCCGGCAGCGCCAGGGCCGCGGCCAGCAGCGTCGTACGACGGCGCAGGGGCGAGACCAGCAGCGCCACCGCGAGCGCGGCGACCGCGGCCACCGGCACCCACAGGCCCACCTGGTCGATGCGCTGCACGGTCGAGCGGGCCCGGTCGAGGTCGGAGGAGTCGGCGACCTCGAACTCGACCGCGCCCACCTGCACGCCGCGGCCCACCGGCAGTCCCCGCTCGGCGAGCAGGTCGAGGGTCGCGCGCACGACGCCGGCCAGGTCGATGCGCACGGCGACCGGCTCGCCGGCCTCGGCGTCCAGGGCGGCCATCACGGTCTCGTGGGCGGTCCGGTTGGCCGCGCGCCACAGCTCGGGCCACTCCGGCGACGCGAGCACCGCCCGCACCGCGGCACCGACCGCCTCGTCGACGTAGGCGGCGACCCCGCTGGGGAGGTCACCGCCGGCGTCGCGCAGGTAGGGGCGCAGCACCCGGCCCCCCAGGTCGTCGCGCAGCTCCTCGGCGCGCCGGCGCGGGTCCAGGGCCGAGACGACGGCCGCCTGGGCGCGGATGCGCACCGAGTCCTGCACGGCCGGCTCGTCGGCGAGCGGCGCGACGGTGTCGACGTAGGTGTCGGTGTCGGTCACGGTGCGCTCCAGCCAGGTGCCGGTGAGCGCGACCGGCAGCAGCGCCACCGCGGCGAGGACGAGGAGGACCGAGAGGAGTCGCCGCAGCACGTTCACGGGCGCATCGTGCCAGCCGGTGCGGCGCGACCCGTCAGCCCACCACCGCGCCGGCGTGCGGCGGCAGTGTCAGCGTGCCGTCGGCGAGCGTGGGCCCGGACCGGGTGCCGACGAGCAGCGCGCCCTCCAGCCCCGGGACCGTCACGGGCCGCTCGCCGAGGTTGAGGGCCACCAGGGTCCCCCGGCGCCACATCAGCACGAGTCGCTGCCCCTCGTCGATCTCGCAGCGGGTGGCGGCGAAGGAAGGGTCGGTCAGCTCGGGCCGGGTACGACGCAGCGCACCCAGCGCCCGGTAGAGCCCGAGCACCCGGGCGTGCCGACCCCCCTCACGGCCCGGGTCGGTCTCGGACCAGTCCAGCCGGGACATCGCGAAGGTCTGCGGGTCCTGCGGGTCGGGGACGACCGCGGGGTCCCACCCCATCCGCTCGAACTCCGCGAGCCGGCCCTCCGCGGTGGCGCGACCGAGCTCGGGCTCGGGGTGGGAGGTGAAGAACGCGAACGGCGTCGACGCCGCCCACTCCTCACCCTGGAAGAGCATCGGGGTGAACGGGCCGAGCAGCACCAGCATCGCCGCGCAGCCGAGCTGGTCCTCGTCGAGGACCTCGGTGACCCGGTCGCCCCGCGCCCGGTTGCCGACCTGGTCGTGGTTTTGGCTGCACACCACGAACCGCCACGTGGCGGTGTGCTCGGTGTCGACCGGCACGCCGTGGTCGCGGTCGCGGAAGGAGGAGAACGTGCCGTCGTGGAAGAAGCCGCGGGTCAGCACCTTCTGCAGCGCCGTCAGCGGCTCGAAGTCGGCGTAGTAGCCGTCGGTCTCGCCGGTCAGCGCGACGTGCACGGCGTGGTGGAAGTCGTCGCTCCACTGCGCGTCGAGCCCGTGGCCGCCGGCCTCGCGCGGCCGGATCATCACCGGGTCGTTGAGGTCGGACTCCGCGATCAGCGAGAGCGGTCGCCGCTGGTGCGCGGAGAGCGCGGCGACCTCGACGGCCAGCTCCTCGAGCAGGTGGGTCGGCGAGGAGTCCTGCAGCGCGTGCACGGCGTCGAGGCGCAGCCCGTCGACGTGGTGGTCCCGCAGGAACACCAGGGCGCTGTCGAGGATGAAGCGGCGCACGTGCGCCGACCCCTCGCCGTCGAGGTTGACCAGGTCGCCCCAGGTGTTGCGGCCCTGGGTGAGGTAGGGCCCGAAGAGCGGCAGGTAGTTGCCCGAGGGGCCGAGGTGGTTGTGGACGACGTCCTGCACCACGCCGAGGCCGCGGGCGTGGCAGGCGTCGACGAAGCGCTGGTAGGCAGCCGGCCCGCCGTAGCTCTCGCTCACGGCGAACCAGCCCACGCCGTCGTACCCCCAGTTGTGGGTGCCGTTGAAGGCGTTGACCGGCATCACCTCGACCAGGTCCACGCCGAGGTCGACGAGGTGGTCGAGCCGCTCGATCGCGCTGTCGAGCGTGCCGCCGGGGGTGAAGGTGCCGACGTGCAGCTCGTAGACCACCGAGCCGGCCAGCTGCCGCCCGGTCCAGCCCTGGTCGGTCCACGCGAACGTCGAGGGGTCGTAGGTGCGCGAGAGGCCGTGCACCCCGTCGGGCTGGCGCCGCGAGCGCGGGTCCGGGCGCGGGGTCGGGTCGTCGTCGAGGAGGAAGCCGTAGTCGACCTCGACCTCGTCGGCGACCGGGCGGGGGACCTCCGCGCGCCACCACCCCTCGTCGTCGCGCTCCATGTCGTGCACCCGGCCGTCGGCCAGGAGCCGCACCCGGTCCGGGCGCGGTGCCCACACCTCGAACATCAGTCCTCCCTCACCAGCAGGGCCACCGGGTACGCCGACAGCAGCGTCTCCAGGGCCCCGTCGGTCAGCCGGTCGGTCAGCAGGTCGCGCCACCGGCCGTCGGGCAGGGCCAGCCGGGTGTCGCCCCAGCCGCCGCGCTCCAGCAGCCCCAGCGGCAGCCGGGTCGCCACCGTGACGGCACCGCCCCGGTCGAAGGCCAGCACGTGGTCGGCCGCCTCGCCGACGGCCCCGACACCGGCGTACGACGTGAACAGGTCGGGCCGGTCCCGGCGCAGCCGCAGCGCGGTCGTGACCACGTGCAGCTTGGCGGCACCGGGGTCCTCGAGCCCGCCGACGAGCGCGCCGGGTCCGGCCGCGAGCATCGAGCGGCGCAGGTCGTGGTCGACCGGGCGGCGGTTGTCGGGGTCGACCAGCGACTGCTCCCACAGCTCCGAGCCCTGGTAGACGTCCGGGACGCCGGGCATGGTGAGCGCGACCAGCTTGGCGGTCAGCGCGTTCGACCAGCCGGGGTCGACGGTCCACCCGAGCACCTCGGCGACGACCTCGCGGACGTCCTCGCGGTCCAGCGCGGCGTCGACGGCGGCGTGCACCGCGTCCTCGTACGCCGCGTCCGGCTCGGTCCAGGTGGTGCGGTCGCCCGCCTCGCGCATCGCCTTCTCGGCGTACCCGTGCAGCCGACTGCGCCAGTCGCCGCCCGGCCGCTCGCCCTCGTCGGCCGGCCAGGCGCCGATCGCGGCCTGCCACAGCAGCGACGCGAACCCCGGGTCGGGCAGCGGCACCAGGTCGAGCAGCCGCTCCAGCGCGTCGGCCCAGCGGTGCGGGGCCTCGGCGAGCACGTGGATGCGGGCCCGCACGTCCTCGCCGCGCTTGGTGTCGTGGGTGGAGAGCGTCGTCATCGCGTGCGGCCACTCGCGGTGGCGCTCGGCCATGGCGTCGTGGAAGCCGTCCACCGGCAGCGCGAACACCGACGGGTCGCCACCCACCTCGTTGAGCGAGGTCAGTCGGGAGTGCCGGTAGAACGCGCAGTCCTCGACGCCCTTGGCCATCACCATTCCCGAGGTCTGCTGGAAGCGCCGGGCGCCGTCGCAGGTGCCGTCGCGCAGCCACGGCTCCAGCAGGTCGTACGTCGCCGCCAGGTCGGGCCGCCGCGCGCGTGCGTCCTCGAGCGCCTGCGTGAGGTGCTCCTCGCCGTCGCGGTCGGTGGAGGTGAGGTAGGAGCGGTAGACCGGGAAGCAGGCCAGCAGCTCGGCCACGGCGTCCTCGCCGCGGGCGGTGGACAGCCGCGGCACGTCGCGGCGCAGGTCGCGCACGATGCGCGCGGTCTCGCTGCCGAGGATGCCGTCGGCCACCTCGCGCTTGAGGTCGTGGACCATCGCGTGGAAGTCGACGCGTCCGGCCAGCTCCTCCAGCGGCCCCTCCCCGGCCGGGTCGACCAGCACGCGGTCGACGAGCGCGAGGGCGTCGTACCCGGTGGTGCCCTCGCAGGCCCACGAGGTCGGCAGCCGCTCACCGGGCTCGAGGATCTTCTCGACCAGGACGTAGGCGCCGTCGGTGAGCCGGGCGAGGTCGTCGAGGTAGCCGCGCGGGTCGCGCAGGCCGTCGGGGTGGTCCACGCGCAGCCCGTCCACCAGGCCCTCGCGGAGCCAACGGCCGATCTCCACGTGGGTCCCGGCGAAGACCTCCGGCTCCTCGACCCTCACGGCGGCGAGGGTGTTGACCGCGAAGAAGCGCCGGTAGTTGAGGTCGTCGTCCGCGCGGTGCCAGTCGACCAGCTCGTAGTGCTGGCGGGCGTGCACCTGCTGCGGGTCGTCGTCGGGCCCGCTGGCGGTGCCGGGCGCGACGGGGAAGGCCTGGTCCCAGTAGTGCAGCTCCAGCCCGCCCTCGCCCTCGACGAGGCTCAGGTGGTCCACGCCGCCGTCGGGCCGCAGGTCGTCGTCGCCGACCACGGGGATGCGCAGCCGCTGGCCGGCGGTGTCCCAGTCGACGTCGAAGGCGTCCGCGTGCTCGGCGCCACGGCCGTGCCGGAGGACGTCCCACCACCACGGGTCGGCGGCCGGCGTCGCGACCCCGACGTGGTTGGGCACGATGTCGACCAGCACGCCCATGCCCAGCGCACGGGCCGCCGCTGACACCGCGGCCAGCCCCTCCTCGCCGCCGCGCTCGGGGTCGAGGTGGTCGTGGGCCACCACGTCGTAGCCGTGGGTCGACCCGGGCTCGGCGGCCAGGATCGGTGAGAGGTAGACCCAGTCGGCACCCAGGTCGTGCAGGTGCGGGAGCAGGTCGGCGACGACGTGCAGGTCCTGCTCGGCGCTGACCTGGAGGCGGTACGTCGACACCGGCACGCGTGCCGGTGTCGACCGGTCGCGCGGGCTCACGACGCGCCCCGGCCGGCCTGCTCGCGCAGGGAGGCGTCGACCGACCAGTCGACCTCGGCCTCGGGCTCGGCCCACTCCTGGAGCACCAGCACCGACCGGGCCGGGAGCGTCAGCTCTGCGTCGGCGTGCAGCGGGGCCTCGGGGTCGAGCTCGCCCGCGGTGTCGATGACGGCAGCCCAGCGACCGGCGTACTCCTGGGGCGGCAGGACGAGCGGCACGTCCTCGGCGCCGGCGTTGAAGAACAGGCAGAAGTGGTCGTCGACGATCTGACCGCCGCGCTCGTCCATGCCCTGGATGCCGTGGCCGTTGAGGTACATGCCCAGGGCCCGGCCCTCGCCGTCCCAGTCGTCGTCCTCCATGGGCCGACCGTCGGGGTGCAGCCAGACGATGTCGTTGAGACGCTCCTCGCCCTCGGGGCCGGTGCGCACGGTCGACCCGTCGAAGAAGCGCTTGCGCCGGAACGTCGGGTGCTCGGCGCGCAGCCGCGCCACCGCCGCGGTGAACTCGACCAGGGGGCGGTCGAGGTCGTCCCAGTGCATCCAAGAGATCTCGTTGTCCTGGCAGTAGGTGTTGTTGTTGCCGCCCTGGGTGCGCCCGCCCTCGTCGCCGTGCAGCAGCATCGGGACACCCTGGCTGAGCAGCAGGGTGGCGATCAGGTTGCGCTGGGTGCGCGCGCGCATCCGCAGCACCTCGGCGTCGTCGGTCGGGCCCTCGGCGCCGTGGTTCCACGAGCGGTTGTGGCTCTCGCCGTCGTTGCCGTCCTCGCCGTTGGCCTCGTTGTGCTTCTCGTCGTAGGAGACCAGGTCGCGCAGCGTGAAGCCGTCGTGGGCGGTGACGAAGTTGATGCTGGCGAAGGGCAGCCGGCCGGACTGCTCGTAGAGGTCCGAGGACCCGGCCAGCCGCGAGGCCAGCTCGCCCAGCGTCGGCTCCCCGCGCCAGAAGTCGCGCACGGTGTCGCGGTACTTGCCGTTCCACTCGGTCCACTGCGGCGGGAAGCCGCCGACCTGGTAGCCGCCGGGGCCGACGTCCCACGGCTCGGCGATCAGCTTCACCTGCGAGACGACCGGGTCCTGCTGGACCAGCTCGAAGAAGGTGGCGAGCCGGTCGACGTCGTAGAACTCGCGGGCCAGCGCCGAGGCGAGGTCGAAGCGGAAGCCGTCGACGTGCATCTCGGTGACCCAGTAGCGCAGCGAGTCCATGATCAGCTGCAGCGAGTGCGGGTGCCGGACGTTGAGGGTGTTCCCGGTGCCGGTGTAGTCCATGTAGTAGCGCTCGTCGTCCTCGACGAGGCGGTAGTACGCCGCGTTGTCGATGCCCTTGAACGACAGGGTCGGCCCGAGGTGGTTGCCCTCCGCGGTGTGGTTGTAGACCACGTCGAGGATGACCTCGATGCCGGCCAGGTGCATGGCCTTGACCATCGACTTGAACTCCTGGACCTGCAGCCCCCGGGCCGACGGGTCGTCGAGCTCGCGCGCGCTGGCGCTGTACTCGGCGTGCGGGGCGAAGAAACCCAGGGTGTTGTAGCCCCAGTAGTTGCGCAGGCCCTTGTCCAGCAGGGTGTTGTCCTGGACGAACTGGTGGACCGGCATCAGCTCGATCGCGGTGACGCCGAGCTTGCGCAGGTGCTCCACGACGGCCGGGTGCGCCAGGCCGGCGTACGTGCCGCGCAGCTCCTCGGGGACGTCGGGGTGCAGCATCGTCAGGCCCTTGACGTGCGCCTCGTAGACGACCGTGTCGGTGTAGGGCGTGCGGGGTGCGCGGTCGCCCTCCCAGTCGAAGAACGGATTCACGACCACGCCCAGCGTCATGTGCGGCGCGGAGTCGTCGTCGTTGCGCGAGTCCTCCTCGCCGAAGGTGTAGGCGAACAGCGAGGGATCCCAGTCGATCTCGCGCCAGGTCGCCTTGGCGTACGGGTCCAGCAGCAGCTTCGAGGGGTTGCAGCGCTGCCCGTGCTCGGGCGCCCACGGGCCGTGCACGCGGTATCCGTAGCGCTGGCCGGGCTGGACCGAGGGCAGGTAGCAGTGCCAGACGTGGGCGTCGACCTCCGTCAGCTCCACCCGGGTCTCGACGAGACCACCGCCCTCGGGGTCGTCGTCGAACAGGCACAGCTCGACGCGATCGGCGACCTCGCTGAACAGCGCGACGTTGGTGCCGCTGCCGTCGAACGTGGCACCCAGCGGGTAGGCGGTCCCGGGCCAGACCTCCATCGGTCTCCCTCCAAAGCGACGAATGGTTCTTGGAACGTTCTAACAACCCTCTGGGCGGCTGCGCCTCACCCCTCGTGGCGGGGACCACCCCCGCGGCCCCTGCCGCAGCCGGTTACCACTCGGTAGCATCACCGTCATGAAGCGCGAGATCTACGACGAGGACCACGAGGCGTTCCGCTCCAGCGTGCGGGAGTTCCTGGAGCGCTCGGTCATCCCGAACGTCGAGCAGCACGCCGTCGACAAGGCCATCCCCCGCGAGTTCTGGCTCGAGGCCGGCAAGCAGGGGTTCCTGGGCCTGGAGATCCCCGAGGAGTACGGCGGCGCCGGTGCCGAGGACTACCGCTTCAACGCGGTGATGGCCGAGGAGCTCTCCAAGGTCAACGCCGCCCTCGGCTCGTGCTGGGGCATCCACGCCGACATCACCGCGCCGTACATCGTCGCGATGGGCACCGAGGAGCAGAAGCAGCGCTGGCTGCCCGGCGTGGCCTCCGGCGAGATCCTCCTCGCGATCGGCATGACCGAGCCCTCCGGTGGCTCCGACCTCGCCGCGCTGAAGACCAGCGCGGTCAAGGACGGCGACGACTGGGTCATCAACGGCTCGAAGACCTTCATCACCAACGGCTACTCCGCCGACCTGGTGATCACCGCGGTCCGCACCGACCCCGAGAAGGGCGCGCGCGGCATCTCGCTCTTCGCGATCCCCGCCGACGCCCCGGGCTTCTCCCGCGGTCGCAAGCTCGACAAGGTCGGCCAGGACGAGTCCGACACCGCCGAGCTCTTCTTCGAGGACGTCCGCCTCTCCGAGGACCACGTCCTCGGCGAGCTCGGCGGCGGCTTCATCGCGATGATGCAGAAGCTGCCCCAGGAGCGCCTGGGCTGCGCGATCTCCAACGTCGCGCACGCCAAGCAGATCCTGGCCGAGACGATCCAGTACACCAAGGACCGCAAGGCCTTCGGTGCCCCGATCGGCACGTTTCAGCACAACAAGTTCCTGCTGGCCGAGCTGGTCACCTCCATCGAGGTCACCGAGTCCTACATCGACACCTGCGTCATCGCCCACGACAAGGGCGAGCTGACCCCCGTCGACGCCGCCAAGGCCAAGTGGTGGTCCTCGCAGGTCCAGAACGACGTGCTCGACCACTGCGTCCAGCTGCACGGCGGCTACGGCTTCATGAACGAGTACCGCGTGGCCCGCGCCTGGCGCGACGCCCGCGTCTCGAAGATCTGGGCCGGGTCCAACGAGATCATGAAGGAGCTCATCGGCCGCGATCTGGGCCTGTAGCACGCATCTCGGCCGCACGCTGGTCGAGCGGGCGTCGAGACCATCGTGCCGGTGATCTCGACGCCCGCTCGCTGCTCGATCACCTGTCAGCGCAGCCTCACCTTCGTTGTGCGGGGTCGGTCGGCACCGGAGAATCACCGCGTGACCTCCGAGCTGACCGACCCTGCCGACGTCGAGATCGGCCTGCACGACGACGAGCCGCACGGCGAGGGGCTGCGCTCGCGGCTGAACTGGCTGCGCGCCGGCGTCCTCGGCGCCAACGACGGCATCGTGTCCACGGCCGGTGTCGTGGTCGGCGTCGCGGGAGCCACCACCGACCGCACCACGATCATGGTGGCCGGCGTCGCCGCCCTGGTGGCCGGTGCGCTGAGCATGGCCGCGGGGGAGTACGTCTCGGTGAGCACCCAGCGCGACAGCGAGCAGGCCCTGCTGGCCAAGGAGCGCCGCGAGCTCGAGGAGGAGCCGGAGGAGGAGCTGGCCGAGCTGGCCCAGATCTACGTCGACAAGGGCCTCTCGCCCGAGCTGGCCCAGCAGGTCGCCGTCGAGCTCACCGCCCACGACGCCCTCGGCGCGCACGCCGAGGCCGAGCTGGGCATCGACCCCGACGAGCTCACCAGTGCCTGGCAGGCGGCCTGGGCCTCGATGATCGCCTTCACCGTCGGGGCGCTGCTCCCGTTGCTCACGATCGTGCTCGTCGTGGCTGACGTGCGGGTCCCCGTGACGATGGGGGCGGTGGCCGTGGCGCTCGCGCTCACCGGCTGGCTCAGCGCCGGGCTGGGCTACGGCCCCCCGGGTCGCGCGGTCCTGCGCAACGTGGGTGGTGGCGTCTTCGCGATGGTCGTGACGTTCCTGGTCGGGTCCGCGCTCGGTACGACGATCGCCTGACGACCCGCCTGACGACCCGGCTGACGACCCGGCTGACGACCCGCCTGACGACCCGGCTGACGACCCGGTCGGCGCCCCCGCTGGCTACAGCGGCTCGACGCCGGCGGAGCGGGCCAGCTGGTGCAGGGACTCGCGCAGCTCCGGCTCCGGGGTGACGGCGCGCCGCAGCCCGGCCACCAGCTCGTCGGGCAGGTCGTCGAGCCCGCGCACCTCCTGGTGCAGCCCCTCCATGGTGGCGTCGAGCCGGGCGGCGGTCTCGGCCGCCTCGCGCAGCCCGTCGAGGAGCTCGGCCGGGACGTCGCGGCGGTACTTGTAGAAGATCTTGTGCTCCAGGCTGGCCCAGAAGTCCATGGCGACGGTGCGGAACTGGGTCTCGACCACCACCGGCACCGTGCCCTCCGACAGGAACACCGGCACCTCCAGCAGCGCGTGCAGGCTGCGGTAGCCGTTGGGCTTGGGCTCGCGGACGTAGTCGCGCACCTCGACGACCCGCAGGTCCGGCTGGCGCGAGAGCACGTCGAAGACGCGGTAGACGTCGGAGACGAACGAGCAGGTGACCCGCACACCGGCGATGTCGGTGACGCGCGCACGCACCTCGTCGTACGTCGGTGCGCTGCCCACGGCGACGCCCTTGCGCTCCATCTTGTCGGTCAGGCTCTCCAGCGACTTCACGCGCGAGGTGACGTGCTCGATCGGGTTGTGCTCGTGGAGGTGGGTGTACTCGTCCTGGAGGATCTGCAGCTTCGTCAGCACCTCCTCCATGCCGAACTTGTGCTCGAGCAGGAACCTGCGCAGGCCCTCGTCCGGGCCCGACCCGGGGTCGCCGAAGGAGCTCGGGAAGCGTTCGCTGCGCGGTGACACCCCGCCAGCCTACGGACCGGCACCGGCCCGAGCCCCTAGGTTGCTGGCAGGAGGTTCGACATGAGAGTGGCGGTCGCGCGCGAGTCGCGCGAAGGAGAGACCCGGGTGGCGATGGTCCCCGAGCTCGTCGCGAAGCTGACCGCCCTCGGGCACGAGGTGGTCGTGGAGCCCGGCGCGGGCGCGGGGGCGCTGCACCCCGACGAGGCGTACGTCGCGGCCGGGGCCGTGGTCGCCGACGACCCCTACTCCGACGCGGGGCTGGTGGTCTCGGTGCAGCCGCTGGCCCGTGACCTGGCCCGACGGCTGGCGTCGGGCACCGTGACCGTGTCCTTCCTGCCGACCGCGGCCGAGCTCGACCTGGTGCGCGACTACCGCGACCTCGGCGTCACCGCCCTGGCGATGGAGCTGGTCCCGCGCATCTCCCGTGCCCAGTCGATGGACGCGCTGTCCTCGCAGTCGCTGGTCAGCGGCTACCGCTGCGCCGTGGTCTGCGCCGGCCTGCTGCGCCGCTTCCTGCCGCTGAACATGACCGCCGCGGGCACGGTGCCGCCCGCCGAGGTCGTCGTGCTGGGCGCCGGGGTGGCCGGCCTGCAGGCGATCGCCACCGCGCGCCGCCTCGGGGCCGTGGTCAAGGCCTACGACGTGCGTGCCGCCGCGGCCGAGGAGATCCGCTCGATGGGCGCCCAGGCGATCGAGCTGGACCTGCCGACGCTCGAGGGCGCGGGCGGGTACGCCCGGGAGATGACCGAGGAGCGGGCCGCGCTCCAGCGCGAGCTGCTGGCGCCGTACGTCGCGGCGGCCGACGGCCTCATCACCACCGCCGCCGTCCCCGGCCGCACCGCCCCGGTGCTGGTCACCCGCGGCATGGTGGAGGCGATGAGCCCGGGCTCGGTCGTCGTCGACCTGGCCGCCGACTCCGGCGGCAACGTCGAGGGCTCGGTGGCCGGCGAGGTCGTGCGCATCGGGCAGGCGCAGGTCTGGGGAGGACGCAACGTGCCGGCCCAGATGCCCGAGCCTGCGTCCCGGCTCTACGCCCAGAACGTCCTGAGCCTGGTGACGCTCCTGACCGCCGACGGCGGTGACGGCGCGCTCGCCCTCGACCTGGCCGACGAGATCGTCGCCGGCGCCTGCGTCACCCACGACGGCGTCGTACGCCACGAACCCACCGCGCGGCTGCTCGAGCCCCCGGCTCCCGAAGGAGGCCTCGCATGACCGACGGCATGGTCTGGCTGACCATCTTCGTGCTCAGCGTCTTCGTCGGGGTCGAGGTGATCTCCAAGGTCTCCTCGACCCTCCACACGCCGCTGATGTCCGGCGCCAACGCCATCCACGGGATCATCCTGCTCGGTGCGGTCCTGGTGACGGGGCAGACCGAGTCCACCCTCGCCCTGGTGGTGGGGCTGGTCGCGATCGTGCTCGCGGCGGTCAACCTGGTCGGCGGCTTCGTCGTGACCGACCGGATGCTGCAGATGTTCACGCGGAGGAAGCCGACCGGCGGGTCGAAGGAGGCGCCGCGATGAGCGCCGTCCCGACCTGGGCGCAGCTGGTCTACCTGCTCTGCGCCGTCGGCTTCATCCTGGCGCTCAAGGGGCTCTCCGGGCCGCGGACCGCGCGCACCGGCAACCTCATCGGGGCGGGCGCCGCGGCGGTGGCCGTCGTGTTGCCCTTCGTCTACCTCGACCTCGACCACCTGCCGCTGATCATCGGCGCGATCGCGCTCGGCTCGCTGGGCGGCGTGCTCGGCGCGCGCCGGGTGCAGATGACCCAGATGCCCCAGATGGTCGCGCTCTTCAACGGCGTCGGCGGCGGTGCGGCCGCGCTGGTCGCCCTGCTCGAGCTCGAGGAGCTCGGTCACGTGCCGAGCGTGGCCGTCGGGACCTTCGTGCTCGTGGCGACCGCCTTCACGGTGCTGGTCGGGTCGGTGTCGTTCGCGGGCTCGGTCATCACCTTCGCCAAGCTGCAGGACCTGATGACGTCGCGACCGGTGGTCTTCGCCGGGCTGCCGGTCGCCTTCGCCGCTGCGCTGATCGGGTCGGTCGTGCTCGGGTGGCTGGTCGTGGACGGCGTCGCCCTGTGGGCCGGCGTCGCCCTCGGGGTGATGGGCCTGCTCGTGGGCGTGCTGCTGGTGCTGCCGGTCGGGGGAGCCGACGTACCCATCGTGATCTCGCTGCTCAACGCCTTCACCGGCCTGACCGTCGCGGCCGGCGGCTACGTCCTGGGCAACGTGGTGCTGCTGGTCGCCGGCACGCTCGTCGGCGCCTCCGGCACGTTCCTCACCCTGCTGATGGCCCGCGCGATGGGCCGCTCGGTGCCCAACATCCTCTTCGGCGCCCTGCGGGGCGGCTCGACCCTGGGCGCCGGCGAGGCCTCCGACCGTCCGGTGCGCTCGGCCGGCCCGGAGGACGTCGCGATCCTGCTGGGGTACGCCGACCGCGTGATCATCGTGCCCGGCTACGGCCTGGCCGTCGCCCAGGCGCAGCACACCCTGCGCGAGCTGGTCGAGCTGCTCCAGGCGCGCGGCACCCGCGTCGACTACGCCATCCACCCCGTCGCCGGCCGGATGCCCGGCCACATGAACGTGCTGCTCGCCGAGGCCCAGGTGCCCTACGAGCAGCTGGTCGAGATGGACGAGATCAACGGCGAGTTCAAGCACACCGACGTGGTGCTGGTCGTCGGCGCCAACGACGTGGTCAACCCCGCCGCCCGCACCACGCCCTCGGCGCCGATCTACGGCATGCCGATCCTCGACGTCGACCAGGCCCAGCAGGTGGTCTTCCTCAAGCGGTCGATGCGCCCCGGCTTCGCCGGCATCGAGAACGAGCTGCTCTTCGACCCTCGGACCACGCTGCTCTTCGGTGACGCCAAGGACTCCCTCACCAAGCTGCTGGCAGCGGCGAAGGCGTTGTAGGGGCGGGGCTCGGGAGGTCTGACTGACATCAGTCGAACCTTCGGCCCTGTCGCTCCGAGGACTGCACCGTGCGCCGGACCGACCCGGTCACCGATGTGGAGTGCGCCTGACACGCAGGACGTGTCGTGGGCACTCCAGATCAGTGGTCGGATCCGTCACCAGGGCCGGCGGCGGCAAGGTTCGTCGGCCGGCCGATGAAACGTGTCGAGGTCAGCCGGCCACGCCGTACAACCGGTCCCCGGCGTCGCCGAGGCCGGGCACGATGTAGCCCTTCTCGTTCAGCTTCTCGTCCATGGCGGCGGTGACGACGGTGACCGGGACGTCGAGGCCCTCGAGATCGGCTGCGAGCCGCTCGCAACCCTCGGGCGCGGCGAGCAGGCAGATCGCGGTGATGTGGTCGGCGCCGCGGTTGGTGAGGAAGCGGATGGCGGCGGCCAGGGTGCCGCCGGTGGCCAGCATCGGGTCCAGGACGTAGCACTGGCGGCCCGAGAGGTCCTCGGGCAGGCGCTCGGCGTACGTCGACGCCTCGAGGGTGTCCTCGTTGCGCACCATCCCGAGGAAGCCGACCTCGGCGGTGGGCAGCAGTCGCATGAAGCCGTCCAGCATGCCCAGGCCGGCGCGCAGGATGGGCACGACCAGCGGCTTCGGCGCGGCCAGGCGTACGCCGTCGGCGACCGCGACCGGGGTCTGCACCTGCACCGGGGCCACCCGGACGTCACGGGTGGCCTCGTAGGCGAGCAGCGCGACGAGCTCCTCGGTGAGGGCCCGGAAGGTCGGGGAGTCGGTGCTCTCGTCCCTCAGCGTGGTGAGCTTGTGGGTGACGAGGGGGTGGTCCACGACCTGGGTGCGCATGGGACCAGCCTAGGGAGGATCCCGCCCGCGGGCGAAAGGGGTTGGCCCCGGATCGGTGGTCTGCCACCCTGGTCACACGCCACGTCGCGGGCCCGGTGCCCGCGCCCTTCCAGGGGGTCCCACATGCAGGACACGATCGACGCCCAGATCGACGACGTCGACCTGGCCGTGGCTGCCTACCGTCGGGCCGGCCAGTGGGTCGTGGACGAGCTGACCCGTGAGCACTGCGAGGACGTCGAGACCCTGGCCGAGGCGTTGCGCCACCTCGGCGGCGACACCGGCGCGCTCGCGCTGGTCAGCATCGACGAGGACTTCTTCGTCATCGTGCGGGTCCAGGGTCCGCGCACCCAGGTGCTGCTCTCCGACGCCAGCGCCGCGGAGGACTGGGACCTCGCCGAGTCGGTGCTCGACCTGCTCGACGAGATCGACCCCGACGACCTCGACGAGCGCGACGAGGACGAGCCGGCCGGAGACCTGGCCCTGCTCGCCGACCTCGGCGTGGCCGAGGAGGTCATGGAGGAGCTGCTCGACGACGTCGACCTCTACCCCGACGAGGTGCTCTCGGACCTGGCCCGGCTGATGGGCTTCGGTGAGCTCTTCGACGACGTGGTGGGGCTGACCTCCGCGTGATCGGCGAGCGGTGGGCGGACCCGATGCGGGCCGCCCTGGAGCAGGCGCGCGCCGCGCTGGCCACCGGCGACGTCCCGATCGGCGCGGTCGTCCTCGACCCTGCCGGCGACGTGGTCGGCGCCGGTCGCAACGTGCGGGAGGCCGAGGCCGACCCGACCGGCCACGCGGAGGTCGTCGCGCTCCGCGCGGCCGCACGCGCCCGGGGGGAGTGGCGCCTGGAGGGCTGCACCCTGGTCGTCACGCTCGAGCCGTGCACGATGTGCGCGGGCGCCGCTGTGCTCTCCCGCGTGGAGCGGGTGGTCTTCGGTGCCTTCGACGACAAGGCCGGTGCCGTCGGCAGCCTGTGGGACGTCGTGCGCGACCGACGCCTCAACCACCGCCCCGAGGTCGTCTCCGGGGTGCTGGCCGAGGAGTCGGCCGCGCTGCTCGCGGACTTCTTCGGCGGCCACCGCGAGCAGCGCGACCACTCCGGCTAGCCCGGTGGGTCGGCCAGCCGCGACCGGGTCAGGAACCGCACGCCGTACGGCGCCTCGAGGCTGAACCCGGCGCCTCGCCCCGTGACCACGTCGATGGTCAGCACCGTGTGCTTCCAGTACTCGTGCTGGGCCTTGGACATCCACACCGGCACGGCCCGCTCCAGCCCGACGTCGAGGTCCCCGAGGTGCACGTCGGCGTCGCCGAGCATGAAGTCCCCGTCGGGGTAGCACATCGGCGCCGACCCGTCGCAGCAGCCGCCGGACTGGTGGAACATCACCGGCCCGTGGTCGGCCGTGAGGCGGCGGAGGAGCTCCGCCGCCTCAGGCGTCACGTCGACCATCAGAAGAAGCCGAGCGCGTCCGGGGAGTAGGACACGAGCAGGTTCTTGGTCTGCTGGTAGTGGTCGAGCATCATCTTGTGGTTCTCGCGGCCGATGCCGGACTGCTTGTAGCCGCCGAAGGCCGCGTGCGCGGGGTAGGCGTGGTAGCAGTTGGTCCACACGCGGCCGGCCTTGATCTCCTTGCCGGCACGGAAGGCCTGGGCGCCGTCACGCGACCAGACGCCCGCGCCGAGGCCGTAGAGGGTGTCGTTGGCGATCTTCAGGGCGTCGGCCTCGTCGTCGAAGGACGTCAGCGAGACGACCGGGCCGAAGATCTCCTCCTGGAAGATCCGCATCGAGTTGCTGCCCTCGAAGATCGTGGGCTGCACGTAGTAGCCCTCGGCGAGGTCGCCCTCGAGCACGGTGCGCTCGCCGCCGGTGAGGACCTTGGCGCCCTCCGCCCTGCCGATGTCGATGTAGGACAGGATCTTCTCGAGCTGGTCGGAGGAGGCCTGGGCGCCGATCATCGTGGCGTCGTCGAGCGGGTTGCCCTGGATGATCTTCTCCACGCGGGTGACGGCGTCGCCCACGAAGTCGGAGTACATCGAGCGCTGCACCAGCGCCCGGGACGGGCAGGTGCACACCTCGCCCTGGTTGAGCGCGAACATCGCGAAGCCCTCGAGGGCCTTGTCGTAGAACGCGTCGTGCTCCGCGGCGACGGAGTCGAAGAAGATGTTCGGGCTCTTGCCACCGAGCTCGAGCGTCACCGGGATGATGTTCTGGCTGGCGTACTGCATGATCAGCCGCCCCGTCGTGGTCTCGCCGGTGAAGGCGACCTTGGCGACGCGCGAGCTGGACGCGAGCGGCTTGCCGGCCTCGACGCCGAAGCCGTTGACGACGTTGACGACGCCGGCGGGCAGCAGGTCGCCGACGAGCTCGATGAGCTTGAGGATCGACCACGGGGTCTGCTCGGCGGGCTTGAGCACGACGCAGTTGCCGGCGGCCAGGGCGGGGGCGAGCTTCCAGACCGCCATCAGGATCGGGAAGTTCCACGGGATGATCTGACCGACGACGCCCAGCGGCTCGTGGAAGTGGTAGGCCACGGTGTGCTCGTCGATCTCGCCGATCGAGCCCTCCTGGGCGCGCAGCACGCCGGCGAAGTAGCGGAAGTGGTCCACGGCCAGCGGCAGGTCGGCCGCCAGGGTCTCGCGGACCGGCTTGCCGTTCTCCCAGGTCTCGGCGACGGCCAGCGCGGTGAGGTTCTCCTCCATGCGGTCGGCGATCTTGAGCAGGACGTTGGAACGCTCGGTCGTCGACGTACGACCCCACGCGTCGGCGGCGGCGTGCGCGGCGTCGAGCGCGGCCTCGATGTCCTCCTCGGTGCCGCGGGCGATCTCGGTGAACGGCTTGCCGTTGACCGGCGAGACGTTCTCGAAGTACTTGCTGCGGACCGGGTCGACCCACTCGCCGCCGATCCAGTGGCCGTAGCGGCTCTGGACGGAGACGAGGGAGTCGGGGGCTCCGGGAGGTGCGTAGACGGTCATGGTCGCTCCTTGCGTCGGTGGCGTCAGTGGCAGTGGGCCGTCGACGTGACGGCGCTCACAGACGCTAGGAACCGCGACGTTGCGGGGACGTTGCCCTGCCCTGGGACGCCGCGTTCAGCCCAGCTCGCGGTCGAGCCGGGCGACCTGCCCGTCGACCAGGGCACGCATCGGCGAGGTGGTGGGCACGACGGCCTGCTGGGCCACCCACATGTCGTAGTCGTCGCGGCCCCATGCCGAGCGGGTCCAGGCCGACATCAGGTCGGCCTCGCGGCTGCGGAGCAGGGCGTGGCGCAGGGAGGACTCCAGCCCCTCCCGCAGGCGTACGACGCCGGGTGCCGTGGACCGCGGCAGGACCGGACCCCGGTAGGACCGCATCGCGCCGCGCAGGTCGCCGGCCGCGAGGAGGGCCTCGGTGGCGATCCAGTCGCCGGAGACCGAGGCGGTGAGCCGGTAGGGGCGGGAGGCCAGCAGCTCCTCGCCGAGCAGTCCGCGCAGCCGGTTGAGCTCGGCGCGCAGCGTCGAGGAGCCGCCGTCGTCCTCGTAGAGCAGCACGGCCAGCTCGTCGCCGGTCAGCCCGGCCGGGGCCGAGGCCAGCAGCATCGCGAGCTCGGAGTGCCGCGGGCTCAGGCGCAGGGTGGACAGGCGCCCTCGACCGTCGTCGACGGTGAGCAGCGCCTCGCTGCGACCCAGCGACTCCAGCATCAACCCGATCCCGCGGGTGCGCGGTGTGGCCGGGCGGGTCGAGAGCTGGTCGCGGGCGAGCTCGGCCTCGGCCATCCGGGCCGCCGCGCGCACCATCGCCAGCGTCTGCGGCACCACCACCTGGTCGCCGCCGGTGACGTCGAGGACGCCCAGCAGCTCGCTGGTCGCCGGGTCGTGGATGGGGGTGGCTGCGCACGACCAGGGCTGGACGCTGGCGCGGAAGTGCTCGGCGCGGGTGATCGTGGCGGAGCGACCGGTGGCCAGGGCCAGGCCGGGTGCGTTGGTGCCGGCCACCCGCTCGTCCCAGTTGCTGCCCTCGACGAACCCGATCGCCTCGGCCCTGCGCAGGGTGCTCGGGGCTCCGCAGACCCACAGCAGCTGCCCGGCGGCGTCGCCGATGGCCATCACCGCGTCGACGTCGCGCACGGCCTGGCCGAGCACGTCGTCGAGGAGGGGGAAGACACGGGCCAGGGGGTGCGCCTCCCGCAGGCTGCGCAGGTCGGACTCCTGGATCGTCACCGGCGCCTCGGGGGCGTCGCAGGTGACGCCGGCGGCGGCGGAGCGCTGCCAGGACTCGGCGACCTCGGCGCGCATGGCGCCGCGGGCGGTCCGTCGGGTCATGAGATCAGTAGACATCGTGGAGGGGCACCTCGCCAGGGAACGGTGTGACCGGCGTCTCTCGCGGGACGTCTCGCAGGGTGGCTGCGGTGACGTTGCAACGACGTTGCATCCGAGGCCGACGGCCTCACGGGGCACTGCCCGGCGCCTCCCGAAGGCGATTTCGTGCCGATCAGGTCGCTCCGGTATGTTCACCTGCGGTGGCGTGTCCGAGCGGCCGAAGGTGCATCACTCGAAATGATGTGTGGGGTCAAACCCACCGTGGGTTCAAATCCCACCGCCACCGCCAGCTTCCCGAGAGCCCCGGAGACCTCCTGGTCCCGGGGCTCTCGGCGTCTGGTCCGGGCGCGTGCCCGAGGCGCGCTCACGCTGGCAGCCACACGCTGAACGCCGGGGCCCCGCCGGCGCCCCAGAGGCCGTCGCGCACCCGCACCTCGTACGCCTCGCGTCCGGCCCGGCCGACCTCGACCGCCGCGGTCCCGGCCGCGTCGGTGGTGAGGCGTCGGCGCTGCACGACCTCGCCCCGCAGCAGGACGCGCACCCGCAGCTCCTGCTCGGCGCCCCAGCCGGTGAGCCGGGCGTCGAACATCTCGTCGTCGGCCGGGTTCGCGGGGGTCGAGTCGACCGCGGGCTCGTAGCCGGGCCGCGACGTGACGGCGACGTACGCCGTCTGCACCAGCTCGCCCGGTTGGGCCGCGTCGCTGACCTGCACCGCGTGGACGCCCTCGGCCAGGGTGTCGGTCGCGCAGGTGAGCTGCTCGTCGTCGTACGCGCACGGCAGTGCCGGCTCGACCCGCTCGTCCTGCCGCAGCCCACGCCGCGCCGGCCCGATCGTGACGGTGATGTCGCCGTCGGGGTGCACGACCCGTCCGGTGACCTCCTCGCCGGGAGCGACGGCGACCGGCAGGTCCGCGACCCCGAGCGGGGTGTCCACGGCGAAGCCGCACCCGGTGACCAGCAGCACGAGAGGGGCCGACGAGAGCAGGGGACGGGTGCACGGTGGCATGTCGTCAGGGTGCCCCGGACCGGGGGCTCCACGCCTGAGCACGCAGGCTCAGGTCCCGAAGGTGGCGCCCCAGCATGGCCCTGGCGGCCCGGAGGGCGCATACTCGACAGAACATGCCTTCCTCCTCGTGGTCGAGTCGCCGCCACCTCCCCAACAGTCCGTTCCAGCCCGAGCCGGAGCGGGTGGTCGAGATCTTCGAGACCGGCGACCGGGTCTCCCACGACATCCACGGCCTCGGCCTGGTGGTGGGCGTCGACTCCTACGGCGTCACCGTCGACTTCGGAGCCCAGACGCTGCGGATCACCTCGCCGTTCAACAAGATGGAGAAGCTCTGAGCGTGTGACCCTCGGCGGGTGACGGGCACGCCCACCGGCAGGATGGCCGGGTGATCATCGTCGAGTTCGAGGGCAAGCGCCCCCGCGTCCACCCCGAGGCCTTCGTCGCCGAGACCGCCACCCTCATCGGTGCCGTGACCGTCGAGCAGGGCGCGAGCGTCTGGTACGGCGCCGTCCTGCGCGGCGACATCTGCACGATCGTGGTGCGGGAGGGCTCCAACATCCAGGACAACTCGGTCCTGCACGCCGCACCGGGGCACACCCTCACCATCGGTCCCCACGCGACCGTCGGGCACTCCTGCACGGTCCACGGGCGCGAGGTCGGCGAGAAGGCGCTCGTCGGCAACGGCAGCACGTTGCTCGACGACTCCGTGGTGGGTCCCGGCACGCTGGTCGGCGCCGGCTCGGTCGTCACCCCGGGCACCTCGATCCCCGGCGGGATGGTCGCCACCGGGATCCCCTGCAAGGCGATCAAGCCGGTCGAGGGCACCAGCTCCCAGCTGTGGATCGACTCCAACGCGGAGTACTACCGCGACCTGGCAGACCGGCACCGTCGTACTGCGCGCACCGTCGACCCGCTGGTCTAGACCACCAGGTAAAGACATACCCCCGGGCGTAACCCGGCTCACACGCCGGGGTTGGGCGGACCGAGAGCATCCGAAATTTCTCGAGTCCCTGGGGAGGGAGCCTGATGTCGTCATCTCGTCGTACCCCCGTGCGTCCGACCATCCGCTCGTCGGTCCGCCCGTCCGTCCGTGCCGCCGCGAGCATCGTCGCGACCCTCGGCCTGGCGGCCGGTGGTGTCGCGGCCGCGCAGCCCGCGACCGCCGCCGCTCCGGCCGCCGAGCCGACGTCCTCGCTGCTGGGGGGTCTCGCCGACCTGACCGAGCTGCGCGACTACGTGGTCACCGTCGACCCGGCCGTCGACGTGGTCCCGCGGCTCGCCCGCGAGCTGACGAAGCCGCTCGGCGGCACGGTCCTCTACACCTACGACGAGGTGCTCAACGGCTTCGCCGTCCGCCTCCCGAGCGTGGCCGCCTCGGCCCTGCGCGCGCTGCCGGTCGTCGAGACCGTGCGTCGCGACGTCCGGGCGGTCGCCACCGGTGAGCAGCCCGGCGCGACCTGGGGCATCGACCGCACCGACCAGCGCTCGCTCCCGCTCGACTCCACCTTCGAGTACGCCGACGACGCCGGCCGCGACGCCCACGTCTACGTCATCGACACCGGCCTCAACCCCGACCACGCCGAGTTCACCGGCCGCGTCGGGACCGGTCGCAACTTCGTGGCCGGTGGGCTGCTCGGCTTCGGCTCGGTCGACCCGACCGCCTGGACCGACTGCAACGGCCACGGCACCCACGTCAGCAGCACCGCCGCCGGCACCACCTGGGGCATCGCCAAGAAGGCCACCGTCCACGCTGTGCGCGTGCTCAACTGCCAGGGCTCGGGCAGCGGTGCGGCGATCATCGCCGGCATCGACTGGGTCGCCCAGAACGCCGAGCCGCAGTCGGTCGCGAACCTCTCGCTCGGCACGGTCAGCCGCTCCGCCGACGTCGACAACGCCGTCACCGCGCTCGTGCAGTCCGGCGTCGCCGTCGCCGTCGCCGCGGGCAACGACAACAAGGACGCCTGCACCACCTCCCCGGCGGCGGCGCCGGCCGTCCTGACCACCGGCTCCACCGAGCGCACCGACGCCCGGTCGTCGTTCTCCAACTACGGCACCTGCGTCGACCTGTTCGCCCCCGGCAGCAGCATCACCGCCGCCGACTACCGCAACACCACCGGCTCGACCGTGCTGAGCGGTACGTCGATGGCCAGCCCGCACGTCGCCGGCGTCCTGGCCCTGGTCCGCTCGATCGACCCGGGGCTGTCCGCCACCGCGGCGCAGGACGTCGTCGTGGAGGGGTCCAGCGCCTCCAAGGTCACCAACCCGGGCGCGGGGTCCCCCAACAAGTTGCTGTGGTCGGGCGTCGCGGTCGACGACCCGAGCATCGACCGGGCGCCGACCGCCGCGTTCACGAGCAGCTGCGACGGCCTCACCTGCGCCTTCGACGCCAGCGGCTCCCGCGACGACAGGGGCATCGCGTCGTACTCCTGGTCCTTCGGCGACGGTGCCTCCGGCAGCGGCGTCAGCCCCTCGCACGCCTACTCCACCGGCGGTGCGCTGACCGTGACCCTCACCGTCACCGACACCGGCGGGCAGACCGCGACCACCAGTGGTCAGGTCGCGCCGTTCGACCCGAGCTCGGTGCCCTGCACTGACTGCACGGAGTACTCCGGCACCCTGGCCAACGGCGGCACCGCCTACCCGGCCGGCTCCGCGGGCTTCACCGCCAGCGGTGCGCTGAAGGGCTGGCTGCGCGGCCCCGCGGCCGCGAACTTCGACCTCACGCTCCAGCAGCGCTCCTGTGGCCTGCTGTGGTGCTCGTGGACCGACCTCGCCTCCAGCCGCACTCCCGGCTCGGAGGAGGAGATCAACCGCAGCGTCGCCAACGGCACCTACCGCTGGGTGATCACCTCGGCGAGCGGCTCCGGTGACTGGCAGTTCTGGGGCGACCCCCGCTGATCGCCACCTGCTGAACCCTCCCCGACGGCCCTAGGGTCGGGAGCATGTCTCACCAGAGCATGTCCCCCGAGTCCCCGGGGCCGTCGGTGCGTGTGGAGCGCGACGGTCCGGTGACCACCGTCGTCATCGACCGCCCGCACGCCCGCAACGCTGTCGACGGCCCGACCGCCGCCGCCCTGGCGGCGGCGTTCCGGGAGTTCGACGCCGACCCGGAGCAGCGCGTCGCGGTGCTCCACGGCGACGGCGGCACGTTCTGCGCGGGCGCCGATCTCAAGGCCATCGGCACGCCGGAGGGCAACCGCGTCGATCCGCTCCCCGCCGACGGGCCGATGGGCCCCACCCGGATGCGCGTGTCCAAGCCGGTGATCGCCGCGATCGAGGGCCACGCCGTGGCCGGCGGGCTGGAGCTGGCGATCTGGTGCGACCTGCGGGTCGCCGCCGGGGACGCGGTCCTCGGGGTCTTCTGTCGCCGCTGGGGCGTGCCCCTCATCGACGGCGGCACCGTGCGGCTGCCGCGGCTCATCGGCACCAGTCGCGCCATGGACCTGATCCTCACCGGTCGTCCCGTCGACGCCTGGGAGGCCGAGCGGATGGGTCTGGTCAACCGGGTCGTGCCGGTCGGCCAGGCGCGGGTCGAGGCCGAGACGCTGGCCCGCCAGCTCGCCGGCCTGCCGCAGACCTGCCTGGCCGAGGACCGGCTCTCGGTGCTGGAGTCGGAAGGCCTGACCGAGGAGCAGGCGCTCGAGGTCGAGCACCGGCACGGGCTGGTCTCGCTCACCGGGGCCGTCGAGGGTGCGCAGCGGTTCGTGGCCGGCGAGGGTCGGCACGGGCAGCCGCTTGGCGGGTGAGTTCCGGGTAGCCGAAGGCGGGGGTGGGCTAGACCGGCGGGGACGTTTGGTAAAGAAGCGCCGTCGAGCGTATCCCCGTCCCTCTCCCTCGTCGATGTGGTGTGTGAGCGGCGGGGAGGGCTCGCCGATGATGTGAGGAGATGGACATGACGCGAGTAGGAGTTTCTGGGCGGCGCGCTGCGGCGGTGGCCACCGCGCTCCTGACCTGTACGGCGGGTCCGGTGATCCTGACAGTATCGACGGTGTCCTTGGCCGATGCTGCGGTCACGAGCCACCGCAGCGACGCCCGTCCCCACCTTGGCAAGGCGGGCCGAGACCGGGACGGGGACGGGATGAGCAACCGCTGGGAGCGCCGACACGGGACGAACCCGCGGAAGAAGGACGCCCGACGTGACCCGGACCGAGATGGTCTGAGGAACATCGTGGAGATGCGGCAGGGTACCGAGCCGCTGGATGAGGACACCGACGGCGACGGCTACGAGGACGGGGACGAGCTGCTCGACGAGCTCGAGGTCAGCGATCCGCTTGACCCGGACAGTGATGACGACGGTGTCCTGGACGGTGACGAGGACTCCGACGAGGACGGTGTGGACAACGAGGACGAGGACGACGCCACCGAGCGATGCGGGTTCGATGACGACGATTCCGACCTGGACGGCATCGCGGACGAGGACGAGAACGACTTCGGAACTGACCCGAACGAGCCTGACAGCGACGGAGACGGTGTCCTCGATGGCAACGAGGACTCCGACGAGGACGGCGTCGAGGACGAGGACGAGGACGACGACGTCGACGACGAGTGCGACGACCAGGGAGAGGACGAGGACGACGACGAGGATTCCGACGAGGATTCCGACGAGGACGCCGCGGGGTCGGACGTTGACGGGTCGGCCTCCGAGCGCGGGGCTGTCGCGTGGTGGCGGGTGCCCTGATCGCTGCGTGAGATCACCGGAGTGGTGACGGACGGACCACCCCGGGTCCCGTCCTCGGCGACCGCTGAGGACGGGACCCGCGCCTCGACGTTCGCGGCCGTGCTCGCCGCCGCGTCGCAAGGACGACCCGAAGGGTTCTCCCACTTGTGGACGGAGTACGCCCCACCCGTGCGGGCCTTCGTCACGAGGCTCGGCTGTGCCGAGCCGGACGAGACCGTCAACGACGTGTTCGCCCAGGTGTTCGCGAGGATCGACCGATTCCGCGGTGACGAGCCAGGATTCCGGGGCCTGCTGTTCACGGTGGCCCGACGCCGTGTCGTCGACGCCAGGCGCCGACGTGGACGGGAAGTGTCCACGGTGCCGCTGGAGGCGATGTTCGACGATGAGCGCGGACCGTCCCAGGAGGGCCCTGCGAAAGTCGAGCAACTCGACGCGGTTCGTGCCCTACTCGGCTGCCTCACCGACGACCAACGCCACGTGGTGCTGCTGCGCGTGATCGCGGATCTAGACATCGGGCAGACCGCTGCGGTGATGGGGCGTCGCCCCGGCGCCGTCAAGGCCTTACAGGCGAGGGCGCTGGCCCGGTTGCGCGAGTGTGCCACTGAGGGGGAACGATGAGCGGGACCATGGACGACGCGACGATCGCGCAACTGATGGCTGGGGAACCTGTGTCGGCCGATCTACAGGGTGTCGCCTCGCTGTTCGAGGACCTTCGGGCATCGGCTCATGCGTCCCCGCCACCAGCGGGCGATGTCGTGAGCCACTTCATCACCCATGGTCGGGCGCCTTCGCCGCAACCGAGGCGACTGGCCACGAGCGTCCGCCGGGCGGGAGCCGTCACCGCGGCCATCGCTGTCGCCGTGACTGCCGGGGTGGGACTGGCTGGTGCTGCCAATGCACTCCCCGACGCGTGGCAGCAGCGCTTCGACCAACTCGTGGGCCGACCCGTGGTCGAGCAGCCGCAGCCCGATCCGAACGGTGACCTCGACTCCGGCGAGAACTCCTTCCGCGAGCCGACGGATGACGCTCCGGGTGCCCCCCACGACCCCCGTGACACGACCACGCCGGACGCCGAGGGACCTCATCAGGGCGGGCGAGACGACCGCAATGAACCCCGTGATGGGCCTCGGGATGGCGAATCCGATGGGGACCGGGACGACCGGGGAGACCGGGACGACCGGGGAGACCGGGACGACCGGGACGACGTGGACGGAGATGCGGCGGGCGGCCAAGGCAGCGATCGAGCGCCCAAGGAGCCCAAGGAGCCCAAGGAGCCCAAGGAGCCCAAGGAGAGCGCAGGTCCCGACGGCGACAGCGAGCAAGACGAGGCGGAGGACCCCTCGGAGCCCGGTGCGGAGAGCGACTCGGAATCCGACGACGCCGGCGGCGCGTCGCCGGACGAGGAGTAGGAAGTCGGATCAGCGCAGCTCGCCGCGCGAGCCGAGGCAGACCGCGACCAGCTCACCGGGGGAGACGCCCTCGTGGGCGGCCCAGCCGCGGGCGAAGGAGACGACACGCAGCTCGCCGGCCGGCGTACGGATGAGGGAGGCCGCTGGGATGGAGCCGTCGGCGAAGCCGGTGGTGGAGCAGCGGTGGTCCGTCATGAGCCGTGCGAGCTGCGTGTCGACAGGCGTGGCCGCGGGGGGAGGAGCCGCGGGCTCGGCCTGGACGTGGGACGCGAGTCCGATGGAGACGACCGCGCCCAGCACCAACCCCTTGACCACGTCGAGCGCACGCAGCACGACCCGGGGAGGGGTGGGCCGTGCGAGGCGCTCGGTGGGGGAGTCGGGCATGCCACCACAACGAGGTCGCGACCGGCCGGGTCACGCCGGTACGGACCGGTGTGACCGGAGCCACCCCCGCTCGTTGGGCACCGATGGGCCAGGATGGTTCGGTGACCTGGTTCTCCTCCCCGTCCGACGCCGCCGAGCGGCTCACCGCCACCGGATACCTCGCGGACACCGCGACGGCGACCACCACCTTCCTCGCCGGTGCGCTGGAGAAGCCGCTGCTCCTCGAGGGCCCGGCCGGCGTCGGGAAGACCGAGCTGGCCAAGGCCGTCGCACGCTCCACCGGCGCGGAGCTGGTGCGCCTGCAGTGCTACGAGGGGCTCGACGAGGCCCGCGCGTTGTACGAGTGGAACTACAAGAAGCAGCTGCTGCGCATCCAGGCCAGCCAGGGCCAGACGTGGGACGAGACCCACGACGACATCTTCACCGATGAGTTCCTGCTGACCCGCCCGCTGCTGACCGCGATCCGGCGCGAGCAGCCGACCGTGCTGCTGATCGACGAGGTCGACAAGACCGACGTCGAGGTCGAGGGCCTGCTGCTGGAGGTGCTCAGCGACTTCCAGGTCACGATCCCGGAGATGGGCACGATCGCAGCCGTGCGCCGCCCGTACGTCGTGCTCACCTCCAACGCCACCCGCGAGCTGTCCGAGGCGGTCAAGCGGCGCTGCCTCTACCTGCACCTGGAGTACCCCGACGCCGACCGCGAGCGCGACATCGTGCTCTCCCAGGTCCCCGATCTGGAGGAGGGCGTGGCGACCCAGCTGGTCACGCTCGTGGGCCGGCTGCGCGAGCTGGAGCTGAAGAAGGCGCCCTCGATCGCGGAGTCCATCGACTGGGCCCGCACCCTGCTGGCCCTGGAGATCAAGGACCTCGACGACGCCGCCGTCACCGCCACCCTCGGGGTGGTGCTCAAGCACGTCACCGACACCGAGCGCGCGGTCAAGGAGCTGCGCCTGGCCCGCGCCTGATCCGCGCCGTCCCGCCGTCGTCGCCATGAGCACCCGTTCCGGCCTGCTGGACCGCCACATCGCCTTCCTCGAGGCGCTGCGCGCGGCCGGCCTGCCCGTCTCCATCTCCGAGGACCTCGACGCCGTCGCGGTGCTGCAGGCCCTCGACTGGGCCGACCGCGCCTCGCTCAAGGAGGGGTACGCCGCCACGCTGGTCAAGCGGCACCAGTGGCGGCCGACGTTCGACGCGCTCTTCGACCTCTACTTCCCGCGGATGATCGGGGAGGGCGCCGGTGGGCGGCTGGACCCCGCGGCCGAGGGCGTCGAGGGCGAGGCCGGTGAGCCGGGCGACGGCGGCGACGACCAGGAGGCACCCGTTGGCGCCCGCGACAACGGGGCGGCGCTGGCGGAGTTCCGCGAGCGCCTGGAGCAGGCGCTGCTCGACGGCGACCAGGAGGCCCTCGACGCGCTGGCGGTCGAGATGGTCGGCCGGTTCGGCGCGATGCCCGGGCGCGGCCCCGGGCTGTCGTCGTGGTCGGCGTACACCGCGATCCAGCGGGTCGCCCCCGGCGAGCTCGTCGAGCAGATCGTGCAGGGGCTGATGGCCGACGGACGCACCGAGGAGGAGGCCGACCGGCTGGCCGGCCGCCGCATCGGCGGTTTCACCCGGCAGGTCGAGGCCGATGCCCGGCGCCGGATCGGGGAGGAGAAGGGCCCCGACCACGTCGCGCAGGCGGCGCTGCGCCCCACCATCGACCGGCTGGACTTCCTCTCCATGCGGCGCAGCGACCTGGAGGAGATGCGCCGCGAGATCCAGCCGCTCGCGCGGCGGCTCGCGACCCGGCTCACCCAGCAGCACCACGCCCACCGCCGCGGCCCGCTGGACTTCCGCCGCACCGTGCGTGCCTCGGTGTCCACCGGTGGCGTGCCGCTGACCACCCACCACAAGCCCAAGCGCCCGCACCGCAGCGAGCTGGTGGTGCTCTGCGACGTGAGCGGGTCGGTGGCCAACTTCGCGCAGTTCACGCTGCTGCTGGTCTTCGCGCTGCGCGACCAGTTCACCAAGGTGCGCGCCTTCACCTTCATCGACCACGTGCACGAGGTGACCCACCACTTCAAGCCCGGGGCCGACGTGGTGGACGTGATGACCGAGCTGGCGGCCAGCACGGCCCACGCCGCGCTGTGGGGCCGCACCAACTACGGCAGGGCGCTGACGACCTTCGCCGAGCGGCACTCCGACGCGATCGGCCCGCGCACCGCGCTGCTCGTGCTGGGCGATGCCCGCTCCAACTACTCCGACCTCGCCGTCGACACGCTCGCCGAGCTCGCCGACCAGTGCCGGCACGCCTGGTGGCTCAACCCCGAGCACCAGCGGCACTGGGACACCGGCGACTCCGCGGCCTCGCGCTACGGCGAGGCGATGCCGATGGTCGAGTGCCGCAACCTCACCCAGCTCACGGAGTTCGTCCACCAGGTCCTCTGAGCGGCGCCTCTGACCTGTGCTCTGAGGGGTGCCGAACCGGCGCATCAATACGCCGGCTCGGAGGTGCTCACGCGTCCTGCCACCCGGACGGGGCGTGACGGTCGTCGCAGGACGTCGTTGAATACCTGAAACGTGTTCACGTCTTGGGAGGTCCCATGTCCCGCCTCGTCCGCTCCGCGCTCGCCACGGGCGTGGGTGCTGCCCTCGCCCTGGGTGCCGCCGCCCCGGTGACGACGTCCGCCTCGGCGGCGCCCGCATCGTCGGTCGTGGCCACGGCTCCTGCCGCCCAGGTGCTCGCCGCCGCGCCGGGGAAGACGAAGGGGAAGGACCTGCGCCGCGTCGTGTACGTCGGCAACAACTGGGACGGCACCGCCGACGTCCTGCTCCCGGGCAGCTTCAAGCGGATCGGGCGGCTCGACATCGTCCCCGACTACGACGAGCGGATCGCCGAGATCAGCCTCAACCCCTACCGGCTGGCCTACTTCATCGCGATCCAGCAGCTGATCGGCGAGGGCCACGACCAGCTCGTGGACGACATGTACTCCTCCAACGACGGCCGGCTGCTCATCGTGTCCCGGCCCTCCTTCGCCGACGTGGTCGCCCTCGACCTAGCCACCGGGGAGATCGTGTGGCGCTTCGCCGTCGACGGCGTGCGGTCGGACCACATGGCCCTCTCGCCCGACGGCGAGACCGTCGTGGTGTCGGCCTCGACCGGCAACGTCGTGCACGCCCTGGACGTCGAGACCGGCGAGGAGGTCGGCCGCTTCGAGTCCGGCGGCTCCCCGCACGAGTCGGTCTACCTCGACGACGGCGAGACGATCCTGCACGCGAGCATCGGCATGGTCTACAGCCCGCTCGACGACCCGGTGCTGGACGCCACCAAGCAGGAGCGGGTGCTGCAGCTGGTCGACGCCGACACCTACGAGGTGACCCGCCGCTACGACCTGCGCGCCGCGCTGGACGAGGCGGGTCTCGAGGACGTCTCCACCGCCGTCCGGCCGCTGACCCACACCCCTGACGACGACACGTTCATCTTCCAGCTCTCCTTCTTCCACGGCTTCGTGGTGATGGACCGCGAGACCGGCGAGATCACCAAGGTCAAGAAGCTGCCCAACCTCATCCCCGACACCCCGCGCGAGCTCTACCTGCTCGACTCCGCGCACCACGGCATCTCGATGGACCCGACCGGCAAGCACATCTGTGTCGCGGGCACGATGTCGGACTACGCGACCGTCGTGTCGTACCCGCGGATGAAGCGCTCGAAGCTGATCAAGGGCGGGCTGAAGCCCTACTGGGTCACCCAGTCCTGGAACGGCAAGCACTGCTACATCTCGTGGTCGGGCTCCGACACCGTCTCCAAGATCTCCTACAAGTTGGCGAAGATCGTGCGGACCACCGACGTGGGCTACCACCCGCAGCGGGTGCGCAACGGGTTCATCCAGCGTTCCTACGTCGCCGACCTCCCGCAGGACCAGCCCGGTCACGGCTGAGCCTCCCTCACCACCTGGAAGACCCGGCTGGTGACCTCGGTGCCCTCGCTGCTGTCGGGGTCGCCGAGGAAGCCGGCTCGTCGCAGCTCCTCGACGGCGGCGGACACCGAGGGGTCGTGGCTGGTGTCGACCAGGGCCGCGCCCTCGGCGTAGGCCTCGAACCCGTGGTGGGCGGCGACGCCGCCGGAGCCGGCGGTGTCGAAGGTGACGGTCACCTGCTCGACGGAGTCGGGGTTGGCCACCCCGTCCAACAGGGGTACGACGTCGCCCCGGTGCTCCAGGGAGAGCAGGAGGCTGCCCTCGGGGAACCCGGCGAGCTGCCCGGTCGGCGACCCCAGCGTGACCGCGTGGCTGATCGCGACGCCGTGCTCGGGGGCCGAGGCCAGCAGGTCGGCGGCGAGCATCCCGCCCTGGCTGTGCCCGACGACGAGCACCGGGTCCTCGCCGACCCCGGACCGCTCGAGCGCCGCGAGCACCCCGTCGGCGTACCCGTTGTCGAGGCCACCCATCAGCTGGAGGTTGGTGCCCATGTCGCGCACGTCCCCGTCGCGGGTCCACGGCAGTGTCGTCATGTCGTCGGTGCCGGGGAGGTAGAGCACGTGGCGGGCCGAGCCGTCGGCGGCGGTGAGGGTCTGCAGCTCGACGGTGCCGTTCATCTCCGGGTGCTCGGGGCCGCTGAGCTCGCTGAGCTGCCTGACGTGCTCGACGAGGTCGGCGACGTCGGCCGGCACCCGTGACGACGCCTCGACCCGCACGCCCGGCAGCGGCGTGGCCCGCACGCGGCCACCGGGGTAGAGACGGGACAGCAGCGCGGCGGCCGCCGCCGCGTCGCCGGTGTCGAGCGGGAGCCCCCACGGACCGCCCGGAACCACGGGGGTCAGCCCGTCCCACAGGCCCTCGAGCAGACCGCCGCCCCCGGCCACGAGGTGCTCGACCTCCTCGGGGTGGGCGGTGAGCCAGCGCTCGAGGGCGGGTGCCGCCCGCTGCGGGAGGCCGGGCGCGAGGAGGGCCGTGCGCCCGGCGGCGAGGAGCCCGACGGGCAGCAGGGCCGGGGCCGTGGCCCCGATCGTCCAGCCCACGGTGCGACCCACCAGGTGCTCGAGCCCCGCGACCGTCTCGGCGACCCCCGAGTCGGCCGCGGACAGAGCAGCGACGACCAGACGCAGGGACCGAGCGTCGACCTCCCACCCCAGCGACTCGGTGCCGACGCCGTCGGGCCCGACGGTGGCGGCCAGCACCCCGGCCTCGGCCTCGGCGAGGGTCACGGGTGAGAGGAGACCGGAGGCGAGCAGGTCGGGGTCGAGCAGCACGTCGGCGCCCTCGCCGGCCCACCCGCGCATCCGCTCGGCCGCCTCGTCGTAGCGGTCGGCCAGTGCCAGCAGTGCGGCCCAGGACGCGGCGACCCCCGCCTGTCCGCCGGTGACCTCGACGACCTCGCCCGAGGGCCGGCTGCTCACGCGGCCTCCCTCTCCAGGACGGCCGCCACCGAGCGCACGTCGACGTCGAGCCACTCTCGTGCCCCCGGTGGCGGCACGACCAGCTCGCGCACACGGGCACCACCGTCCGCAGCGGTCTGCACGGCCTCCTCCACGAGGCCGGCCACCACCCGCTCCACGTGGGCGATGAGCTCCCGGCGCCGCTCGACCTCGTGAGCGTGCCGGTCCAGTGCGGTGGCGGCCGTGTCGTGCAGGGCGGCCGTGCCACGCAGGACGCCGGCCCGCTCCCGACCGCGGGCCCGGGCAGCCTCGGCGGTGCGCCCGTGCCAGGGCGTGGAGTCGAGCAGGGCGACGAGCCGGTCGGCCTCGCGGCGTACGTCGTCGGCCTGCGTGCGCAGGCGGTGGGCGAGGGCGCGGATCGCGCCGGGGTCTGCGGGCATGGGTGCCTCCGGGACGGCCGGTCGTCAGGTGAGGAGTCCCTGCCCGGGCAGCGCGGGAGCAACCCGCGTTCCCGACCGGTGGTGGAGCGGGCGGTCTGGGACCGGCCTGTGGGCGGTCAGCGGGCCGAGGGGGGTCAGTCCCGCCCGACCCAGGAGAAGACCTCGTAGGGGCCGACCTCGTGCACCGAGGCCAGCGCGCCGTCGGTGGAGCGGACCCGCACGGTCAGGGTCTGGTCGGAGGTGTTGAAGCCGTAGACGCCGGCGCGCCCGGCGGAGCGGAAGCCGGAGGCGATGACGGGTCCGCTGATGGTGACCGGTGCTGCCCGGGACCCGGCCGGCGCCGCCCGGTGCAGGTGCGCCAGCGTGAAGAACTCGGCCTCACGGCGCACGGTGTCGCCGTCGATCGTCACCAGCCCACGGCAGGTCCAGCAGCCGCCGAAGGCACCGCGCCAACCGGGGCTGAGGGCGAGGTTCCACATGAGGAGCCCGCTGGAGCCGGCGGCCACGGCGTCCACCACGAGGTGCTGGGAGTCCCAGGCGAAGGTGCTGATCGGGCCGTCGTCGGTGCCGGTGCACTCGGTGACCAGCCACGGGAGCGTGAGGTCGGCGGCGTCGGCCGGCAGTCCGTCGTAGCAGTGCAGGGCGATCGCGTCGAGGCCGTCGGTGCCGGTGGCGTCCAGGCGCGGCAGGTCGGCCCAGTTGTGGTCCAGACCCCAGAGCTCCACGCCCAGGGCGTCCAGCTGGGGGCCCACGAGCCGGGCCAGCCGCGAGAGCTGCCGGTCGGAGATCGCCATCGTCGGGTAGTCGGAGGTGTGCCCGGGCTCGTTGCCCAGGCTGATGGAGCGCAGCGGCACACCGTGGGCGGTGAGCCATCGGGCCTGCCCGACCAGCAGGCGGGAGTACCTCTTCACCCGGTCCCCGCGCAGCCGCCCCCCGAACCACGACCCCGAGGTCTTGTACGCCGGTGGCGCGGTCCAGGCCGAGGCCATGACCTGCAGGTCGGGGGCGACCGGCAGCACCTCGCGGCGCAGGAACCGGAGCGCGTCCCGAGCGGGCCGGCTCGGCCGGACACCGCGCCGCCCCGACTTCCATGCCCACAGCGTCGTCGACATGTCGGTGGCCGAGAGCGGCAGCCGCAGCCACTCCAGCCCGATCGAGCCGGGCTCCTGGCCGAAAAGCAGCGACACCAGGTCCGCCCGGCCCTCGAGGTGCTCCACGGACGCGTCGGTGAGCGCAGCGCCCACCCCGATCCACCGCTGGCCACGGGCCGCACGGGACCGGTCGACCACCACCTCCGCGGTCACCTCCTCGGCGGCCAGCGTCGGTCGCAGCGCGAGGCGGACCGCCTCGTCGACCGGTGAGGTGCTCAGCAGCGCCGTGGACCCGGAGGAGGCCAGGGTGAGCGGTGTCGTCGACGCCGCGCCGGCCAGCACCAGCGCGAGCATGCTCGCGGCGGCGGTCACCACACGTCGTACGCGCACCGGGGCCTTCAATCGTCGGGAAGGGGGGGTGCGACCAGTGTGCAACGGATCGGCGCCCGCCGGGGACCCACGCGTCCGGTGGGCGGTCCTCCGCACTGAACTCGGGCACCCACGCTGGTCCAGACCGGTGGAATGCGGCCGTGACCTACTGACAGGCGCCTCGTTCAGAGCGTTGAACGACACGTGTCTGGGCAGGGAGGCCCAGGTGCGCTCACGACACCCCCCACCGTGTCCCCCCGGGCACGTAGTCGAGAGGTTCTGGGATGGAGCACCCAGGGAGGAGTTCGCGCACCCCCGCGAACGACCGCACCAGCGGATGGATGACCACACGCGTGCGCCGCAGTGCGCCGGCGAGGTGGTACGCGCGCCTCGGACGGCGCGGCCAGGCGGCCGTGGAGATCGGCTTGGGGACCGTGGCGCCACCCGTCGTGGGTCTGTGCGCCTACGTGCTGGTGGCCTGGTCGCCCGCACAGGGTGCGCTGGAGATGTGGTTCTGGGTGCTGTTCGCCTCGCTGCTGGGCACGGCGTTCCTCATCGCCATCGAGACCGCGCGGGCCTTCCGGTTCCCCGACCCGCCGCTGAAGCGGCCGGTCGAGGTCCTGGACCTGCCGCGGGTGGCGACGGTGGTGGCGGCGTACCTGCCCAACGAGCAAGCCACCATCGTGGAGTCCCTGCACGCCCACCTGGCCATCGACTACCCGCGCGACCGGCACCTGGTCGTGCTGGCCTACAACACGCCGGTGCCGCTGATGGTGGAGCGCGAGCTGCAGGAGCTCGCGGACCGCGAGCCCCGGTTGTTGGTGGTCGAGGCGGCCGGCTCGACGTCGAAGGTGGAGAACCTCGAGGTCGCGATGGAGCTGCTGCGCGGCCACGTCGACGTGGTCGGTGTCTTCGACGCCGACCACCACCCGCACCCCTCCTGCGCGCGCCGTGCCGCGCAGTGGCTGGCGGACGCCGCCGGCGAGGAACGCTACGACGTGGTGCAGGGGCAGTGCGCGATCCGCAACGACCGCGACACGTTCGTCACCCGGACCGTCGCCGCCGAGTTCGCGACGCTGTACGCCGTCGCCCACCCGGGCCGCACCGTCACCCACGACTTCGGCCTCTTCGGCGGCAGCAACGGCTGGTGGCGCGCGGAGGTGCTCGACGAGCTCGGCCTCGACGGCCGGATGCTCACCGAGGACATCGACGTCTCGATGCGGGCGCTGGACCAGGGCCGCCGGCTCGCGATGGACCCGCGCATCCTCTCCTACGAGCTGGCCCCCACCGACTGGAGCGGCTGGTGGAAGCAGCGCACCCGCTGGGCCCAGGGCTGGCACGAGGTGAGCCTGCGCCACTGTGCGGCGCTGCTGCTCAACCGGCGGCTGAGCCTGGTGCAGCGCCGGGGCGTGGCCTTCCTGCTCGCCTGGCGGGCCGTCCACCCCTTCCTCGCGACCCAGCTCGTCCCGCTGGTGATCGCGATGGCCTGGGCCACCGACCGACGTGTCGTGTGGGACCTGCTGTTCTTCATCGTGGCCGCCATCGGGGTCAACGGGGTCCCCGTCCTGCAGGCCGTCGCCGCCAACCGGCTGGCAGCGCCCGGGATCGGCGCCCGACCGGGGCTCTTCGCCCGCTACGTCCTGGTCTCGGTGCTCGGGTACGCCGAGCTGCGCATGAGCGTCACCCGTGGCGCGGTGGTGCGGCACCTGCTCGGCGCACACTCGTGGGACGTCACCGCACGCACGTCCCAGGCCCCGGCGCACGGAGCCGACCCAGCTCCCGCCGAGCACCGTCGCGACCTGGAGATCGCCCTGTGACCGCCGCGCAGACGTCCTTCGCCGTCGACCGGCGCAACGACCAGGGCTTCCTGCGCAGCACCGAGCGCAAGGGCGCGGGCGCGGGGTTCAAGGTGCGCGGGGTCGAGGGGTGGCGCGGCGTCGCTGCGCTCGCGGTCGTGGCGGTGCACGCCTGGCAGGTGATGGACACCGACGACGACGGCCTCGGGCCGCTGTACGAGACCCCCGGCCTGCTGACCGCGATCCTGTCCGTGGACCTGGTCGTCGACCTGTTCTTCGTGCTCTCGGGCCTGCTGCTGTTCCTGCCGTTCGTCGTCGCGGCCTTCGACGACCGGCGCCACGTCCCGTCCGGGGACGACTTCCTGTGGCGCCGGGTGTTCCGGTTCATCCCGACGTACTGGCTGCTGGTCATCGTGTGCTGGAGCATGCGCAACTACGGCATCACGACCGCCGACTGGTTGGACCTGGTGGAGCACCTGCTGCTGGTCCAGGCCTTCGACTCCGAGCGGATCTTCGCCACGATCGGCCCGGCGTGGACCCTGTCGGTGGACTGGATGTTCTACGTCGCGCTGGCGATCTTCGCCCCCGCCTGGGTCCGCTGGGTGCGACAGGTCGAGGGCGACGCCCGCCGTGCTGCTCGGCTGCTCGGCCCGGTGGCCGCGGTGGCCCTGGCCTCGGTGCTCTACAAGCTCAACGTGGACTTCGTCTGGCAGATCGAGCCCGACCGCTGGGCCTGGCGCTTCGGGCCGGCCGCCAAGGCCGACGACTTCGCGATCGGCATGGCCGCCGCCGTGCTCGTGGTGTGGATGGGCAGCCGTCGCATCCCGGCGTGGGCCAGCCTGGTGCTCGCCGTCACCGGCGTCTGGCTGCTCTTCGAGGCGCGCCGCACGTTCTACTACGTGCCCGACACGGTGCTGGAGAGCCTGCGGCACCCGGTCGCCTCGGTGGGGTGGACGCTCATCCTGCTGGCGGTGATGACCTGTCGGTCCGACCGACCGGCGCGCTGGGTCGACAACGCGCTGATGCTCCGGCTGAGCGTCGTGGCGTTCACCGTCTACCTCGTCCACGAGCCCGTGGCGATCGGGTTCGAGAACCTCGGCCTGATCGACACCGACCCGAACGGCTACCTGCACAACTACCTGCTGATCGCGATCGCTGCGCTCGCACTGGCCTGGGTGGTCCACCGGGTGGTCGAGGAGCCCTTCGTCGACGTCGGCTCGCTGCGCCCGCGTGAGGGCGGCCGCAAGGACCTCTACGCCGAGCTCGACATGCCACCCCTCCCGGCGCACGCCGGTGTCCCCGGCGCCCTGCGCGCCGACGTCCTCGAAGCCCAGGGCACGCGACGCACGTCCCTGGAGATGGAGGTGCTCTCCCGATGATGTTCCGAGTCCTCGCCACCGGCCTGACCGTGACCGGCCTCGTCGCCCTGGGTGTCGGCCCCGTCCGGGTCGCGCTCGACCGCAACCCCGGTGTGGCCGGCGAGCCCGAGCGGCCGCCGATCGTGCTGACCTCCTCGCCAGGTGCCGCCCCCGCGTGGCTGACCGGCTCGGTCGACACCGTCCGGCACCTGCCGGGTGACGGCCCGCGCCGCGTCGCCAAGCCCGAGCGGGTCGACCTCACGGCCGCGCTCGCGCTGCTCGACGACCCCGACACCCTCTCCGTCGTCGGCGGCAGCGAGGACGCCCGGCTCCCGGGCGTCGGTGTCGTCGTCACCGAGGCCGAGGCGGAGCGGCTGATCGGGGTGCCCGAGCCCCGGCGCACGCGGCTGCTGAGCCACGTCGTCGACACCGAGCAGATGGGGCTCGCCGTCTTCGCAGTCGGCGCCGCCCCCGAGAAGGCGCTCGTGGTCGACGGCGACAGCGGCCCCGGCCGACAGGCGAAGTTGCGAAAGGCCAGCGAGCCCGTGGCCGACGTCGTGGAGGGCTGGGCCCAGCTGCGCCCCGACCTGCGGGCGCTGGTCAACCGTGGCCGGACCGAGCCCGCCCCGCGCAGCGGTGAGGCCCCGCTGGCCGATCCCGGCGAGCGGTCCTGGGAGCGCGCCGTCGACCGGGTGGTACGCCGCGAGATCCTCCCCGCCCTCGACGAGGGCCGCGCCCCGCTCGCCCCCGCGCTGATCGACGGCGAGGAGGCGCTGGTGCTGCTGGGTGAGGGTCCCGCCCGCATGACCGCGCGCGGAGCGGCGTACGCGGTGGCGGCGCGGGCCGTGCAGCCCGGCTCCCGGCTGCTGCCGACGCGTGGTGGCGAGAGCGTGGAGGCCCGCGTGCTCCAGCGGCCCGACGGTCGGGTGGCGGTGCTCGCGTGGAACGACGGGCCGGCCACCACCCTGACCGTGCAGGTGCCGGAGGGCGACCGCGTGCTGCGCTACCGGCTGCGGCTGCCCGGCCACGCGCTCACCGCGTCGGTGCTCCGGCGCTGATCCTCAGCGGGGGCGTCGCTGCCGGAGGAAGTCGCCGAGCCGCTCGAGGCCGGTCTCGACGTCGCGGGCCTGGCCGGCGAAGCTGAACCGGATCGAGCGCGGACCGTCGAGGGTGTCGAAGTCGATGCCGGGGGCGACGGCGACGCCAGTGGCCGCGAGTAGCTCGTGGGCGAAGGCCATCGAGTCCCCGGTCAGGTGACCCACGTCGGCGTAGGCGTAGAACGCGCCGTCGGCCGGCGCGAGCCGGGTGATGCCGAGGTCGGCGAGCCCGTCGAGGAGCAGGCGACGGTTGCCGGCGTACCGCGCGACGTGGCCGTCGAGCTCGGCGTAGGACTCCGGCGTGAACGCGGCCAGGCAGGCGCGCTGGGCGATGACCGGCGGGCAGATCGTGAAGTTGCCGGTGAGCACGTCGACCGCGCGGCGCAGGCGCTCGGGGACGAGCATCCAGCCGATCCGCCAGCCGGTCATGGAGAAGTACTTGCTGAAGCTGGCGAACACGATCGCCTCGCGGCTGGTCTCCCAGGCGCTGCGGGCCAGCCGGCCGGACCCGGGGGCGCCGTCGGCGTACTCGATGCCGTGGTAGATCTCGTCGGAGATCAGCTGCACGCCCTGCTCCTCGCACCACCGCGCCAGGGCCGCGAGCTCCTCGGGCATCAGCATGGTGCCGGTGGGGTTGGCGGGGCTGGCGACGACCAGGCCCTTGACGCCGTCGATCGCCGCGACCTGCTCGACGGTCGGTTGGTAGCGGGTCTCCGGGCCGGTCTCGATCTCGACGACCTCGCAGCCCAGCGCGGTGAGGACGTTGCGGTAGCAGGGGTAGCCGGGCCGGGCCATCGCCACCTTGTCGCCGGGCTCGAAGGCCGCCAGGAAGGCCAGCAGGAACCCGCCGCTGCTGCCGGTGGTGGCGATGACGTCGTCGGCGGTCACCTCGATGCCGTGGGTACGCCGGTGGTGGGTCGCGATCGCCTCGCGCAGCTCCAGGATGCCGATGCTCGGGGTGTAGCCGAGCGGGTCACCGCTGCGCAGCAGCCGTACCGCCTCGTCGGCCACCGGCCCGGGTGCTCCCGTGCTCGGCTGGCCCGCCACGAGGTTGACCAGGTCGCCGTGCGTGCGCTGGCGCCGGGTCGCCGCCTCCAGCAGGTCCATGACGTGGAAGGGCGGCACGTTCGCCCGGCTGGCCACCGCCCAGCGGCTGCTCGCGTGCTCCTGTGGCGTCATGGGGTCGAGGGTAGGTGGCGGCCGTCGGAAGGTTCGACTGATGTCAGTCCGACCTTCGCGTTCGCGGTCGAACCTTCGACCGCACCATGCAAGGTCTGACTGACATCAGTCAGACCTTCCACTCAGACACCCGCCCCAGCAGCCCCAGCAGCCACACCCGCCGCGTGCCGACCGGCCCGGCGGCCGAAGAACGAGCCCTCGCCGAGCTGGGTGCCCGAGCAGTAGCCCTTGCCGTCCTGGGCGATGTTGGAGGCACAGGCGCCGGCGGCGTACAGACCGGTGACGACCGAGCCGTCTGGGCGCTGGACCCGTCCGTCGAGGTCGGTGCGGATGCCGCCGAGGGTGAACCCGGCGTACATCGCCTTGCCCAGGCGCAGGTCGAAGGCCGCCCACGGGCCGGTGTCCTGGGGAGCGAGGAACTCCGGGCTCTTGTGGAAATCCGGGTCCTCACCCTTCGCGGCGTGCTCGTTGTAGCGACCGAGGGTCTCCTGCACCGACCCCTCGGGCAGCGAGAGCGCCTGCTCGAGCTCGGCGAGGGTGTCGTAGGCGTCGATGATCGGGACCAGCATGGAGTAGCTGGTCAGCTCGCCGTGCTCGCTGTCGACGATGACGTAGGCCTCGGAGTCCGGCTGCTCCATCACGTGCTGGGACGTGCGCGAGTGGTAGCTGTCCTCGGCCACGAACCGCTTCCCGTGCTTGTTGACGATCACCCCCGTCAGCAGCGAGGCCGGCGGGTAGACCGGCGCGGTGATGAACGGCTCGTCCATGTGCTTGAGCTCCGCGCCGACCGAGGCGCCCAGCCGGATGCCGAGGCCGTCGTCGTACGTCGAGCCGAGCGTGAACAGCTTCGAGCCGAGCGCCGGGGTGTGCTCGGCGACCATGTCGGGGTTCATCACGAAGCCGCCGGCGGCCACGACGACCGCGTCGGCACGCACGACGCCGCTGCGCTCGAAGGAGCGCCACGCGACGCCGACGACCGCGCCCGCGTCGTCGACGACCAGGTTGGTCACCCCGGTCTCGTAGCGGACCTCGGCGCCGGCCTCGGCCAGCCGGTCGCGCAGCAGGTCCATCACCAGCTTGGTGCCCTCGGTGTCACCGGGGACGGGGACCTTGTGGCCGCGCGGCGCCGGACGTGCCTGCTCCTTGAACGGCCAGACCTTCTCGTTGCCGGTGAACATCAGCCCCTGGGTGCCGGGCTGGATGACCGCCTTCTCGGGGTAGTAGGAGCGCTCGAACTCGAAGCCGAGGTCCTCCAGCCACCCGAAGTGCTCGACCGAGCCGTCGCAGTAGGCACGGATCTTGTCGTGCTCGGGGTCCTTGGAGACCGCGACGAGGTACTTGTACATCTCCTCGGGGGAGTCCTCGTGGCCGGTCGCCTGCTGCACCGGCGTACCCCCGCCGAGGTAGAAGTGCCCCCCCGACATCGCCGAGGTGCCTCCGTGCACCGCGGCACGCTCGAGCAGCAGCACCCGGGCCCCCGCCCGGGCGGCCTCGAGCGCGGCGCTGCCGCCGGCGATGCCGAAGCCGACGACGACCACGTCGAAGCCCTCCGCCCCGTCGAGGACCGAGGCGGGCAGGACGTCGGGGACGGCGGTGCCGGGGGTGCTGGTGTCGCTCATGCGCTCAAATCTAGAACAAGTTCCACTTTTGCGGAACGGGTGGCCGGACACCTGTCCAGCCCCACGACGGTCGGCGCGACCCGGGCGCGTACGCCGATAGGATCGGACCCCGCCGACCCCGACACCACGACAGGGGCGAGATGACCTTCGACGTGCACGCGCTCGACGAGTTCGTGCTGGTCGGGTCGGCCGTGACCCTCTTCGCGATCCTGGCCGTGCGGGTCTCGACGCGGGCGGGGCTCCCCTCGCTGCTGATCTACCTCCTCATGGGCGTGGCCCTGGGGGAGGCCGGGGTCGGCATCCAGTTCGAGGACGCGGCGGCCGCCCATGCGCTGGGCTTCGCCGCGCTCGCCGTGATCCTCGCGGAGGGCGGGCTCACCACCAACTGGCGAGAGGCCCGCCCCTCGATGCGCCTCGGGGTCTCGTTGGCGACCGTGGGCATCGTCGTCTCGGTCACGGTCGTGGCCGTCGTGGCGCACTACGTGCTCGGCCTGCCCTGGGAGCTCGCGGTCCTGCTCGGGGCGGTCTGCTCGCCGACCGACGCCGCCGCGGTGTTCTCGGTGCTCCGGGTCGTGCCGCTGCCCCGTCGGCTCACCGGTGCCCTCGAGGCCGAGTCCGGCCTCAACGACGCCCCCACGGTCGTGCTGGTCACGCTCGTCTCCACCGGGGCGGTCGGCGACCACCCGCCGGTGGTGGTGGCTGGTCTCGTCCTCGGCGAGCTGGCCCTGGGAGTGGTCTGCGGTCTGGCGGCCGGCTTCGGCGGTGCCTGGCTGATGCGCCGCGCCGCCCTGCCGACCGCCGGCCTCTACCCGCTCGCCGTCCTCACGCTGGCCTTCCTGGGCTACGGCGCGGCGGCGGCCCTGCACGGCTCCGGCTTCGCCGCGGTGTACGTCGCCGCGCTGGTGCTCGGGAACTCCGACCTGCCCCACCGAGGGGCCACCCGTTCCTTCGCCGAGGGCGTCGCCTGGCTGGCCCAGATCGGGCTGTTCGTCATGCTCGGCCTGCTGCTCTCCCCGGGGCGGATCACCCTGTCCACGGTGGGCATGGCCCTGGCGGCCGGTCTGGTCCTCACCCTGGTCGCCCGGCCGATCTCGGTCGCGGTGAGCGCCTTGGTGCAGCCGATGTCGTGGCGGGAGCTGACGTTCCTGTCCTGGGCCGGTCTGCGCGGCGCCGTGCCGATCGTGCTCACCACCATCCCGCTGGCCGAGGGGATCGACGGGAGCGAGCGGCTCTTCGACCTGGTCTTCGTCATGGTCGTCGTCTTCACCCTGCTGACCGGCCCCACCCTGCCGTGGGTGGCCCGCGTGCTGCGGGTGGCCAGGCGCTCCGAGCCGCGCGACCTCGACGTCGAGGCGGCACCGCTCGAGCGGGTGGCGGCCGACCTGCTCCAGGTGACGATCAGCCCGCGGTCGCTGATGCACGGGGTGGAGGTCGGCGAGCTCCGGCTGCCGCCGGGTGCCTCGGTCTCCCTGGTGATCCGGGGGGACGAGACGCTGGTGCCGGAGCGGCGTACCGTCCTGCGCTCGGGCGACCACCTGCTGGTGGTGACCCCGCGGCGCCAGCGCGAGCAGACCGAGCGCCGGCTGCGGCAGGTCAGCCGTGGTGGACGGCTCGCCCAGTGGCTGGGTCCGGCGAGGTGACCCGCTGGGTCAGGGCGCGCAGGCCGCGCCCTCCTGCTTGGCGGTGAGGGAGGAGCGACCCTCGCGCAGGTCGCCGAAGTCGTTGCCGACCACCACGACGACCCCCGGCAGGTCGACGAGGTCGACGGGGGCCTCGCGGACCGGGGCGGGCTTGGGCAGCACGCTGCGCACGAGCACCACGGCGGGGTCGCGCTTGTCGGCCGCCCACACCTGCACCTTCGCGACCTCGGTGTCGCGCGGGGCGTTGCCGCTGGTGCCCTCGCGGAAGCCGCGCTCGAGGAAGCCGTCCATCACCGCCCCGGCCAGCCCCTCGCGGGTGCCGGCGTTGAGGATCGTCACCTCGACCTGGGCGGCGTCGAGCTGCTCGCCCTCGACCACGGTCCAGGGCTCGCACGCCCCGGCCTCCTCGGGCTCGTCCGAGCCGGGGAGCGGGGCGGTGGCGTTGGACCAGCCCCAGGTGAGCATCACCAGGAGCAGGACCGCGAGGACGCCGAGCGTCAGGGCGGTGCGGAGGCCGGCGGACAGGTCGATCATGCGGAGCGCTTCCCGTGGGCGGCGTGGTCGAGGACCCGGGCGTGGAGGACGGGGCGCTGCTGGAGGGCCGCGCGGAGCGCGCGGTGCAGGCCGTCCTCGAGGTAGAGCTCGCCGTGCCAGTCCACGACGTGGGCGAAGAGGTCCCCGTAGAACGTGGAGTCCTCGTCGAGCAGGGTGCCGAGCCAGAGCGTGTCCTTGGTGGTCACCAGCTCGTCGAGGCGCACCTGGCGCGGGGGCAGGGCGGCCCAGTCGCCGGACGAGAGTCCGTGCTCGGGGTAGGGGCGCCCGTCGCCGACCCGCTTGAAGATCACGGCCGCGAGTCTAGTGCGCCCCGACGACGACAGCCGCCCACCGCAGAGGTGGGCGGCTGCCGACGGGGTGCTGCCGCTGGTCGAGGGGGGTCAGGCGCTCCAGCGCACCGAGTCGTCGACGAAGTCGGCCAGGGCGTGGACGCCACGCAGGTCGTTGCGGGCCTCCATGAGAGCGGTGAGGCGCTGGGAGTGGCGCAGCCGCAGGGCGGCACGCTGCTCGCCGAGCCGGTCGGCGGCGGTCGTGATGTCGGTCGTGGTGGCGGTGACGGGGGTGGTGTCGGCCATGGGGTGCTCCTCGGGTCCTGGAGGTGATCAGTGCTCTCAGGGTGCGCGCGCCAGATCGCGGGAGGGTTGACGGACGGTTACAGGCGTGTTTTCGCGGGTGTGACTTGGATCGCTCCAATCCCTGTGTGGGTGGGAGATCGGCCCCGACCGGACGGCGTCGTCACGGGTGGGGCTGGACAGGCGTCGTACGCTGCCGCCGTGAGCGAAACTGGAACAGGTTCTATCTCTGAGTGGCGCGACCACGAGGACGTCAAGCAGCTGAAGTACCGCTACCTGCGCACCCTCGACACCAAGCAGTGGGATGAGTTCGAGGCGTGCTTCCTGCCCGACGCGACCGCCGACTACAACGGCCTGGAGTTCGACGACCGGGCCGCGCTGGTGGACTACATGCGCACCAACCTCGGCGAGGGGCTGATCACCCTCCACCAGGTGCACCACCCCGAGATCGCCGTCGACGGCGACACCGCGACCGCGCGGTGGTACCTCCAGGACAAGGTGCTGGTCGCCGCATTCGGGTTCATGCTCGAGGGTGCGGCGTTCTACGAGGACCGCTACGTGCGTACGCCGGAGGGCTGGCGGGTCGCGCACACCGGCTACCGCCGCACCTACGAGGCGACCTACGACCTCGCGGACCTGCCGTCGCTGTCGGTGAAGGGCCCGGGCGAGCACACGCACGTGTGAGCACCCGACCCGCTCACGCGGTCGGCTCGCTCCACGCGACCTGCACCGTCTCGACGCCCCGGTCGCGCGTGACCAGCCGACCGCGGCCGGGCGGGAGCGGCGTGGGCCGCAGGGTGCCGAGCACCGGGCCCTCGTCGGGGCTGCCCGAGAGCAGCAGGCCGGGCATCGCGAGGTCGCGCAGCGTCTGGATCACCGGCTCGTAGAGCGCCCGTGAGGCGCCGCCGGAGCGACGGGCCACCACGACGTGCAGGCCGACGTCGCGGGCCTGGGCGAGCAGCGGCTGCAGCGGCGCCAGTGGCGAGCTCTGCGCGGTGGCCACCAGGTCGTAGTCGTCGACGACCAGGAAGACCTCGGCGCCCTGCCACCACGAGCGGCTGCGCAGCTGCTCGGGCGTCACGTCGGGGCCCGGGATGCGCTGCTCGAGGTAGGCGGCGAGGTCGCGCAGCGCCGGCGTGGCCTGCTGGGCGGAGGTGAGGTACTGCAGGAGGTGCTCCTCGGGGACCTCACCGAGCAGGGAGCGGCGGTAGTCCACGACCACGACCTGCGCCTGGGCCGCACCGCGGGTGCGGACCACCTCGCGCACGTAGGACCGCAGCAACGAGCTCTTCCCGGACTGGCCGTCGCCCAGCACCAGCAGGTGTGGCTCGGCGTCGACGTCGAGACCGAGCGGTGCCAGCTCCTTCTCGTCCACGCCCAGCAGCAGCGGGCCGCCGCCCGGCTGTGACCCGGTTGCGGCGTCGGGGGCCTCGGCCGCGCCGGCCATCCGGCGTACGTCGGCGAGGTCGATGCGCGCGGGGAGCAGCCGCAGCTTGGGGCCGGCCGGCCCCCGCCAGGCGGCCCGCACCCGGGTCACGAGGTCCTCGACGCCGTCGCCGAGGTCGTGCCCGGTGCCGGCCCCGTCGATGCGCGGGAGGGCGCCGAGGAAGTGCAGCTTGGACTGCACCAGCCCGCGGCCGGGGCGGCCGGTGGGGACCAGGGCGGCGAGCCGGCGGTCGATCTCGGAGTCCACGTGGTCGCCCAGGCGCAGCTCGAGGCGGGTGCCGAAGACGTCGCGCATCGCGGCCCGGAAGTCCGACCACCGGGCGGCGCCCGCCACGACGTGCAGCCCGAAGGTCAGGCCGCGCCCGGCCAGCTGCTGGATCTCCATCTCCAGGTCGTCGAAGTCGGCGCGCAGGGTGGACCAGCCGTCCACGACGAGGAAGACGTCGCCGAACCCGTCGTCGAAACCGTCGTCGGCCCGGCCCTCGCGACGGCGCGCGCGGTAGGTCTCGATCGAGTCGATGCCCCGGTCGCGGAAGAACGCCTCGCGGCGGTCGACCACGCCGGTGACCTCGGCCAGGATGCGACGCACGACGTCGGGCTCGGAGCGGGTGCCGACGCCCGCCACGTGGGGGTGGTGGGCGAGCGGTGCGAACGTGCCGCCGCCGAAGTCGAGCACGAAGAACTGCGACTCCTGCGGCGTGGTGACCAGGGACGCGCTGGCCACGATCGTGCGCAGCAGCGTGGACTTGCCGCTGCGCGGCCCGCCGACCACGGCCACGTGACCGGCGGCGCCGGAGAGGTCGACGGTCAGGGTGTCGCGGCGCTGCTCACGGGGACGGTCGACGATGCCGAGCGGGACGGTGAGGCCGCCCAGCGCCCGCCACGAGGGCGAGTGCAGGCCCAGTGCGGGGTCCTCGACCAGGTCGCCGAAGAGCCCGTCGAGGGTGTCGGGCTCCTCCAGCGGCGGGAGCCAGACCTGGTGGGCGGCCGGGCCCCGACCGGCTATCCGGCGTACGGCGAGGTCGAGCAGTGACTCGTCGCTGGTCGGCCGCGGCGCGACCGGCTCGGGTGCGGCGTCGGGCTGCTGCTCCAGGGGGCGCACCGAGGCGACCGTGAAGGGCAGGATGCCGCGCACGTGGCCGCCCTCGTCGCGCTGCACCCGGGCCCGGCCGCTGGGCGGGCCCGAGACGTAGGCGGCCTTGAAGCGCTGCATCGTGGTCGGGTCGGGCTTGAGGTAGCCCAGGCCGGGGACCGCGGGCAGCTCGTAGGCGTCGGGGACGCCGAGCACCGCGCGGGACTCCTGGGCGCTGAAGGTGCGCAGCCCCACGCGGTAGGACAGGTGCGACTCCAGGCCGCGCAGCCGGCCCTCCTCCAGGCGCTGGCTGGCCAGCAGCAGGTGGATGCCGAGGGAGCGGCCCAGGCGGCCGATGGCGACGAAGAGGTCGATGAACTCCGGCTTGGCGCTGAGCATCTCGGAGAACTCGTCGACCACGACGAACAGCGACGGCAGCGGCGCGAGGTCCTCGCCGGCCGCGCGGGCCTTCTCGTAGTCGCGGACCGAGGCGAAGTTGCCGGCCTCGCGCAGCAGCTCCTGGCGCCGCACCATCTCCCCGGACAGCGCGTCCTGCATCCGGTCGACGAGGGTCAGCTCTTGGGAGAGGTTGGTGATGACCGCCGAGACGTGCGGCATGCCGGACATGCCCGCGAAGGTCGCGCCGCCCTTGAAGTCGACCAGGACCATGTTGAGCTGCTCGGGCGAGTGCGTCATCGCCAGGCCGAGCACCAGCGTGCGCAGGAACTCCGACTTGCCCGATCCGGTCGCGCCGATGACCAGGCCGTGCGGCCCCATGCCCTGCTGGGCGGACTCCTTGAGGTCGAGGTGCGCGGGCAGACCGGCCTCGCCGACACCGATCGGAACCCGCAGGCGGTCCCGCGCCGGGCGGGGGCGCCACGCGGCGTCGGCGTCGAAGGCGTGGACGTCGCCGAGGCCGAGCAGCTCCATGAAGTCGGTGCTGCCGGAGAGGTCCGGCGCCGCGTCGTCGGGTACGCCGGAGCCGGCCGTGACGGTGTGCAGGGCGGTGAGCCGACGGGCGAAGGCCTCCGCGGTGGCCAGGTCGCACTGGTCGCCGCGGGCCCGCACCGGGGTCTCGCGCACCCGCACCGCCTCCAGGGCGACCAGCCCGGGGGCGGTCGGCTCGTCGAGGACCGCGAGCCGCAGCCGGGTCGGGTCCTCGAGGTCGTCCCAGCGGGCCGGCAGGTCGAGGACGGTGACGCCGTGCAGCCCGTCGGGCGGGACCACGTGGTTGCCCGGCGGGAGGTCCGCGCCGTCCAGCAGCAGCAGGACGTGGGGGACCGCCGGCCGCTCGTCGGCACCGAAGCGGGGCCGGTCGGCCAGGTCGGGCGGCAGCAGCTCGGCGAGCTCGTCGAGCGAGGTCGCGACCATCCGCCGGGGGCCGACGGCGTCGGTGACCCGGGCGGAGTGGGCGTGCGGGAGCCACTTGACCCAGTCCCAGTGCGCCAGCTGACGCTCGCCGGCCAGGACCGCGACGACCAGGTGCTCGGGGGAGTGGAAGGCGGTGGCCGAGCAGACCAGCGCCCGGGCGAGGGCGCGTGCGGTGGGCTCGGCGCCGCAGACCTCGATCCGGTCGAAGGCGCGCAGGTCGAGGGAGGCCGGGAGGTCGGGCTGGTTGCGGTGCACGACCAGCAGCCGGTGCAGTGCCGAGGCGGCGGCCGGGTCGACCTGGTCGATGGGGGCGCTGTCGGGCGGGACCAGCCGCAGCGCGAGCTCCTGGCTGCACACGCCGTAGCGCACGTGCAGGAAGGTCGGGTCGGTCGCGCCGCGCTCCCAGACCCGGCTGCGCTCCTCGGCGAGCGCGGGCAGCGAGGCCGGCTCCGGGTGCTGCCAGGTCAGCGCCCGCCGCTGCTGGGTGGCGGCGTCGCGGGCGACGGCCCGCACCGAGGAGAGGTAGCGCAGGTACTCCGTGCGCGAGCCGGTGACCGACTGCGCGCGCTGCTTCCGCTGCCGGTCGATCTGGACGACGATGAAGCCGAGGGTGGCGAAGAGGAACATCCCGGCCGCGATGTAGGAGCGCCCGCCCCCGCCACCGGCACCCATGGAGGCCACCAGCACGATCGAGCCGAGGCTGCCGAGCATCGGGATCGCGTTCATCATCACGCCGGCGGCGCCCTCGGAGCGGTCCAGCTCGGGCGGCGGCTGCAGCCGGATCTCCCCCGAGGGCATCTCGGGCGCCTCGAGGCGCTGTCCGCGCAGGGTCGTCGTCACGGCGAGCGACTACCCTTCACCCGGCGCGGCGAAACCGATCGGGAGGTGCAGTGGCGGCAGGTGCGGGCGACGTCCTCGCCCTCAGCGTGCACGGCCCCCGGGGCGTCGTGGACCTCGTGGTCCCGGCCGCCGCGACGGTGGCCGACGTGGCGGCGGAGTACGCCGCACAGCTCGGGCTCCCCGGGCCCCCCGACCTCGTGGCCGGCTCGGCCGGCTCCGCGGGGGCCGGCGTGCTGGACCCCGCCCGGTCGTTGCGCGAGGTGGGTGTCGGTGCCGGCGCCCTGCTGGTCGCGCTCGAGCCGGCCGCGGTCGGCGTGCTCGCCACCTCGGGCGACCCCCGCCCGGTCGCGCCCGGGTCGGGCCATGAGCAGGTCCCCGGGCCCGGTGCTCCCGTGCTGCTGGGCCTCGCCGCTGCGGCCGGGGTGCTCGCGGGCTGGGCGGGTGCGACGGCCGACGGCGGTCCACGCACGGCGACCGTCGTGCTCCTCGTGCTCGCCGCCCTGGTGGCGGCGCTGCCGGTCGGGGCTCCGGGCGTGCCGGCCGGCCACCGGGCGGTGCTCGCCCCGGTCTACGCCGGCGCAGCGGCGTACGCCGTGGTGTGGGAGCCGGTCCCCGACCGGTGGCCGGTGCTGCTCGGCGTGGTGGCGCTGGTCTCCGCCGTGGCCGCCGGGGTGGCCCGGGTGCTGACGCCCGGCCGGTCGGAGGCCCTGCGGGTGTGGACGATGGTCGGGGTCGCGCTGTTCGTGCTCACCACCCTCGGTGCGCTGGTCGGCGCCCCGGCCCAGGTCGTCTGGTCGGTGCTGCTGGCGCTCGCGCTGCTGGCGCCGCGCTTCGTGCCGGGGCTGGCGGTCGACGTGCCCGACCAGCTGCTGGTCGACCTCGAGCGGCTCTCGGTCAACGCGTGGTCGGCACGCGAGCGGCCCGTGGGTCGCCGCGGCCGCACCGTCGTCCCGCCCGACCTGGTCACCGACGTCGCGGCCCGCGGGGCCGTCGTGATCACATCGGCCTGCGTGGCGGTGCTCGCCGTGGTCGCCGTGGCCGCGCCCGCGCTGCTCGCCTCGGTGCCGCACACCCCGGACGTGGTGGGGGCGCGGGCCCTGGCCCTGCTCGCCGGGGCGGCGCTGCTGCTCGCGGCCCGCAGCTACCGCCATCGCGCTGCGCGCGCCCTGCTCCGGCTCGCCGGGCTCGGTGCGTGGCTCGCCCTGCTGGTCGACCTCGCGGCCGCGCTGCGTGAGGGGGCCGGTCTGCTCGTCGGGGGTGCCGCGGTCGCGCTCGCCCTGGCCCTGGTGGCGGCCGCCGTCGCCACCGGACGCGGCTGGCGCTCGGCGTGGTGGTCGCGTCGCGCCGAGGTGCTCGAGGGGTTCGTCGGGGCGCTGGCGCTGGCCTCCCTGGTGCCCGCGACCGGCCTGTTCCGCCTGCTCTGGGAGAGCGTCCCCGACGTCTGAGCCGGGCCCCGGCCGGCCCCACCCCGTCATCCACAGCCGGCTCCCGCGCTGGTTTAGCGGGTAAAGACCCGGGTAGACGCCCTGACGTCGCGCAGCACGCCGGGCCCGCAGGGCGAGCCGGTCACCGCGGGACGGACGACACCCACATCTCGGGCGACGGGGTCGCCTCCGAGGAAGGAGCAGTTCCCATGGCAGCAGCCGACTACGGGCAGGGCGAGAAGACCCTGACGCGCGCCGCCGGGCTCGTCGCCGACGCCAAGGCGGAGTTCGACGGCATCTCCAAGCAGCTCATGACCAATGTCGAGACCCTCCGCAGCCAGTGGGGCGGTCAGGGCTCGACCGCGTTCCAGACGCTGGCGATGGCGTGGAACGACAAGCAGCAGAAGATCGTGAGCGCGCTCAACGAGTTCGAGCAGAACCTCATCACCACCGAGAAGGACAACGTGTCGACCGACGACGCGCAGCAGTCCTCCATGACCGCCCTCCAGAACTCGCTGGGCGCCCTGCCCAACGGCCGCGTCTGACCGGGCCCCGGACCAGCAGGAGCAGGAGACAGACATGTACGACGGCATCAGCGTCAACCACGGCGGCCTCGACCTGGGGGCCAGCGACCTGGCCAACGGGGTCAAGGCCATCGAGGACCGGATGAACCGACTCGAGGACGACCTCAAGGAGCTCAAGGGCTCCGGTTGGTCCGGCTCGGCCCAGCAGGCCTACACCCAGGCCAAGGCCCAGTGGGACCAGGCGATCAACGAGATGAAGGACCTGCTGGCCAAGACCAGCGTCGCGGTCTCGACCGCCAACCAGGACTACCGATCCGCCGACCAGCGCGGTGCGGCCCTGTTCGGCGGCTGAGTCCCCGCCACGTGAGTCGGCCCGTCCTCCCGGTCCAGACCGGGGGGACGGGCCGCTCTGACGTGGGTAGGAGCCCCACGTCGTGACCCCACCCCTCGGCCCTCGGCACCCGTCTCGGGAGGACCTTCCATGAGCACCGCGCCCCCCAGCGCCGGCCCCGCGCCCCTGTCCGGGCTGGTGCGCGTCACCGTGGCCTCCGGGAGCCGCCGGGTCGACCTGGTGCTGCCCGGGGCGGTCCCCGTCGCCGAGCTGGTCCCCGAGCTGGCCCGCAGCGTGGGGCTGCTGGACCCGCTCACGGTCCACGGCGGCTACTGCGTGACCGGCCCCGACGGGCGCCGGCTGTCCGGGGACGCCGGTCTGGTGCTGCAGGGCGTCGAGGACGGAGCCCTGCTCACCGTGAGCGCCGGCGTCGACGCCGACCCGCCCCGGGTCTACGACGACGTGGTCGAGGCCATGACCGACGTCGTGGAGCGCGACCTGCGGCCCTGGTCACCCGCCTCGGGGCGTCGTACCGCCCTGGGGGCGGCGGGCCTGCTGCTCGTCCTCGGCGCCGGCAGCCTGCTGCTGCAGACCGACTCCACGCTCGCCGGCAGCGCCGCCGCCATCGTCGCGGCCGCGCTGCTCGCCGGCGCCGTGGTGCTCTCCCGCGTCCAGGGCGAGCCGGAGGCCGCGGTCGCGGTCTCCTGGACCGCCTCGTTGTACGCCGTGGTGGCCGGCCTGCTCCTGGCCGGCGGGGGCGGCTTCGGCCCCTCGGCCGTCGGCGCCGGGCTCGGCGCCGTGGTCGTGGGCGCCCTGTCCCTGCTGGCCGTCGGCGAGGGCCGTGCCCTGACGCTGCCGCCGGCGGCGGTCGGCGCGGTCTTCCTGGTCACCGGGCTGGTGCTGGCCGACACCGACCTCGACCCGGCGGTCGTCCTGGTGGCGCTGCTGGTGCTCCTGGTGCTGCTCGGCAGCGTGTTCCCCTGGTGGGCGCTCGGGCTGACCGGGCGCGGGGTCGAGCAGGCCTACTCCGTCGACGACCTCACCGCCGACCCCGAGGACATCGACGCCGCCGCGGTCGGCGCCGACGCGAGGCTGGCGCACGAGGTGCTGCTGGCGATCGGGGCGACGGTCGGGCTGCTGCTGGTGGCGGTGGCACCGCTGGCGGTGGGCCGAGGCCTCTCCGGCACGGTGCTGGCCCTGGTCTGCGCGGGCGTGCTGATGCTGCGCACCCGGCAGTACCGCACCGGCACCGAGGTGCTCGTCGGCCTGCTCAGCGGGGTGCTCGGCCTGGTCTCGACGGCCGCGGCGGTGCTGTGGCTGCAGCCCGACTGGCGCCCGACGACCGCCGTGGTGCTGGCCGCCACCGGCGGGGTGCTGCTCGCGCTGACCCTCGTGCCGTCGCAGCCCTCGGTGCGCCGCGGTCGGCTCGGCGACGTAGCCGAGACCGTCGCACTGCTCGCGCTGCTGCCGCTGACCGTCGTCGCGTGCGGGCTGTTCGCCGCGATCGTGGGCTGAGCCGTGGCCACCAAGCGCGACCTCGTCGAGGCGCACGCCTTCAGCAGGCGCCGGCTCGTCACCGCCTTCGTCTCCGGAGCCCCGGGCGGACGCGAGGTCGAGCCCGCACGACCGGGACGCACCATCGTCGGCGGTGTGGCGCTGTCGGTCCTGATGGTCGCGGCCGCCGCGATCACCGGTGTCTTCTCCGACCGCCCCGACAGCGACTGGGACGCCCCCGGGCTGGTGATCAGCAAGGAGCTCGGTGCCGCCTACGTCATCCTCGACGAGGACCTGCCCGACGGGGAGCTGCCCGCGCTGCGGCCGGTCCTCAACATCACCTCGGCGCAGCTGATCCTCGGTGCCGAGGGGCTCGAGCCGCGCATCGTCTCCCAGGAGGTGCTGGAGACCCGACAGATCGGCGCCGACATCGGCATCCTCGACGCGCCCGCCTCGCTGCCCGACCCCGGCGCGCTGGTCGACACCGGGTGGACCGCCTGCACCGGCGAGGGCCTGGGGCTCGCGGTGGCGGTCGACGACGAGCCCGCCGTCACGCCGGCGTCGGCCAGCGACGCGGTGCTCGTCGAGGTCAAGACCGGCTCGTCCCGCGGCTCCTCCTCGGGGCTGTGGCTGGTGGCGACGGCCCCGGAGACCGGCGCCGAACCCGCCCAGGCCTACCGCTACCTGCTGCCCGCCGGCGCCTCCGAGCGCACCGACGCCTTCCTGCGCGA